>JBBPIG010000002.1:0-300000 GCA_038040445.1 Acidobacteriota bacterium | reverse complement strand
CTATCGGATCTTTGCGAAGGGTCCGGCGGTGTTTCTTGTCTCGCTATGGGCGATCGCTTACATCGAGGAGATGTTCTGGGATCGCGGCGTGTGGCAAGGCCGAAGCTGGCTCTTCGGCTCGCCGTGGGAGATAGGAACATTCAAGCTGGTGCTCGTGCCTCTGCTCGCGCTTCCTCAACTGGTTCACTACGTCCTCGACGGTTTCATCTGGCGCCGCAAGAACAATCCCGATTTCGCGCTCGTGCCGTCAGAGCCGCGCATCTAGCGGCACAGCGGACGGGGCACAGGCCGCGTACGCGGGCGAGAGCGTGTCCTTGAGATGTCTTCGGCGAAGAAAGGTTCAGCCTAAGCTCAGCGGCTGATTCGGATGTTACTCGCCAACGCGCGAGCCGGTGGTCGGAGAGCGTTGTTTGTAGCTCGCCGTAGAAGCCACCCGTCCTCCTTGAGGGACTCTACCGCTGTCGCCCGCTACGCGGGCTTGCCGCATAGCCGCGTGGCCGATTCCCAGGGCTGCGCAGACTTGCCCTGGGCTACACGCTGTCGCCCGCTACGCGGGCTTGTGCGATTTGGGTGGACGGACGGGGGCACCACTCGCCAGCTCCCAGGGCTGCGCAGACTTGCCCTGGGCTACACGCTATCGCCCGCATACGCGGGCTTGCGACCCCGTCGGATCGCCGACTTCCCACTTCACATCTCTGGGCGTTTTCCGATCTACGTCGCCGCCTTGCGGACTCCCTCACCGCCAAACGATAATCAAATCATCCACAATCGAGGTAAGCTGAAATGAGATTGTTCAAAGCATCGCTTCTTCTCTTGAGTATCGTTATGCCATTGACCACGCCAGCTCAGAACAAGATTTTCCCGTACAAATACTTCACCGACGATCTGCCTAACGGGTTGCGGGTCATCACCATTCCGACCGATTACCCGAACATCGTCGCGCTCTACATAGCCGTGAACACCGGCTCGCGCAATGAGGTCGAACCTGGCAAGTCGGGCTTCGCTCACTTGTTCGAGCATCTGATGTTTCGCGGCACGGAGAAGTTCTCGGCTGACGCATACAACGAAGCGCTGAAGAACGCCGGCGCGGATTCGAATGCCTACACCAGCGACGACCGCACTGTCTATCACACTGTATTCTCGAAGGAAGACCTCGATCAAATAATGATGCTCGAAGCCGACCGCTTTCAGAATCTGAAGGTGCCCGTGGATCTCTTCAAGACCGAAACCCGAGCGGTGCTGGGCGAGTATAACAAGAACGCTTCCAGTCCGGTGCGCAAGATCTACGAGGCGCTTCGCGAGATCGCTTTCAAATCTCACACCTATCAGCATACTACGATGGGCTTCCTGCGCGACGTCGAGAACATGCCGAATATGTACGACTACAGCCTCGAGTTCTTCAAGCGCTACTATCGGCCCGAATACGTGACCATCATCGTCGCCGGTGACGTTAAGCACGACGCCGTTTTGCAAATGGTCAACAAGTATTGGGCCGGCTGGAAGCGCGGCAACTACACACCGGAGATCCCAACTGAGGCTGAACAGACCGCCCCGCTATCCACCGAAGTTGCCTGGCCCACGCCAACGCTGCCGTGGGTCGCAGTCTCGTTCAAAGGTCCGGCCTACTCTGATGATCAGAAGGACAAGCCCGCGCTTGACCTGATCAGCAGCCTCGGTTTCTCGCAGACCTCGGATCTCTATCAGAAGCTGGTCATCAAGGAGCAGAGGGTTGACACGATCTTCGCCGATTTTGAAGACCATCGCGATCCTTACCTATTGACGGTTGTGGCTCGTGTCAAAGACCCGAAGGACATCGAGTACACGAAGGCGGAGCTGATCAAGGCGTTTGACTCGTACAGGACGACGCCGGTCGCGGCCGACAAATTGAACGCGGTGAAGTCGAATCTGAAGTACGGCTTCGCGCTGAGTCTGGATAACTCCGAAGCGCTAGCCGCCAACCTTGCTCCGTACATTTCACTGAAGCGCACGCCGGAAACCTTGAACAAGCTTTACGATTTGTACGCTTCGATCACGCCACAAGACATTCAGCAGATGGCCCGCAAGTACTTCGTCGAGACGAAGCGCACGACGGTGGTTCTCGCGCACAAGGAGAAACAAAATGCGAGCAAGTAGCCGGCTGGCGCTGATTGCAGTCACGTTGATCCTGGCGGTCGCCGCGCCGGGTATGGGCCTCGCGCGGGCCGGAAAGGCTTCCTCAAGCATGGCATCAGTGCTCCTGCCCAACTCTTCACCTCTGGTGAGCTTTCGTTTGCTGTTCAATGCCGGTTCGGCGTCGGACCCCAAAGGCAAAGAGGGAGTGGCCGCTTTGACCGCCGCGATGATCTCGGATGGCGGCAGCCGCGCGATGAGCTACGAACAAATCTCTGAGGCTATGTACCCGATGGCAACCGGCTTCGGCTCGCAAGTAGACAAAGAGATGACGGTCTTCGTTGGCACGACGCATGCCGACAATCTTCAAAAGTACTATCAAATCATCTCGGGCATGTTGCTCGATCCGGGCTTTCGCTCGGATGACTTCACTCGCCTTCGCACCGACGCGATCAACTTTTTGAAAGAGAGCCTTCGCGGCAACAATGATGAGGAGCTCGGCAAGGAAGCGCTGTACGTTTCGATTTACAATGGTCACGCGTATGGGCATCAAAACGTCGGGACGGTCGAGTCGCTCGAGAAACTGACGATCGACGATTTGAAGAGGTTCTACCGGGACAACTACAGGCGGGACAACTTCGTTCTCGGGCTGGCGGGCGGTTATCCGAAGGGCTTCGAAGAGAAAATTCAATCGGACGTCGCCGCAAAGCTCCCGGCGGGCGCGGCGTCGAAGCCCACGCTGGCTCAACCTGAGAAAATCAGCGGCCTCGAGATGCAAATCATTCAGAAGGACACGCCGGGCACCGCGATATCATTCGGCTTTCCGATCTCGGTCACGCGGTCCGATCCGGACTGGCCCGCGCTGTTACTGGTACAGTCGTATTTCGGCCAGCACCGATCGAGCAACAGCTACCTCTATAAGCGGCTCAGACAGATTCGCGGGCTGAACTATGGCGACTATGCTTATATCGAATACTTTCCTCGCGGGATGTTTCAGTTCGAGCCTGACCCGAACCTCGGCCGGCGCCAGCAGATCTTCCAGGTGTGGATTCGACCGGTCGAGCCTAAGAACGGAGTGTTCTCATTGCGCGCCGCGTTGTATGAGCTGAACAAACTTGTGCAAAGTGGAATGTCACAAGAGGACTTCGAGGCGACGCGGCGGTTTCTGACCAAGAACGTGAACGCTCTGACGAAGACACAGAACGCGCAGTTGGGCTACGCGATTGACAGCAAGTACTACGGCATACCCGGCTTCACCGATTATGTGCGCGATCAGCTTGCGAAGCTAAAGCTCGAAGATGCGAATCGAGCGATCAAGAAACACCTGCAAGCGGACAACGTTAAGATCGCGGTGGTGACGAAAGACGCCGAAGCGTTCAAGCAAGCGGCGGTCGAGGGCAAGCCTTCGCCGATCAGCTACACGTCACTGCCTCCGAAAGAAATCCTGGATGAAGACAAGATCATCGAGAGCTACAAGCTGAATTTCAATCCGACGAAGGTTGAGGTGATCCCCGTTGATAAGGTGTTTCAGAAGTAAGGGCCAGCCCGATGTCGATCCAAGCCGCGACCGACGTTTCAGTGTGTCGGCCTTGATCTCCCACGTCTAAGCTCGACGATGTGCTTAGGGTTGCAGCACATCTCGCCCAGTGTGTAGTCAGGCGCGGGTCGCACCTTGATGCCGTGCTCGCTCTCGGGCAGAGAGTTTACGGTGATGTACACGAAACGCTGAGTCATAACATAACCACAGCCTCGAACGCCAAATATCCAAGAGACGGTCGCCCGCGCCGTGGGTCCATTCCATGGCCAACAGTCATTCGGTCCGCGCCGATGGACCTGATCCCAACAACTCGACGTTGGCTTTCGTGAACATTCCCGGGTTGATCCTCTTTGCCATATTCCTAAGTCCTTTTCTCAGGGTTGCTTGTGTTTCGCACGATAGTATGACGTTTCTCTCCTCTCGACAATTACTTGTTTACAACTCAGCCTCGCTATGAATATAATCACAACTCCCCGAGTCCTTTTGGTACAGTTGTTCCTTTCACATCGCGCTCAGGTCAGAGATCGGTTCTAGCATACTTGAATATTGAAGAGGAGGAGCCTCGATGACGTCACATCGTGTACGTGCACGCGTGTTCTTTACTCTCGTTTGTTTCCTGCTCGCAGCCGTCCCGGCGCTCGCCGGCGATGACCGGAGACCCATTGACTGGAAACCCGTTGACCCGGCCCATCTCGCCTTGAAAGCGCCGGTCGTGGAACCAGACGCGGACGCAGAAGCGATATTCTGGGACGTGCAAGTGGACTTCAGCCCCGGCAAGACCGTGTTTGCGAACTACGTCCGCATAAAGATATTCACAGAGCGCGGCAAAGAACTGCGCAGCAAAATAGAACTCCTTTACTCTTCGAAGAACAATCGAGGACATCGCCGGACGCACCATCAAAGCCGACGGCACGATAGTAGAGCTGAAGAACGAAGCCATCTTCGACAGCACGCTTGTTAAGCTTCGCCGCGTCAAGATAAATGCAAAGACATTTGCGATGCCGGCTGTGGAACCGGGTGTGATAATTGAGTATCGCTGGCGCGAAGTGAGACACGATTCCTCGGGCTACTTCGCGCGTCTGAGCTTTCAGAGAGACATTCCGATTCAACTCGTTAAGTATACCCTGAAGACCTCCTCCGAGATATTTCTGGGCTTTCGCGCCAAGCCGTTTAATATGGCATCCACGCCGATGGTGATGGAGAAGGACAAACGTTTCAGCGATTCGATGACCAACGTGCACGGGTTTCACTATGAGCCTCACATGCCTCCCGAGGACCAGGTGCGCTCCTGGATGCCCGCCTTTTACCAGCCGTCGCGATACTCGATGTCAGTTGATTTCAATAAGAGTGTTTACGATGAATACACGTCAAAGATGAAGGTGAATGACGACATAAGACGAGCGGCTCAGGCGACGATTGCCAACGCCTCAACGCCGGACCAAAAGCTGGAACGGCTCTTCGACTTTTGCGGGACCAAAATCAAGAACATCAATGACGATGCGTCTGGTCTGACCGGCGATGACCTCGCGAGGTTGAAGGAAAATAAAAATGCCGCTGACACGCTGAAGCGCGGAATGGGCACAGGTGAGGATATTGACCTTCTCTTTGGCGCGCTCATAGACGGATTCCCTTTGTGCGATGAAACCAACACCTCTATGCGGCTTGGTGAGCCGGCGCAGGTCTCATATCTGAACCTCGAAGCTCGAACCTTTGAGAAAGAAAAAGCTCATCTTTCCATTGCTCTTGTTGGCGAGGTTGCTGAAGAGTTTTTCAACCTTCTTCATGTGCGCCTTAGCCTCGGCGTTTTTCGTTACGGTTGAACTGCTGTTCACCGAAAACTTGAACGGGTTGCCCACTTGAGGGTTTGAGCTGAGCTTCGCGCCAGTGCTGATGCGCGAATCCGCGATCGCTTCAATCACTTGCAAGTCAGGATTCTCATGTTTACCGTTTCCGCAAAAAACATAGTGGTCGGCGGTGACGGCTCGACAGAAGGCTTCATTAAGGTTGTGCTCGCTGCCGTGATGCTGGACCTTCAGAACATTAACGTGGATACCCCCCGAACCGTTCAGCTTCTTGATGTGTTTGAGACCCTTCAAGATATCTAAATGGTGACCGTCGCCTGTCAGAAGCAGCGTCTTTCCATTCTCTTCGACGAAGAACATCAGCGAGGCGAGATTCGGAGTTGTAACATTCTCGCGCTCGCCGAGTTTGAACGCCGTTGCCAAGTCGTCCGGCGTCAAGAGCGCGCTCATCTGCTCCGCCTGCGCGAGCTTCGGCAGAAGGAGGTCGTCGATCTCGGCGGCGCCAAAACTGGCCTCGTCTTTTTTGGCCGCTGCCTGTATGGATTTTAGCTGCGGTTTATTATCGGTCAGCCACTTGTTCCATTCCGCTCTCAGCTTCGTCAGGTCCGCGGAGAATGGCCCGATGATGGAGAACCGCATGCCGCCGAGTTTGATGGCGGCGGTGGTTGAGGGGCGTACCAGCATCAGCTTTCCCTTGGCCGGGACATTCAGTTTGATGCCGAGTTGAGCCGGGCTGACGCGCTTGGTCAGCTTGATCGCCTCGGCGATGCTTGTCACCAGCTCGTCCTGCGCCGACGCAAGCTCTCTGACGGACTCTCTCCCAGCGCCTGAGAGGATAGCCGCCGAAGCCGCCAGCATTTCCTCGATCTCACCGGCATTGTCTTTGATCTGGTCGTGAAAGGCGTTATGCCAAATCTGGGCGACCTTCGGCGGGCGTGGGGAATCGGGCTCCTTATGATTGGGGTTGTCGTTAGTCACCTGGAAATCATGAATGCGCCAGGCAACTTCGTCGTCCATCATTTGCAGCACGCCCGATATGTGATCCTGATCGATGTGCGAGACGTAAACGACGTCGATGTTCTCGCCGTTGTCGCGCAGCTTGCCCGTCGCGGGCGCGACGTGCTCTGAATAAGAGGCACGCATTCCGCCGTCGACCAGCATCCGTCGCCCGTCCGCGCCTGTCAGCAGAAGGCAGTCCCCCTTGTCGGATTGAAAGACGGTCAGCTTCATTTTGTTTTGTCCTCCCGTTGATTGATCATCGCCGCTTCTGCCAGGCAAGCATCGGGATCAATCCTTCCGAAGCCCGAATCATTAAGCCATTTGAAGCTTGCCCCGGGCAGAGGGCGGGCGGTGCGGATGATGATGCCTTCGAGTTGCGCCGCGGTGAGTTTCGGCTCAACGCCCAGCATCAGTCCGGCGACGCCGGCTACGAAAGGACTGGCCATGCTGGTGCCGGTCATCGAGATCCACAGGTCATCAGGCCCGGCGAAACCCTTGGCTGCGGGGATATTCGTGCCTGGAGCCGCCGTGTCCGGCTTGTTTCGCTCGTCCCGAGTTGGCCCCTGACTGCTTGTGATGTGGATGCGCTCGGCCGCGTCATCCAGGTTGGCCACACCGATAACGCGGTTGCCGCAGGCCAGCGAGCTGACCGATGAGTTGTCAACATTCGACGCTTCGGAAAAGAAGGAGGGGAATCGCCACATCTCCCGCTCGCCCAACCGGCCCTGAGGGCGCGGGTCGTCACGTTCGATCCATGCGTGATAGCGGCCGTCGCGCACCTCGCGCCCGAGCAAGCGTACCGTCCAGCGTCCGGCCTGCACTCCGACGATTCCCTTCTCGGAAAGCAGCGGCGAAAGGTAGATCGAAATGTAGTTGGCCCCGTTCGCCGGATAGTAAAGCTCATTGTAGATGCTCAGAAAACTCCCGTCCTTGAGTTGCCGATTCTCGATAAACTGGCGGGGCTCAACCGGGCCGATCCATTGCGTCGAATTGGGCGGACGAACCATCACAGCGAAGCGGTCCTGCGGGCTGTACCAAATCTCCAGCTCGTTCTCGGAAACATCCGCGATCCCGTTGCCCACCACTAGCCACTCGATGTCTTTCACCAGATCGCGTGCGGGGACGCCGCCACTGGTGTGGATACGGCCCATGACGAATCCGCTGTCGCCTTCAAAGGCGGCGACTTCTTGTCCGGCGTTGCCCGCGGCAACACAAACACAGCGACCCGGAAGGGACATCGCGGCGTCAATCCAGCGCGAGATCGCACTCGAACCATCGTGCGCGTGTCCATTGGTGCCCAGACTGATGTTGACCGACAGGCGCACAGGCTCCTTCCGTTTGGCGGAGAACTCGGCCGTGAGGTTGACGAGATAATCAACGGCGTCGGCAATGCGCGTCGAATCGTAAAAGGATTTACGCCGGTCCTGATCTGCCGCCGGAAGCGATATGACCACACCGGCGATCATAGCCTCAGGGCAGACGCCGCGATTGCCGGCAGCAATGCTAGCCACGTGTGTGCCGTGCGAGCCAACCGCCATCTGTGACTGCGGTTCTAACTCAAAAGGAGGAAGCTTGAGTTTGGGCGCGGCCGCAATCGCGGCATTCAGATGCTCTCGACGAAATTCCGATCCGTAAGCGAATTGCTTGACGCCTTTTGGGTGCGGGCGGGTCGAGCCTCCTTGATCCCAGATCCGTACGAACCTGGTCTGCCCGCCGGCATCAAGAAAATCGGGATGTGAGAAGTCGAAGCCCTGCACGTCTATGATTCCTATCAGCACATTCTCAGCGTTCTTCCTTTGCTGTGCGGTGCCGAATCGGCGCAGGGATTGGGAGGGCGCCGCGACTGATTTGGCGGAGACTGTTGGCGTGGGTGCGGCGAGCCGTTCGCCCAGCTCTATGTAAGTAACGTTGTCCCTGGCGGCAATCTCCTTGATCTTGTTGAGAGGAACCTGAGCGGTCACCAGATTCGATTTCCGCGCCCGCTCTCCGGGAAACTTTCGTTTCTGCGGCGCCGTGGCATCGAGTGTTTCGATGAAGACATTGGCGAGAATATCCGCGGGCACCTGCTTTTGTGTCTTGGGCATGACGCTTTTTGGAAGCTCGATCCTTTTCAATGGGACCGCATCCTCGCCGCGCAGGAGGGGAATCTCTTTGAGAAGCTTGGAGTTCGTTACCGAGAGCGACGAACATTGCTCGGCTCTTACCGTGTTAACCTTATCGCTCCCGTTGGCGATCATCCGAAGACGCGGTTGACACTTGCGACTTTGGTCACCCAAAACAAGTGGCTGCTTCTTTATTGCCATCGTGTCTCCTTTAGCAATTAAACCATCGTTCGAGCCGAAATCTGCTTCAGCAGAAGGAGGTGCTAACAGACGATTAAACTCACGTTAGAGCCTGCCGAGGATACTTAACAGGCTGAAATTTGGCGTAGCGGTGCATAACCTATCATCCCTTGCGCCGGGTTGCAATGGAATTTCCTTGCGAAACTCTTCAAAGCACGTTGAGCGCGCGAACAGCATTCGAGGGGCAACTTGGGGCGTCGTTGAAACTGTTCGTGCTCCCAAGAAAGTGAATTACCCGTGCAACGTTGTTACTCTCTCTCTCGATATGATGTAGCCCAGTTGCTCGATCATTTCATCGATCGTTGTTGGGAGGCCGGGTTCTCGTGCCGGTCCTTTGTAGCACAGACTTTTTTAGTCTGTGTCTGCGGCGGAACAATCGCCAGTGGTGCTCGTCAAGAGGTAGGCAGGGCCGCAGAGTCCAAAACGCCTTCAATGCCTCGCTTCCCGAAGCCGGTTCTAAACTGCAATCGTAGCGCTCGCGTAGCGTTGCTGACCCGATTCCGGCCCCTGCGACAGGGTTCCAACTCCTGATTTTCTTCGGACGGTCAAGACTGGCACTCTTGCAGGATCTCGCGGGCGTCTTCGAGCTCGGGCGAGCCGAGCCGCGTGAAGATTGCCACCGCCCGCTGGGCGTGGGGAAGGGCTTCGGCGGGCTTGCCCTGCCGCACCAGCGCTTGGGCGAGGCGTCTACTGTCGAGGGCAATCAGTTCCTGGCGGCCCAACTTTTCGGACAAGGGCAGTGCCTCGCGGGCCAAGGTCTCGGCCCCCGTCCAGTCTTCCCGATCCAGCGCCAGCGCAGCCAGACTGCCAGTGAAGTCGGCCACTCCCTCGACGTAACCGACCGCGCGGGCGACTCGTAGCGCCTCGCGATAATCTCGCTCCGCCGCCTCAAGATCGCGGCAGAGTTGCTCGGCACCCGCGAGGTCGTTCAGGGCGGTGGCCACGTCCACGCTCTCGACCGACAAGGTGCGCCACAGCTCGAACGCCTCCCGGTAGGCGGTGATGGCGGCGGCGTAGTCCGTCTTCAACTGGTGACCGATAAGAGATCCGCGCAAATCCGTCGAATCCGTTTCATCGGTGGTCTATCCGTTCGGAAGAATCGGTTTGCTAGTGCCGCATAGACCACGGATGACACTGATCCGGCGGATTTGCGCGGATACACGTCTTCACTGCGAAATGTCTGTTACACGCTCCTCTAGGTATGATCCGTGAAGATCGCCGCTGCTTCCTCGATGCTTGAAGTCACGCGGCATTGAGGAATGCTTTGGAGAAAAACCCTTCCGTAGGACTTCGTCTTCACTCGCGGGTCCAATATCGAAAGGACACCTTTGTCGCTAGTTGAACGAATCAGTCTGCCCAAACCTTGCTTCAAGGTGATCGCTGCTTGAGGCACCGAGTATTGATAAAACGAATTGCCGCCTTGATCGTCGATGTATTTCTGGCGAGCGGCGACGACCGGATCACTGGGGACCGCGAACGGCAGCTTCGAGATGATCACGCAGGAGAGCGCTTCGCCCTGAACGTCAACGCCTTGCCAGAACGAAGAGGTCGCAAACAACACCGCCCCTTCAGTCTTTCGAAAGCGATCGAGCAGACCTGTCTTTGAACCCTGGCCTTGAATGAAAGTTGGATAGTCGATCAAGTCGCGCACTCGCTCGTGCGTCTCGCGCATCGAAGCCAGGCTCGTGAACAGCACAAACGCGCGCCCTCGAGTCGCTTCCAGAATCCGAACGATTTCGTCCACCGACGCGTCCAGGAAGTCACGGCTTCGCGGGTCGGGCATGCCGCGGGGAAGATAAAGCACTGCCTGCTTCTTAAAATCGAAATGAGATTCGACGATCAACTCACGAGCTTGTCGAATGCCGAGCCGGCCGCGGATGAAATCAAAGGCTGCACCGGCGGTCATCGTTGCCGAAGTCAGCACGGCCGTTTGCAACTTGGCGAAGAGGTTTTCTTCCAGTATGCCGGACACGTCGATCGGCGTCGCATTGATGAACACGCCTCGGCCGCGTTTTTCGCACCAGTAGACGAAATCCGGCTGATCGCAGCTCACGACGAACTCAAGATCGAACTTCAGGCTCTGTGCTCGCCGAACGATGTTGTCGAGTTCCGCCGGCGGGTCCTTCACGACGCCGAGCATGGTTGTCAGACGATCGATGGCATTACTGAGCGCGATGTAAGCTTCACCGGTCGCGGTCGGTGTAAGGTTGTCTTCGCGATCGACTCGAGCGAACCGCGAGCTGCTCAGCGGATAGCGTCCATCCAGTGAAGAGCCGCGGGGCCGGTATGTGTTTCTGTTCGATTGCCACCGGCCACTGGATGGCGAAGCATTGCCGCCGCCTTCCGGCGAATCGTCGTCGAGGCTGCCTCCGCGAAACGATAGCCAGAACATATCCGATCGCTGAGTCAATCTCGCCAGCGCCTTTAGCAACTCTCCTTGCTGTTCGGGCTCTTTGATCGCGAGTTTGTTTGCATCTTGGACGAGGTCATTCACGCGGTAGTTCGAAACGCTTGTGCCGAAGTAAGAAGCGGCAACGTCTTCAAGCTCGTGCGCCTCGTCGAAGATAACCGTATTGTAGTCGGGCAGCACCGAGCCGTAGTCTCCGCCGCGCAGCGCGAGATCGGCGAAGAAGAGATGATGATTGACGATCACCACGTCGGCCTCCATCGCCTCGCGCCGCATTCGCGTTATGAAGCACGCGTCAAAGTCCGGACACTTCTGGCCGAGACACGTATCGGCTCGCGCGTCGATCTGGGGCCAGAATGAAAGGTCTTCGGGGAGGTCGGTTAGCTCGGCACGGTCGCCGGTTTTGCTCTCGGCCGCCCATTTCCGAATCTGATCGAAGTAATCGATCTCTTCGAGTCCTTGTAACATCGGCGTGCCGGCGGCCTTCTTCATCCGATGAAGGCAAACGTAATTCGAGCGGCCCTTCATGCAAGTGACTTTGAACTCACGCGGGATGATCTGTTGAAGAAAGGGAACGTCTTTTTTATGCAGTTGCTCTTGGAGGTTCTTTGTCGCGGTTGACACAAGCACACGGCGTCCGGCTGCGATGGCGGGTATCAGATACGCGAGCGTTTTGCCGGTTCCGGTTCCGGCTTCGATCAAGGCGAGGCCGCCGTCCTTAAGGATATTGTTGACAGCCTCGGCCATCTCGACCTGGCCGGGCCGGTATTCGTAGTTGGGATGATGTTGGGCGATTAATCCGCCCGGGCCGAATACTTCTTCCATTAGCCAAATCGTAGGCCCTGCAGTATAACCGAATGCAACCTGGTGAGGTAAGATTGCTCAGTGGCTCAACTCGGGTTTATGTTTTCAATCTCTTCATCAAGGTACTCTGTTTCGGCATCGTTGTAACGCTTCGCTAAAGCGCTGATTGACGAAAGTAGGTCTGACTCTTCTCCTACGGCTCGCCTCATGGTCGTTAAAAGTCCTATCCCGTCTTTAATCAATTCCCATTTCTTCCTTCTCCTCTCTGCCCAAGGCCCGGGTTCAGAATCGAGTGACGCTGAAATTGATAAGTCCTGTTGAAGTTTATCCAATTGGCGACGAGCAATCTCCTCAACTGCCTCGTTGATTCGAAGCGAGCGTGCGACCCACGCAAGCTGCGAAGCATCAGATATTCTCAAGGCAGCCTTAAACTCAGATCTCAATTCACTCATTTCAGCGCGTATTATTTGGAGAAGGGGATCCCTGTCAGCTTCTTGCAAATCGGCCAAGCTCGCGGGTTGACTGAGCGACAGTAATCTGATGATTGAGTTGACTCCTTGCCCACTCTCGAATGCTTCGCGCGTGGCGCCTATCGCAATTGCGATCTTCTCCCGATCTTCAAGTACCTCATGGTAAATACGCTCTTTGTGATACTCGGTATATCGAAGCGGACCGATATCAAAAATGTCATCTGTGCCAATTTCCCGAACCAGGACTACTGGTTGGTCAAAAGCCTGTCGGAGCCCCAACTCGAAGAGTACGTTTGGATTCCGACTGCTTAAGTCACATAACGCCATTGGTGATTCGATTAGCTTTTGCAAAATGTCCAGGTGTATGAGATTTGTCGCTCGAACCTGGTCTGCGCGAATCGGTCGAAACCCAGCCTTGTCACAAGCGGGTGCGAATATATCATCGAACACATGCTTAAAATGTCCCGGTGCGTAGCCGTCAGGATCACGTACCGGCATAACCACAAAGCACTCCTCGCCGTTGGTAGTGTGTCCTGGCGTAGTTTTGCTTGAGTCCATTCTAGTGCTCCTTGTCATCAAAGTCAGTTAAGTGTCACAGGATCCTCCAACAATTCGCGGACACGCTCGGCGTCACACTGACCGTATCCCGTAAACAAAAGACCGGCGCGAAGAGTTTCCGGGTGATTGCGGACGATCAATGTTTGCTCCAACACTGCTTGAGGGTTTGCAAAAGCAATGGTGACGGTGTCTAGTCCAGCGCGCGCTCTCTTTTTAACCATGCCAGAAGTTTGCTTTGAATCCAACCCCTTGGAACTCAAGAAAAGTGCGAAGGGCATTTGCTCGCGAGAAAACGTGTCAGCGATCACATTTATGGGTGACAGCGATCACGGCGAGCGCGCCTCGAAACGGTGTAGGCTGGAATTCAGCGTGCTGAGTGTTTTCGAGACGGCAAGGGAGTGGTGCGCACGAGGATTGGTTGGGATCGCTTGATATTAGAGATGTAACAGCCGCGCTGTGGACTCGTGTCTGAACCGCGGTGGTCGTGGAACACTTCGCGTAAGCAGCGGGTCTCAGAACAGTGCATTGCCTTGAAGCCCCCAAAAGTTGGCCCTTGTCAGCAGTCTTTGCAAGTGCTAGTCTGCGACATCCAAAGAGATGACGGAAACCGCAATGCAGCGTGTGACAGAGTTCCCGTTGTGGTTTTTCCGCTGCGGAGTTGACGGCTAAATGTCTCTAGAGGATTATTTGGCGGCAGCAGGGTATCCTAGCTAGGAGGCTGTTTTATGATTGACACCGCGACAAAAACGAAGAGAATAGTAGGCATGGCGAACGGTCGTCCACTGGCTCACCTGAAACAGGTCGATCCTGCAGTCTATGAATTGTTGATGAGACAGGAAAGACAGGAGCTAACAACTCTCAAGCTAATTGCCTCCGAAAACTTTGCTTCCCTAGCAGTTCTTGAGGCGACCGGATCAATCTTTACCAATAAATACTCTGAGGGTTATCCGGGAGCGCGCTACTACGAAGGGAACGACATTGTAGACGAGTTGGAAGAACTCGCTAAGACTCGGCTTAAGGACCTTTTCGGTGCGGAGCACGCAAATGTGCAGCCTTATTCCGGCTCGCCTGCGAATCAAGCAGTATATCGCGCGCTTCTCAAGCGGGAAGACAAGGTGATGGGGATGTCGGTCCCGGAAGGCGGCCATCTAACGCACGGGTGGGGTGTCAATTTCTCCGGAACGGACTACCAGCGTATCCCATACGGAGTTGATCACCGTACCGGGATGATTGACTACGACGTGCTGCGCGATACGGCGCTCCGTGAGCGGCCGAAGCTAATCTGGGTTGGCGGCACTGCTTATCCTCGCGTCTTCGACTATGAGCGCGCCGCCGAGATCGCGCGTGAGGTAAGCGCATATTTGGTTGCTGATATCGCACACGTAAGCGGGCTAATAGTCGCTGGTGCCCATCCAAATCCAGTGCCTGTTTGTGATGTGGTTACAAGCACGGCTCACAAGACTATGCGAGGTCCTCGTGGCGGATTCATACTAAGCCGCCTTGAGGATCGTTATCAGGAGCAATACCACGCGGATTCAAAATTCAATCTCGCAAAGCGAATCGATAGGGCCGTCTTTCCGCATCTTCAGGGTGGCCCACATATGAATACTATTGCGGCTCTTGCCGTGGCCCTTGAGGAAGCTACGACTAGGGAGTTTCGGGACTATGGCGAGCAGGTCGTTCGCAATGCGAACGCACTAGGTGTTGAGTTAATCAACCTCGGCTATCAGTTAGTGAGTGGTGGAACAGACAATCATATGCTGATCATGGATTTCCGGGATCGGCCCTTTTCAGGCAAAGATCTCGCGGTAGCCCTCGCTCAGGCAGGGATCATCACCAATTTCAATATGGTGCCAGGCGATCCCCGTAAGCCATCAGTTACTAGTGGTGTTCGAATAGGCACACCGGCAGTAACGTCGATGGGCATGAAAGAGCCGGAAATGGCCGTTATTGCGGGATTGATTGACCGAGTGTGCAATAGTCTCGATCGACCTTCCATTCACAAAATGGTTGCTGCCGATGTAGCTGAGTTATGCCAGCGATTTGCAGTTCCTGGTGTATGCGATCGAGGTGCGGTAGCGAGCAAGCCGCTAAGGCGACTTGAAAAGGTTCGGTAAAATCAAAAACGGTGCAATCATTCTCCTGCGACTCGCAACGACCACAACTTGCGGAGAGGGCTAACTGATGAAGTTTTCGTCCTTCGGTGTTAAGCCTCCAGGCTCTCTCGCTACCGCATTCCTTGCCACTTGTGACGTAGTTGTCATGTCGCAAACCCCGATCATGATTGGTAGGCGCTGCTAACGCGGCTTCGCAATCCGATTAAGTAATAACATTGGTTGAATACGTCAGTTTAATACGTCGATGGCTGGAGTATCTCGGATAGGCTGAAGTCTATGCTTGCTCTTGGTATAACGGGAGCCTCAGTTCAATGTGCTTATGTAGTGGACATCCTTTTGACAAAATAGTAGTATCGAGTGCCTTCGAAGGAGCCACCATAGTTCAGAAGTCAGATCTAATAGCAACAATTTGTTGGCTGGCCCCTTAACTTACAGGTTCAAGATGCAAGTTCTGGGTGATCTAATAAGCCTGCCACGGGATCGAACTGACTTACCTCTGCCTTGGTGGCATCGCGCGCCTCTGGGCTTCCAATCCTATACGCGATGTTACATATCGTTAATTGAAGGAAGGGAACGCCCGGTTGGTGATCTCATCGTGTCAGTGCTCGACCCTTTCCAGCGTCATCGGATGATACGCGTTGAGTGTCGTCGCCGGGATCAGCCCGGCGTCGTCGCTGGTGCCGTCGATGTAGTTAGCAATCTCAATATCGCGCTTGCCGAGTCAATAACAATGGAAGGAGGAGCGCTCCATGATATTACCTTGATATGTGAGCCTATGCAGGGCAGAAGAGCTTTCCCGGTCCGATCGCAATCCTTAAGGCGGACACTCACAGATCGGGGTTTTGAAAGGGTTCGTATCGAGCACTTTCCACAGCGACATGTCAGGTGGACCGATAAAGGCGAGGTTGAACACGGGTGGCTGATGCGCACCCGCTGGAAGAGAGAGATTGCCCGACGTTATGGGAGTCTAAGCAACAATATTGATTTGACCAAAGCTGTCGTTTCAGCCGATACGGATGAGCGCCTTCTCCGCTTCGTATTTCCTTATAAGGGAGCGAAAACCGTATCTATCGAGCATTCCGACCGGCCTGGAGCTTTGAAGGTGCTAACTCAAATTCTGGTTGACCGTAATCTCAACATACTATCCACGCTCTTAAGGCGCGGCGGAGCATCAGCGGGTAACGCTGTCCTAGTTGCCGTCTGTGAGCCGAAGGGTGGGAGCAACAGTGATGGTATTTTTGAAGGAGTAGAAACTGACCTTCTCGACCTTCCGCCAGAGTATTTGATAAAAGTGAACATGAACGATGGAATAGCTGGCGTTGATTCGGTTTACCCTCGTACTCCCGATGCAGTCGTTGCCCATGTTCCGAAGAACATTCTCTACCAGGTGCGGCATGAACAGAAACGCGTACCGGACGGCCAGATCCCAATCTTTGTCTCCCGTCGGTTTACTAGCGACTCTCGTGCCGAGCAAATTGCGCGCAGCGTTCGCGACAACCTGGTTGCTAACGGATGCATGGCGCTGGAGGCGTCCCCCGAACGAGAGCCAGAGGCCCCGGTCCTGATTTTTAATGAAGTCTCAGCGAAAATGTGGATCGCCGACGCTGCTATCGTTCTTGTCGTAGGTCTAAGTGGGTCCGACGTGCTGGGTAAGAATCTTCCATATGAAGCTGGATTCTTCCACGGGCAAAGCAAACCTGTCCTTCTCTTGGTGGAGGGTGGATCGGCTGATAGCCTGAGAGATTGGTCAAACATATATGGTATTTACGCGCCACATTTCGCTGAGGGCGGTCGCGCTTTTGATTCTGCCGCCGCTGATTCGATCCCTCAGTTAGTTAAGAGCTGGGTAGAAAAACTCCGACACTGAAAAGAATCTCCACTTTCGTCCATAATAGAGGCGGGTGTTTTGAGACACTGAAGATTCTTCGGGACGGTAGGATCTCGCGGCGCGTTCTATTGAAAGAACGTTCGGAAATTGTTCCTGGAGATGACCACCTGCGAAGCGAATTTTGGGGTGTCGGCAGGGAAGTTGGCATCGCGGTTGTTGATCTTTAGCTTGAGCGTAGTCCGGTCGCCGTAGTTCAGCGTGACCTGGCTTTGGGCCGGAGGAAGGTCTTGGGACTGGCCCCGTTTCAATACCAGAGTAGTCGGCTTGGCGTCATCGACCTGGTATTTGACCCAACTATCGCCGGTAGCTGCTTCGATCTTGACGAGGAGCGGCTCGCCAGCCGGCGCCGATGCCGGAGGCGAAGACGTTTCCGCGGGCGGCGGGGAAGCAGGCTCACCGGACGAGCGCGAGCCGGGTTGAGCCGCCGGCTGTTTCCCCGTTTGAGGAGCTTGCTTCGAAGGCGCATTCTTTTGCTCAGAAGAAGTGGCTTGCGATTCGGTTTCACCTCCCCCTTGATTGAGCTGCTTAACCAGAGCGATCACAATGATCACGATGAAAATCACAATTCCCGCGCCGATCACGATCGTCGGCCAGCTTGTGCGGGCAGGCGACTGACGAAAGGTGACCGGCTCGAAGCGGCGTGAACTCGCGGCAACGGGCGCTGCCGGTCTGGCGATACCGGATGAAGTGGGCGCCAGCTTGGTTATCTTCTCCGCCGGCGGGGTCTGAATGTTGGGTTGATCTGCTGGTTGTTGTTGCTCAATGGTCGGGCCCGCGACCTGTTCGAGATACAATCCTATCGCTTCGTCTTCGTTCATGCCGACGTGTTTGGCATATGCTCGGATGAAGGAGCGGGTGAAGATTCCGCCTGGAAGGATGGAGAAATTGTCCGTCTCGATGGCTTTCAGAAAGCGCGTGCCGATCCGGGTCGCTTCCGCTATTTCAGCAAGCGTGATACCGCGCTGTTCCCGCTTGTGTCTCAGTTCTTCGCCCAGTGTCGGCATATTAGCCGAGCGACCTCTCTAGCTCCTGCCATCAACTTGAAGGGGATTTGTAGATCGTCATCTTAAGACAAGGAGTTAAGGCTGTCAAGCAATCGCGCTGTGATGGTTATCTAGAAGTAGCCTAGAATTCAGTCTGTTGGCGATGCTATTGACGGGACTAGCAAAGACAACACAGACTAAAGTCCGTGCTACTTCGGGTGTGCTTGACGCTCTGCGCAGCAAGGACAACACAGACTAGAGTCCGAGCTACTTCGGGTGTGCTTGACGCACTGTGCACGTTTTGTTAGTTTCAGTCTCTCCGTGAGCACTCTCGCCAAAGCTCGCGCCCAAGCTCATTTAAAGCCGCAATTCTCGGAGGATTCTTATCTATGAATACCGAAGCACTAGGAATGATCGAGACCAAAGGATTCGTGGGAGCAGTGGAGGCCGCTGACGCAATGGTCAAAGCCGCCAACGTCGTACTTGTTGGCCGCGAGTACATCGGGGCCGGCTACGTGACCGTGTTGGTTCGCGGCGACGTCGGCGCTGTAAAGGCGGCGACCGACGCGGGAGCGGCTGCGGCCCGTCGCGTCGGCGAGTTGGTCAGCGTTCATGTAATACCGCGTCCCCATAAGGAGCTCGAGCAAGTGTTGGAATCGAGTGGGATCGTCAACCCTGGTGCGCAACTCGGCGGAGAAGCCCGCGGCCAGTTGACGGCTGGCGCGCAAGAGGACGGCAAGCGCTCGCTGTCTTCTCCTACCCCTTCGAAAGAGCGAGCTAAATAGGAAATCCGTAGTCCGTAGCAATTTGCCGGCTGCACACTTACGGACGGACTACGGACTCTTTGATTGAGCAGTTGTCATGAGCAGCGACAAGGACCTGAAATCCATCGAGCAGGCGCGAGAGCTTGTCGAACGAGCGCACGAAGCACAAAAGACACTAGGCGCGTTCGCACAAGAGAAAGTTGACGAGATCGTGGGCGCGATGGCCCGCGTAGCACTGGAAGACGCCTACCGCCTCGGCGAGATGGCCCACCTGGAAACTGGCTACGGTTCAGCGGCAGATAAGGCCAGCAAGAATCGATTCTCAGCCGAACAGGTTTATAACTTTATCAAGCCGATGCGTACCGTCGGCGTCGTTCGCCAGACCGACAGCATAATCGAAGTCGCTTCACCGCGGGGCGTGGTAGCCGCGATAATTCCTTCGACCAATCCGACCTCCACTGCCATCTTCAAAATCCTGATCGCCATCAAGGCTCGCGACGCAGTGGTGTTGAGCCCGCATCCGTCGGCTACCAACTGCATCAACGAGACAGCGCGGGTGATGCGCGAAGCGGGGGAAGCAGCCGGCTTGCCCGCAGGCGCGATCGGATGCATGACCGTAGCGACGATCGAAGGCACACAGGAGCTGATGAAGCACAAGCGAACCGCGGTGATACTTGCAACGGGCGGAATAGGCCTGGTGCGCGCGGCGTACTCTTCCGGCAAGCCTGCCTTCGGCGTCGGGCCGGGCAACGTCCCGGCGATGATCGAGCGCTCAGCCAATGTCTCGAAAGCTGTGCGCGATATTCTTACCGGCAAGTGTTTCGACAACGGGACCATCTGCTCGTCAGAGCAAGCGATCGTCGTCGAGCGGGCAGTCGACTCGCACGTGCGAGAGCGGCTGCTTGCCGAGGGCGCTTACTTCCTGGGCAAGGAACAACAGGACGCATTGACGCGGGTCGTCGCGACGGCCACTAACACACTCAATCCGAAGATTGTCGGCAAGAGCCCGAAGGTTATTGCTGAGATGGCCGGGCTCACGATACCCGACGGAACTCGCGTGCTGATCTGCGAGCTTTCCGGCGTGGGGCGCGATCATCCGCTGTCGATGGAGAAGCTCTCGCCGATACTTGCTTACTACGTGGTTGATAGTTTCGAACAGGGCTGCGAACGATGCGCTCAGATACTCAGATACGGAGGCATGGGTCACACCGCTTCGATCCACACCGAGAGCCGCGATGCCGCTCGCGAATACGGTATTCGCATGCCCGCGTCGCGAGTTGTGGTCAACAGCCCTTCGACGCACGGAGCGATTGGCTTCACAACCGACCTCGAGCCGTCGATGACGCTTGGGTGCGGATCGTGGGGAGGGAACGTTACCTCGGACAACATCTCGCCGCGCCATCTCCTAGACATAAAACGCATCGCGTTCGAGACGAAGCCGATCAATCACGCAGCCGCGCCGGCGCGGCCAGTAGCGCGGCCGGCGGCGACGGTCGATCGCGCCGAAATTGCCGCGCTTGTAGATCGGTTCCTGGCCGAACGCCGTGTTCAGCCACCCGCGCAACCGCTGTCGCAGCTTCCTAGCCCTGCCGGCACTTCGTTTGAGAGACCGCACCAACAGGCGCCATCGCAAGCTGCGCCGCCGGCGTCAACGAATCGAGCGAGCAACGGACGAGTCTACGATTTCGTCTGTGAGGAGGATGTGAAGCTCGCAATGGCGGCGCACGAGAAGATCTACATCAACGGCAAGACCATAATCACACCGGCCGCGCGCGAGCTTGGCGAAGAGCGAGACATATTCGCGCGAACCTAGGTGCGCTCCCGCAATTCCGTTGTGGGGTTGTGCTGGCCTGCCACGCGGCTATTGGGGATCGGAACGTTGACGGGCGGCTGGCGAACAGTTCACACGATGGGCGCGCGCATAACTAAACTCAAACCGGCCGGAGGATTCGCGGCGGAGACTGCCTGAGCAGCGACGCCTCGCTTCCTCCACCAGCCTGTTCGGGCCTTAATGTTGGCCCTAAGGCCAGGCGTCTCCTGAAGTATGGAAATCCCGCGGCAATCCGAAGTGTGGCCGTTGCGTGTAGTATGAAACTCCAAACGTTACGCGTGTCAATCTCGGGAATCTTCTGATGGAAGCGAAGAACTCCAGCAGGTTAGAGGGGAGGTTGTGGGAATGTGTGCTCGAGCGGGCTCTCAATTGTGAAGATGAAAGGCGAGCCGCGGCCCAGATCGCTCGCTACTGAAACCTGACCACTGTGCGCGTACGAGGTTGCTTGAATATCGTCAGCCGCAGCTTCCCGCTACCCTCGCACTTGCGCGAGCGCGGTTTTTTCCTGCGATTCAGTTCGATCGAAGGCTCCCGGTTAAGACCAGAGAATGCCGACGCTTTTCTCGACGCTTAGTACACGATAGCAAGACCGGTTCGTGCGGATATTCCAGTATGCGGGCAATCTATTCTTGAATGTCTAACCCTCGTGATTCGACTGAGAGGCAATAGCCGACTCCGACCATGCTCTCTATCCGAAGACCGAACGGCTGAAACGTCCGTCGCAGGCGATGAATGTGTACACGAAGGCTCAGTGAGTTGAATGGCGAGTCGCCCCACGCATAACGCCATATCTCTTCGGAGGGCACGATGCGATCGGCGTTGCACGCGAGCCGAGAAAAGATCAGAAACTCTTTGAGCGGAAGCGAAATCCGCTTTCCGCCGCAGGCGACGTAATAGTTGTCGTACTCTACGCGCAGGTAGCCATCATCGTAGACGTTTGCGTCTTGATCGTTGTTTGCGCGTGAGAGTTGCCTGAATGAGAATCTTGGTTCTGATGCCATTTGTTCGCCAAACCGGGGCCGGCCTGCTTGTTTCAAATTGCAAATCGGGATGGCTCACGCTCAAGTAGCCTCGGCGTGAGCCATCCCATACAGACAAAGCAAAGTCAGAGAACCCGACCGGCCTGTCCGTTTAGTTCTAAGGCTCGCTAAAACCTGAGCTTCAGCCCAAACTGCATCACGCGCGGCCCGCCTACCGTGTTTGTGATCGTTCCGAGATCAAGCCGGTCTTGCAGGTCGTTGTTGGGCGTCGCGAAGTTGACGTTGTTGAAGAGGTTGAAAACCTCCCAACGGAACTCGATGTTAACGTCTTCAACTATCCTCGTCGTCTTCGACAGGCTCACGTCAAATCGCTTCTGATTCGGCCCGCGAAGAACATTGCGCCCGATGTTGCCAAAGCCCCCAAGCGGGCTGGCAAGCACATCCTTGTTGAAGAAAGCCTCAGTCGGGTCGGCTCCCGTCCGCCTGAGATCGTCAAGTGTCGTGCCCGGTTTGAGGCTAGGACGCCCAAAGCCTAGCCGGTACAGTCCGCCCGCTCCGAGATTCAAAGAGAGCAGATCTCCCAGCGTTCGCGCTTCAGGCTCCGATGTAAAGATACTGAACGGAGTGCCGGACTGCGCCTGAATGAAACTGGCTATCTGCCAGCCTGTGAACAGGCGCGAATCGCTGCCGAAGCTTGGAATGTTGTAGACGAACGACAATGAGACGCGATGCGGCCGATCGTAGTCCGAAAGCGCACGGCTCGAGCGAACGTCTCGCTGATTGCCCTGAAGCACGAATCCGACGTTTGGAACGTCGGGCTTGCCGCCGCCTGCCGTCGAGCCGGGATCAGACGAGCTTGTGTCCATTGATTTCGAGAAGGTGTATGCGGCATTGAACTGCAATCCGTTCGACATCCTTTTCATCAAGCCAAGCTGCAATCCGTGATAGGTTGAATTGCCACTTGATGTGAGAAGCAGCGCTTCAGGTATGTTGAACCCGAGGCTCACCCCGCGAGCCTCGAACGGTATTATGACTCGCTGCGTGAGGTTGGGCTGGCCGTTCACAAGCGCAACCGGCTGGGAGAAGTTCAGGTCGATCTGGCCACTGAGCGGATTCGTGAATCCGAACGCCTTGCCAAGGCCGCGCGCGCGCGCCGTGCTTCCGGCATTGAGCGCGCCGCGCGGCGAGCCTGCCGCGACGTAAGCATCAACGAAACGCTGATAGATGTAGTCAGGGGTCGAAGGATCATTCAAATCGAATGGCTGATTGAACGCGAGAGCTTGCAGCAGCTTTGTCCCCTTAGTCCCAACGTATCGCGCTTCGATGAGCAGATTCTTGGCTAGCTCGTGCTGGAACCCCAGATTCCATTGCTGGATGTAAGGCGTGCGCAGGCCGCGGTCTATCGCCCGAAACTCGAACGTCTCGGCGATGTTACCGAGGGTGGGCTGTCCGGTGGCAGGATCATTCGCGTTGAGCGTGCCGTCCGCGCCTCTTGTCACGCCGGTGTTGTCGCGTATCTCATATACGCCGCTTCTGAGGATAATCCTGAACGGCAGGAACTGGCTAAACGGCAAGTTCGGATTCTGCTGCGAGAACGCGGTCAGGAAAGGAACGGCGTTGCTCGGGGCTGTCACTTCGATCTCGCGCAGGAATGGATAGTTTGAAAAGATCGTGTTGACGAACGCCGCAGATGGACGGTCAAAGAAGATTCCGTAGCCGCCGCGAACGACCAGACGGCTTGAGTCAAATGGGGTCCAGGCAAATCCTAATCGCGGTTGGAAGTTGTTCAGGTCCTCCCCTTTCAGCGTGTGGTTGTTATCGATTTTCACCGCGGTTGCGACCGTTGCGTCAATTGCGCCGAAACCCGTGGACTTTACATTCTTAGGCACGATGAAAGCGCTCGGCAAAAGGTTCGGTCCGACCTGCTCGAAATCCACGTTGCCGATGCGGCCGTTCTTTTCGGTGGGCCAAGCGAACCAGTCCCAACGCAGGCCGGCGTTGAGCGTCAGACGGCGCGAGACTTTCCAGTCGTCAGCCACGAACCAGCTCAAATCGTGCATGCGGAAATTCTTTTCGGTGATGCCGAACTGGGTATCGCCTTCGGTCGTCAACCCTCGAAGCAGCGACGTGAAGCCGCGCTGTTTTTCAAACTCGGTCTGCTGCTCTTCCGGCAAACTCGTGTCATAGAAGTGCCGCTTGTACTCGCCGCCCAGTCGCAGCGTGTGCGCGCCCCGCGTGTAAGAGAGAATGTCCGCTAACGTATAGGTCTGCTGCTTGCGCGTGTTGTAGGAGTCATTCGGGTATCCGAACGAGAAATTGAAATTCGGAGCGGCCGTGTAGTGTCCGAGACGGCGTGTGGCCAAGCTGTCGTCGAACAGCACGGAAGGGTTGAATTGCTGAATCGGCACCCCTGTCCCCTCAAGCACGCTCTCACTTGTGATGCCGTCAAACTGCGCGGCGCCCTGCCGCGTGTTATTCAGCTTGAAATAGCCAAAGCGCGCTTCGTTGACGGCCCGGCTGCTTATCAAGTGAATGTCAGAAACGGAAAGCGCCCGCGCGCGGTCATTACGCTCGAGGGTAAACGGGGATGCAAGGCTCGATGGATCCGGAAAGGGATCGAGGCCGGGGAAATTCGAGAAGAAGAATGTGACGGCCAGCTTGTTAGCCGTCGTCAACTGCGTATCGTTGCGAAGGGTGAACTGGTCTTGCTCGAACTCAGCGGGAAAGACCTGACGCAAGCGCGCGAGCGGATTTCCTTCAAGATCCACCAGCGGGACCCCATTGGCGTCAACCAAATCCTTTACTCCGGGAAGGCTGCTCGGCGCAGGGATGATGAAGCCGCCTGTTGCCGGATTCTTGAGGTTAAGCAGGTTCAGCGCAAACCTCGACACCTGCGAAGCGTTGAGGTTAAAGCCGGGATTGAGTTGCTTGAAAGCACTGATCAAAGCCGCAGCCGAGCGATCAGTTCCGACTAAATCCAATGCGCGCGGAAGCAGAGTGATGCTCTGCGCGGTCGGCACAAACCCAGTCTTGGCCTGCGTTCGCTGGTAGCTTCCGAAGAAAAACGACCGCTCTTTGATGATAGGGCCGCCAATAGCAAAGCCGCCTTCATTGCGGCGCGCCACCGGCCGGTTGATCCCGTCTTTGTTGTAGAAGAAGTCGTTCGCGTTGAACTTCTCGTTTTGAAGGAACCAGTAGAGTGAGCCGTGGAAGTCGTTGCCGCCCGACTTGGTTATCAACTGGAAGTTCCCGCCGCCGCTCCGCCCGGTTGAGGCGTCATAGAGGCTCGTCTGCAGCTTGACCTCCTGAAGCGTTTCAGGTGCGGGCGAAATGTTGTCCGTAAGCGAGCCTTCGTTCGAGGTGATGTTGGTGGTGTCAACGCCGTTAAACTGCAGGCTGTTTGACGTGGGGCGCAAACCGTTTACCGACGGCGAGAGATTGCCATTGCTGTTTGTGAGCACTGGCGGAAGGTCTGCGCTCACGCCTGCTTCGGCTGACAGCAGGTGAGTAAAGCTGCGCGTCGACGAAGGCACTTCCTGTAGCTCGAGCGAGTTGAGCTGACGGAAGGTTGTAGCTGTCTCGCGCTGCAACACCTCGCTCCCGGCAACAATGTTTACCGCCTCCTGGATCGCGCCGGGCTCAAGCTTGATATCGACGGTTCGCGGGACTGCCGCTTCGACCTCGACTCTCTCAGCAATCGCCTTCTTAAAGCCTGTGGTCTCAACAACGAGAGTATAAGTGCCAACATCAAGGGCGGTAACCTTCCATCGCCCTTCATGATCTGTGGTGACACTCCTGCTGGATTTCGTCGCGGCGTTGGTGATAGTGACGGCGGCGCCAGCCACCAGTGCGCCGGTTTGGTCGGTGACCGCGCCGGTCAATGTGCCGGTCGGACCCGACTGCGCCCAGGTCTTGGACCACGGTGTGGTGAAACCTGATAGCAGCAAGAAGACGATTAGTGTCTTCGCTAGTTTCTTGTAGAGAAATGGGCGGATATGCGTAGTTCTTGGCTTCATCAGTCTATGCCTCCTGCTCATGTTGAGAGAATTGTTTGCCTGGTTAGTCGATTCAAGTCGCCTGCGCAGACAACCCAGGTGGAAACGGCGAAAATTGGTATGTGTGTCGCCGCTTCAGCTTTGCAATCTGGCCATTCAGATGGCGGAGTCTAGCAGGGCACGGTTAATGAGTTATGAAGGTGACGTTAAATAGATGTGAAAGCTTTGCCGATGGAAGGTCATCTTACGAACCCGCAGAGTTCACAACTATTTCAACAAGAATTCATACTCTGATAACCCTGCTCGTTTAGATTTGCTTCATGGCAGGAATCACAATGGAACATACAGGGTTGCAAAAGATGTCAAAGAAGGTAGAGAAGAAAGCTAGACGGCTGGTGCGCAAAGCTGAGAATCGAGCCATGGTTATTCGCCGCGTGGTCCGAGACTATAACGATGCCGAGCGCATCTCCACGATTGGCGGCAATGCGCGCCAGCTCGAGCGTCAGAGGCAAATCGAACAAGCGGTGATGAAGTACAATCAGGCGAACAAGGCGATCGGGCGGCTTCGCAAGAAGATTCAATTGAAGGATAGGGATCCCCGCGATTTCCTACGCGACCTTTGAATCACTAAAGTGCCCATACTCTATTCTCCGTAGGCGGTATCTCCGGCTGGCTATGCTGTGTTCGCACAGGTGGCCAGTTACTGGCTGCTCCGATGGTCTTAAGGCGCGGATGCGAGCTACGAGAAGTCCAGGCCCTCAAGTGCCTCGTGCACCGCTGTTCTCTCTAAAAGCTTTTCCTCTTCACGCTTGCGCCGCTTCTTTTCATCCTTCTCGGCCTTCTGTTTCAGGAACACCAGGTACTTCTCGTTGGCGGCGTCCACCGATGAGCGGAGGTTTGGAAAGACCGGCTTGATTTCGCTGAGAGCACACTCGATCACCAGTTCGCTTTTTCTCACGTAGGCTTGTGCCTTTGGAGCGGCCGATCCCTTGCGATGAGATCGCCAGACGTCGTCAAAAATGTCTTCCCAATCTCGAGGCGGCTTAGCGGACAGCGCGAAAGGCACAACATAACGTTCTTTGCTGGCCGATGCCCGCCGCACTTTGCTCTCATCTGCTCGGGTGATCTTAATAGGCACGAAATCTATAACCATCTCCACCTCCGTTTGTCTTGATGAAAACGCGTTAGGGTCTCAGTTACCCCTTAGGTCACAACGGTAATTAAGTGGCCAAGAATTTACCACAGTGCGGAGTGGGATGCTATGACGCGCGCGTTAAATTCACGTGACGAGCGGATTAAATATTTGTAAAAGCCGCGACGCCGGGAAGAGGGAGAGAGCAGAGCTGATTGACCCGATTGAACAACTATGCTTGCGACGATCCCTGCCAGAAGATCAGATCGATTTTGATGAGGGAGTACTGCTGGCGAAGCAGTCGAACCTTCCGAGCGATGGCGGATACGCGACAATCCGGCGCTGCCACCTCAAGGTATCTGTTTTGCGCTGGTAGATAGAAGCCCGGAGTGAAGCTATCCACAAAGTTTCCTTCCTGGTCCCATTCGACGGAAAACGTGCGAGGTTTGTACCGCCAGAGGATTCGATGCGCTTCAAGCGTCCGCGCAAATTCTTCTTCAGATTCGTTCGCGAATTCGACGGACCAAAATGTGCAAATATCTCCATCGAGCCTTGCTCGGTCGATTCGATCCAATGCCGCGGATGAACTAAGTTCCAGCAGCAAGGTGTGTGCGCGGTGCTCATCAATGCGCCGATCGACCCGGGTGAGGTTGAATTGAGCTGTCTCAACGGCGTGCTCTTCTAGATAGCGGGTATTCATGATTCCTCCCTGTCCTGCTCGCACAGTCCGCGCGCTGTCAGCCGCGGCGAGGTGTGCTTCAGGGCGCTTAGCCGGCGTCCAGCTTCATGAAGGATAGGCGCGAAGAGTTAGATTGGTGTGGCCTCACTCTTAACTTTGTGTGAATTGTCCTAGCGAAGAAACCTCGCGCTTTTGGCTGAATTATTTGGGAGTCGGAAAGGTTCACAGAACATTCATCAACATTTGACGTGAAGTTCAACACGCTTCACTACCATGGACCTGGCCTGCGTTCCCTGGGGAACGCGAAGGGGCCATTCACTCTCGCGGGAAGATGTGGATGGCCCATAGAAGCTGAAATAGTTCTTCTGAGCAGCAAAGGCGCACAGCATACCATTGGCTTCGTAGTAGGGCAGGTTGTATTTGATTGACTCTGTAGCTTTGGGAACGGCTTTCCGAATCATAGCGCGCAGCTTGTTCAAGTGAGGTCTTTTGTGTGCGCTCAGAGAATCGAGGTACGAATCAACATCTTTGTGCTTGTCGGTCATTTGGTCTGCTTGGCTATCAATGATTCCAGAGGGCCGCAAATACCTGCATCAGCTTTTTCCGTGGTGGGCGCGACTGGCATCGCGAATGTAAAGCAAGAGCCGGCGCCCAGCTTGCTCACAACGGAAACCTCGCCGCCGTGCGCGCGTACCAGATGCTTGACGATGGCAAGCCCCAGCCCCGTGCCCTCCGTCTTTCGAGAGCGTGATTTGTCACCGCGATAGAGCCGCTCGAAGATGCGGGGCAGATCAGATGCTTCGATTCCGACGCCTGTATCCTCGACGCTTACGACAACACCCCCTTCTTGTTCTTCCGCCGTGACCCTGACGGAGCCGCCCGGCCGGTTGAACTTCACCGCGTTGTCAATCAAGTTGTACAGAATCTGTTCCAGCCTCGTGCGGTCGGCCTGCACGAAGACATCCTCGCCAATCGACGCGCTGAAGGAGATGTCGATATCTGCTTTGCGCGACTCGAGTAGAGCAACAACATCGGCGACGACAGGCCGCAGCCTCAAAGGCTTGAGGGTAAGCTCGACCTGACCCGACTCGATAGCTGAGAGATCCGAGATGTCCGAGATCAGTTCGCTCATCCGCGTGGCGTGTTTGAAGAGAGTTTCAACGAACCTCGTTCGGCTGGCCGGATCATCTATCGCGCCACTCAGTAGGGTCTCTGAGCAAGCCAGCATCGCCGTCAACGGAGTGCGCAACTCATGCGACAGGTTGGCGAAGAATTCTCGCCGGACGCGTTCGAGCCTCTCGAGTTGAGTGATGTCGAAGAAGATTCCCACCGCGAGATCGATGCCAAGCGACACGATGTTCAACTGAAAACTGCGACGTTCGCGGTCTGCCATTTCGACGCGCAACTCGACCGGCGTCTTGTCTTCTATCACGCGGGCGAAGGCCCTGTTGATTGCCGGATCTCGAGTCGCGTCCGTCAAGCGATACGCGCGAGCCGAGTCGACGACGCCAGATGAAGCCCAGGCCGGATCAATCTGCGAGCGTGCGGGCATCGGTTCTCCGTTGAAGCTTTCGCCGATTGTGCTCTCAGACGTTGGCCGACGCGTGCCCGGCTTACCCGCACTCGCCGCCGGGAGCTTGAATATCCGCGCCGCCGCATCGTTGTAGAGCGCGACGCGCATCTGTGAATCGACAATCAAGACGGCCTCGCGCATCGTGGCCAGCACGCCGGCCAACAGCCGATTCGTTTCTTCGGTGATCGCAGTTTGGCGCTGAATCTCACCCAGAGCGCCGCCATAACGGCCGAGTGCGTAGCGCGACACAAAGAAGGTCATCACTGCCACTACGATAACGGTGATGAGGTGCGAGTTGATCGCCGAGAGGTGTGGGAACAGCACTGTCTTGATAGTCTCGTAGACCACAAAGATAAGCAGCGCTCCAAAGGTCACCAACCAGACTCGTCGGGCAAGATCCTTCATACTGATTTTGGATTTTAGATTTTAGATTGTCGAACGTGGCGTTGGAGGCGCTGTTCCCTCAATCCAAAATCCGAAATCTAGAATCCAATTAGTTCTGCTTGCGGCTATCGACCAACCTATATCCTATCCCTGTTACTGTTTCAATCACCGAAGGATCGTCGAGCTTCTGACGAAGCCTTCGAATATGAACGTCCAGCGTGCGGGAATCACCGTAATAACTCACGCCCCACACTCGGTCGAGCAGCACCTCGCGCGTCAATACGCGACCCTGATTGCGCGCGAGTTCCGACAGCAAGGCGAACTCTTTGCGCGTCATCCGCACATCGCGCCCGCGATAGTTCACCGTGAAAGTAGAAGGATCGATCCTGAGCGATCCGTCGTCGAAGACCGGGCGATTGACCTCTGAACCCTCCGCGCGGCGCAGCGCGGCATTAACTCGCGCGACAAGCTCGCGCATGCTGAACGGCTTGGTTATGTAGTCGTCGGCGCCAATGTTCAAGCCGAGCACCTTATCTGTTTCATCCGTGCGCGCCGTTAGCATCAGTATTGGCACCTGCGCGGTCGTCGCTTCAGAGCGCAAGCGGCGGCACAACTCGAAGCCGCTCATGTGGGGAAGATTGAGATCGAGGAGTATAAGATTCGGCGGACGATCGAGTATCAGGTTGAGCGCGTCTTCGCCCGTCGCCGCCAGGCGAGCGCGAAAGCCTTCCCGTTCCAGGTTGTAACGGATCGAGTCGGCGATGTCTTCGTCATCTTCGACGATGATTATTGTGCGGAGGCGGGTCTGATCGCTTGCTACCATACAGTGTGTTTGATGACGTGTCCGCGTGCCATATAGACGATCTGCTCGCAGATGTTGGTTACGTAGTCGGCTATGCGTTCGAGATGCTTCAACACAAACAACCACTCGGCGCCGCGCGATACAGTTGATGAGTCGCGCGTCATTGCCTCAATCATCTGCGCGAAGAGTCTGTCGTAGAGCGCATCCACTTCATCGTCGCGCGAGATGGTTGCCTGCGCGCGTTCGGGATCGCCTGATGTGAAGGCGTCCAGCCCATCGACCAACATCTCCTGCACGACCTTCGCCATGGTAGACAGCTCGATACGCGCGCCAATCTCCGGTTGGTTGTTAAGCGAGAGCGCGTGTTTAGCAATGTTGACGGCGTGATCGGCTATGCGCTCGACGGTGGGCGCCGCTCGGGCGACCGATACGACGAAACGCAGATCGCTGGCCGCAGGCTGTTTGAGGACAAGCACGTCGACGCACATCTGGTCGATCTCCAGCTCCATTTGATCGATCGCGTCGTCCTCGCGAATAACGCGCTCAGCAAGGTCGGAGTCGCGCTCGATGAGCGCCCGCATCGAGAGCATGATTGCTTTTTCGGCGGCGCCGCCCATGATCAGCAGCTTGTCTCGCAGCAGGTCCAGATTGTCTTCGATGAGTCGCTTATGCATGCTAATAGTCCGTAGTCAGTAGTCCGTAGTCCGTGGTCCGTAGTCCTTAGACCTGGCTCGTAGTGGAGAGAGCTACGGACTACGGACCATCATTCATCCAAATCTCCCGGTGATGTAATCCTCAGTCATTCGCTTTTCGGGTTTCGTGAATATCTTTTCCGTTGTGTTGAACTCGATCAGCTCTCCCAGCCAAAAGAATGCCGTCCGGTCCGAGATGCGAGCTGCCTGCTGCATGTTGTGAGTCACGATCACAATCGTGTACTTCTGCTTGAGGTCGGCAATCAGCTCTTCGATCTTTTGCGTTGCTATCGGATCAAGCGCCGAAGTCGGCTCATCCATCAGAACCACCTCGGGTTCTACGGCGAGCGCTCGCGCAATGCAAACCCTCTGCTGCTGTCCGCCCGACAGCCCGAATGCCGATTCCTTCAAGCGATCTTTCACCTCGTCCCAGAGAACCGCCGCTCGCAAGCTGGCCTCGACCTTTTCAGCGAGTTCGGCCTTTGAGCGGGTCATCCCGTTAATTCTAAGGCCATAGGCGACGTTATCAAAGATCGAGCGCGGGAAAGGGTTCGCTTTTTGGAAGACCATCCCCACGCGGCGGCGCAACTCCACCACGTCCGTCGCAGGCGCGTACAGATCCTGACCATCCAACGTCACGCAACCCTCGACGCGAATTCCCGGGATCACGTCGTTCATTCGGTTCAAGGTGCGAATCAGCGTTGACTTACCGCAGCCTGACGGCCCGATGAAGGCAGTCACCTGTTTCGAGCGAATGTCGAGCGATATGTCTTTCAAAGCGCGAACGCGGCCATAGTAGAAGTTCAGCTTCTCGATGCTCATCTTGAGCTCCGGCGCCAACTCACCCGACTGGTTGTGGGCTTTGAACTGGGGGTCTACGGTTTCCTTTTCCATATAAGGGGCGCGTACGATTGTTCCTGCGAGATTTCGCCTTTGCATAAATGTTGATCTGACGCTCTGTCTATTGTGAGCTCGGCCATCACTCGGACCGCCATCGGATTCACGCTCGTCGGATTGGTTCCAGCGCTTGACACCTCGAACTCATCGCCGGCTAGCTCGCGCAACCAGCCTTCGGCCATCTGGCTGCGGCACGAATTGCCTGTGCAAAGAAGAAGCACGCGCTTTTTGTTTGGTAGCGCGCTCATTGATAACGGTTCCTCGCAAGGAACTTCACCGCGACGTTGATAGCCAGTATCATCGCAACCAGCACGAGCGTTGCGGCCCAGGCCATCGCGTGCCACTGCTCGTAAGGTGACCCTGCATAGTAAAAAATTTGATACGTAAGCGACGCGATCGGCTGATTTATGTCCGTGCTCATGTAATTGTAGCTGAGCGCAGTGAATAGCAGCGGCGCGGTCTCGCCCGCAATGCGAGCGATCGCAAGCATCGCGCCTGTTGCAACGCCGCCTGCTGCTGCCCGCAGCACTACTCCCAGGCTCATTCGCCACACCGGCGCGCCGAGCGCAAGCGCTGCCTCGCGCATGCTCTGAGGCACGAGCCGAATCATTTCTTCCGTGGTGCGCGCGACTATCGGCATCATTATCATAGCAAGCGATACACCGCCAGCCATCGCCGAGAAGTGACCCATCGGACGGACCATCACCGTCCATACAAACACGCCGACGACGATTGACGGAACGCCCGTCAGTGTGTCGATCAAGAAGCGCAGCGCGTTGCCGAACCGACTCGAAGCGAATTCGGCCAGATAAAGCCCGGCCAGTATTCCAACCGGTAGCCCAATTGCGGACGCTATCCCGATCAGGATAAGTGTGCCGACGATCGCGTTGGCGATTCCGCTGCCCGGTTCGCCGACAGGCTTCGGGCTGTTGATCAGGAAACTGATGTTCAATTCGCTCACGCCGGTAACCGCGATGTAACCGAGGATGACTATCAGGGCGATGATGACCAGCGCGGCAAATAGGCCGGTCATAAAGGTCATCACACTGCTCAGCAGTTTGCGACGCCGTTGACTACGCATGCGCAACCTTCCCTTGTCCGCGCGTCACTCCCCACACAAGCAGCCTGGCTAGCGCGTTAATCACGAAGGTGATTATGAACAGGATCAACCCAAGCTCGACCAGCGCGTGGCGATAAATCTCGGTCGTGGCTTCGGTGAACTCGTTTGCAATGGCTGATGCGATAGTGAAGGAAGGATCGAAGAGCGACGCCGAGATGTGTGGCCGGTTCCCGATGACCATTGTTACCGCCATCGTCTCGCCCACAGCCCGGCCCAGGCCGAGTATCACAGCGCCGGTTATGCCCGATCTCGCGTTTTGTAGCACCACCCGCGTTGCCTCCCACTTCGTGGCGCCGAGCGCGAGTGATGCTTCAGGCTGCGCTCGGGGAACTGCTCGCATGACGTCAGTCGTGACGGCGGTGACGATAGGCACGATCATGATCGAAAGGATTATCCCGGCGGTCATCAACCCAAGCCCGTTCGGATTCCCCTGAAACAGGGGAAGAAAGCCCAATGCGGATTGAATTCGCGGATACACCGAGTCGCGCAGCAAGGGCGCCAGCACGAAGATGCCCCATAAGCCGTACACTACCGACGGAATGGCCGCAAGCAACTGCACCAGAAACGAGACGGGCGTTGAAAGGACTCGTGGCGCGTGTTCCACGAGGAAAACTGCAATGCCTATGCTCACAGGCACGGCAATCAACAAGCCGATTATCGAAGACACTGCGGTGCCGTAGATAAATGGCAGTGCGCCGAACTCGTCGCGCACCGGGTCCCACACTTCGCGCCAGATGAAACTCAGGCCAAACTTCTCGAACGTAAGCATCGAGTCTCTGGCCATCTGAACAATTATCAATACCACCAGCCCGGCTATCGCTACCGCGAAAACAAGAGTCGTCAGCTTGAACACCCGATCCGCGAGGCGCCCCTTTCCAAGTGACGACGCGAGTAACGATGCGACCCACCTGGGAAATGAACGGAGAGGAGCAGCAGTCGACGCCGCGCTATCTGGTGTCACAGGATTCATGAAGACATTCCGGAACTGGACTTGCAGCTAGCTCGTGCGAAGCGGCTTACCTTGATAGGTGATCGAGTCGATTTTTTGCTCGGCCTTCTTGACCACCTCTTGCGGAAGCGGAGCGTAGAGCAAGTCTTTCGCCATTTGCTCGCCATCGTGAATCGCCCACCATAAGAAATCGACGAGCGCCTTTCCCTTCGCTTGATCTTGCTGCTCTTTGTATACGAGCAGGTAAGTAAAGGACGAGATCGGGTATGCGCTGGCACTGAGCGAGTTTGTAATCGACACTCTGAGATCATCCGGCATCTGGCCCGCTGCTCCCGCGGCGGCCGCCGTGATTGATTCAAGCTCGGGGCGCACGAACCCTCCGGCGGCATTTCTTACCGAAGCATATGGGAGCTTGTTCTGCTCTGCGTAGATCAGCTCGACGTACCCTATTGAGTTCGGCGTCTGCTTTACTTGACCGGTTACGCCTTCATTGCCTTTAGCGCCCAGGCCTTTGCCCGGCCAGTTGACCGACGTTCCCGCGCCCACTTTCTCTTTCCACTCGGGGCTCACTTTTGAAAGATAGTCGGTAAACACGAAAGTGGTGCCACTGCCATCCGACCGATGCACGGTTGCAATGTCAGACGCGGGCAAATTTGCCCCCGGATTCGACGATGCGATTTGTGGATCGTTCCATTTTGTGATGTGGCCGAGAAAAATTCCCGCAATCGCTTCGGGGCTGAGCTTGAGGTCTGTCGAGACGCCCTGCAAGTTGTACGTAATCACATCCGCGCCCAGTACAGTTGGGATATGAAGGATCTCGCCTTTGGCTGTCTTGAGATCCTCATCTTTCATGGGCGCATCCGATCCGCCGAAGTCAACAGTTCGCTCCGAGATTTGTCTGATGCCGCCGCCCGACCCGATTGATTGATAGTCGAATTTCAGGTTTGGGTGGGCCTTGTTGTACTCGCTGAACCATTTCTGGTAGATCGGATTTGGGAAAGTCGCCCCCGCGCCGGTTAACCGTACCTCGGCGTTCGAACCCGTCGGTGAGCTCGTGCAAGCGCTGAGAACTAGTGCGGACAGCACGGCTACAAGGAACGCGGCGATGGTTCGCGCCGCTCTGTTTTGATTGATCATTTAGACTCGTGTCCTCCACGAAGAAGTGTGGAAATCCTAAGAGCCGAGTATAAAGACGCCGCGTTACAAAGTTGTGACATTAGCGTTAAGGCTCCGTTAAAAGGCCGTCCCATGGTTTGACGGTCGGCCGCACGCCTGGCTAGCCGAGTAGTCCATCCGCAGCAGTCCATCCGCAATTGCGGGAGCACAGGTTCTGTTTCAGAATCGGCCAACCGCTGCAATAACGGTGACCAGACTCGCGCTCAGCTTGATTGGCTTATCGGTTTGTTCTTGAGTTACCTTCCGTGGTCGCGAATCCTGCGATAGGGTGGGTTGTTGAGCCGGTCGAGCTGAGACGACCCCGATGCCTATTAGAAGTAGTGCACTTGCGCTCAAAAGCGAGAATGCGCAAATACGAAGTTCACGCGGTCGTTTCATATTATGAATACTATTCCAGCCAGGGATTGTTTTCTAGTTCTTGATCCTCGTGCCTTTGGCGCTAGTTTAGGATGCTTGTCTGGGCGCCTCATAGGTGTTGCGGCTGGCGCGAACTATCGCTCCGCTTCTCTTGCACTCAATGCGAACTTGGTGAAGCCGCCCGTCTCGGCGGAACTTCTCCGGCGGGTAGTACGCGATCGTGTAGGTCGAACGAATCTCTTCAGCAATCGCCTTGAACATCGGCGTTAAGTCTTTGTCAGCCGAAAAGTCCTTGCCCCCAGTTCGAGGCACGACCTGCGACACGTCGAGCAATGTCATGGCTCGCTGATTGGCGCCTACTCCAGCAATGTATGAAGGCAGTGTTATAGAGTAAACGGTCACCTCGGCATCATTCGCGCGGCGGATCATTTCAGACTGGTCCGGTGGACTGACGTTGTCGTAGCCATCGGTCAGCACGATAACGACACGGCGAAGTCTTCGGCCATTGCGGAAGCGCGGCGCCCGCTTGAGCATCGAAATCGCGCGGTCAATCGAGCCGAAGATTCTTGATGATCCTCCCACCTCGCCTAGTCGCTGAAATGCCTGACTGATCTTCCTTGCATCACTTGTGAAGTCCTGAAGCACGCGGGTTTCGCTGCTGAAAGCGATGATTGCGAAGAGAGATTCCGGCCGCACGAGCTTCACAAAGTTCTCGGTAGCTTCGCGCTGGCGGCTAATCTCCTCCTGCCTGATGCTGCCCGAAGTGTCAATCGCCACAACTACGGCGAGCGGACAGGTCAACGCCGCTTCCTCAGTCGCTTCAAAGAAGTCAATCTTCCGCGCCTCGCCGTCTTCGTAGATCACGAAATCGTCAGTTTTCAGATCGCGAATGAAAGTACCATCTTTGTCAGTAACCGTGGCATTGACCATAACCAGATCGGTTGCGAGCTTGATGGGCCTCTCATCCTGCTGGGCAAGAGCAGGCGCAACGACCAGCACCGTAGCCAATGCGCCAGCGAGACCGGCTTTACAGGGACTGCCTTTGAACGTTGAAGCTGCTTTCACTTTAATCCCAGACGCATCACATCTTCATAATATAAGCGGCCATCGCTAAGAAAGTCGACGAGCGCGGGCGCGAGTATTAATCTTTTTTGGGCATCTGGCTGACCAGGTAGGTAATGATAGCTATGAAAATCAACGCCAGGGTGATAATTACCAGCATAACACGGGGCGGGCTATTGGTCTGTTGCCCGTCTCCAGTCTCTGCTAAATCCGAGGGCATATGAAGGTCGCCCGTATTGGGGCGCATAATCCCGGTGACCCTACTCTGGTTATGCGCCAAGCTGTGAATGTCTTGCTCCGTGTATTGCCTGGTCGTCTCGGCGCCGTTTTTAGTCCTGCGCAATCGGTTCCACCCTCTATGTCTCTTGTGCTTCTGTTTGTTGAGCTGGTTTTCTTTCATAGCCATTTGATCCTTCTGAAATAGAGATAAAGGGAAACACCAACCGCTAGAATTGAGCCTAGTGCGCCGACATAGCCGTATCTCCATTTCAGTTCGGGCATAAAGTCGAAGTTCATCCCATAGATTCCGGCAATGAGCGTGATCGACATAAGAATAGCTGAAATCGAGGTCAATCTTTTCATGACCATATTCATTCGGTTTCCTGAAACCGACAAGTAGGCATCCATTGTCGCTCCCAGCAAATCGCGTAGAGTATCAATGGTGTCAGCGACGCGAATCAAATGATCGAAGACATCCTGAAAGTAGATGTAAGTCTCGCGTGAAAAGATTTGCTGTTCGCGACGCAGCAGCGTATTGAACACATCTCGCAAAGGCGTGACCGACCGGCGCAGGAAGAGCAAATCTTTCTTTATGCGGAAAATCTCTTCCAATGCTTCTGCCTGAAAATCCACGAAGATCTTATCCTCCAATTCATCCATTCGATCAGAAATCGCATCAAGCAGAGGCATATAATCATCCACAATTGCGTCTATGAGCAGATAGGCCAATAAACCCGTGCCTCTTTCAGCTAAATCCGTCCACCCCCGCCAGAGCCGTTCACCAGTTTCCAACGTGCGTATAGGCTGGCTATGAACAGTGACTAAATAGTTCTTGCCTAGAAAAATATTCAACTCGCGAAGTTCCAGATGTCTTTCCAGGACCAATTCAGCTTCATAAAGAACGATAAAGTAGTAGCCCTCGAACTCTTCAACTTTAGGGCGCTGATGTTCGTTGCGGCAGTCCTCGATCGACAGGGGATGAAAGCCAAATTCTTTAGCTAATTCTTCAAAATCGGCGCTTGTCGGATCAGCCACATCTACCCAAATAATATTGGATGGTATTGCGCAGAGCTGATTGATTTCATCAGGATCATCAATTTTGGTGAAAGTTTTGGTTTCACGATTGAGCACAAGCGTCTTAATCACAGATTACCTCATCGCTCCGGAAATGAATTCAAAGAAAGCAGCGCGCAATATTATCAATCAAACGCAAGACCATCAAATATGAATTAGTTCCTGCCCCTTCTCAATGAAGGTCTTCTTTTCTGTTAGGGCATTGTTGTGCGAACACTCGATAGGTTGAATTGCTGAAGCTTAGTAGTTAACAGGCGGGAGACAACACCTTGACTCTAGCGAACAAAGAAAAGCAACACTGCGTCCGTCGCAATCTCGGCAACGAAAAGTCATACCAGCATGAGCGGTAAGCGGACGCTCCATCAGGTAACGGACACAATTCTAGCTTGGTAATGGGAGCCCGCTTGATGAGCGCGGTCAGATTGCCGGTGACGATGTCAGGGATCCTGAAACGGGTCTGTCAGGCCTACTTGCTGTTGTTGTGCGCTTCGCCCTCGCGGGGCGCGGTGTATCCGTTGCGAGTGCGCGCGACCAATCGCCGTGTGCCGCCGTTCACTTGTACTTTCACAGCGCGGAACGAACCGTCTTTTTTGGAATTGGTCGGATAGTAGCCGATTGAATACTGCGTACGCAGATCGGTCGAGATCTGCTGTGCAATTGCGTGAACCTCTGATAGTTCTCTGGGAAAGAAGGCCTTGCCGCCCGTTTCTTCTGCAAGCTTGTTTAGAAGCGTCTCAGCCTTTTCTTTCGCGCTCTTCTTAAACAGACCCGAGTCCCGATCTAGATCGCTGATGAATCCAATCAGGTAAATCTGAACATCGATCTCCCGAAGATGACTTACCACTTCACCGAACTTGTAGTAGCTATCATTGTCGAGCCCGTCGGTCACCACCAGTACAGCCTTCCGGCGGTTCTTGCCTTCCTTGTTTGCGTAGTCGGCACCAAGGTACAGAGCATCGAGCATCGCGGTCTGACGCGAAGCGACTAGTCCGTTGAGCGTATCGATCACATCATTGATGTCGCCGCTGAACTCTTCTAAAAGCTCCGGCTGGTCCTTGAACTCTATGACAGCGATCTCGTCGCCGGAGCGACTCTCTTTCACCAGGTTGGTCGAAGCCTTAACGACGGTGTCCAGTTTAGGACGCATCGAGCCGGACGTGTCGATCGTGAAAACCAGCGATACCGGCACCTGGTCGCGGCTGAAGAACTCAATCTTTTGGGCGAGCTTGTCTTCACTCACCGCGAAGTCCTCGCGCTTCAGGTCCATGACCGGCTTGTTCGACGGATCGACAACCGTCACGTCGAGCAATACCAGGTCGGTGCCAATGCGTATGGGTGCGTCATCCTTCTGTTGCGGCTTCTGTTGCGACTCGTCGTCTTTCGGCTGCTGCGGTTTCTGGAGTTTGGGCTTGTCGGGTCGCTGCTGACCGGCGCCGGCTAGTGACGGTGAAGGAAAGCCTGCGACAAGGAAACTGAGAGTGATAACCACGCCGGCGACGAAAGCCAATCTACCCGATTCGAACTTCATAACAGGATTCTACTCCGGGGTATCAATATTTGAAAACAGGACTCCGAGGCGTGGGATGCATGGATGCGCCTCAACCGTTGCCGAAAGCATGAACGGGAGGGCAGTTTGCGATTGCGGTCTAAAGCAGTTGTTACTTCTTGAACGATGGATATCCGTCTCGGTAGGTGAGCGACAGCCGGCCAAGGCCCCGCGGCGGATTCACCTTTACCTGAACCTTATGCCATTTGACTTCGCTGGCAATGTCAGTCGGATAGAAGCCGACGGAATACTGATGGCGAAGCTCCAATGCGATGCGGGTGCATATCTCGACAAGTTCGGGCTCATTGTAAGCGTTGGGGAAGAATGCGCGGCCGCCGGTCATCCGTGTCATTTCTTCAAGAATCCCACGGCCGAACCCCGCGAGCGAATCATTGACCGGATCCGTTATACCAATCGCGTAGATTTGCACGTCCGCTTCTTTGACCCTGTTGCGAAGTTCCTTGTATGTGTAGCGGCTGTTGTTGTCCTGACCGTCGGAGACTATCAGGAGCGCCTTCTTTGAGTGTCGGCCCTGCTGGACCTTCTCGACTGCAAGGTAGGCCGCATCGTAAAGCGCAGTCGAGCCGCGTGGATTGACGAACATCAGCTTGCCGAGAATGCTGTCTCCCGATGTGGTGAAGTCTTGAACGAGCTTGGCGCGATCATTGAAACCTATGAGGAAGAAATCGTCGTCATTGTGTGAAGTCTCGATGAAGCGGCGCAGCGCGCGAATGGATCGGCTGACGCGCTCCTTCATGGAGCCGGATACATCGTAGACGATCCCAAGGGAAACCGGGGAGTCGTCATCGGTGAAATGCGCTATCTGCTGCTTCACCTTGTCGTCGAAGACTTCAAAGTGGTCTTTGCCCAGTCCGGTGACGAATCTGCCATAAGGATCGGTGACGCTTATGATCACGTTGACGACTTCGGTGTCCAGGATGATCTTCCCGTCAGCTTGTTTCTGTACCTTGTTATTGTCGGGTTTTGCGGCGAGCGCGTTGTCGTCGGCGCTTGTCTTGACCGGGGCGGGTGTCTCGGAAGGCTTGGCCTTTGCGGGTTCGACTTTTGGGGCCGGGGGCGAGCCTTTATTATCCTGTCCGGCCGATAGAGCAAGGATTTGGGACAGCGCTAGAACGACGAGCGCGGTCAAGAAGGCGCACGCGAGATTCTTTTTCATGACGATTGCCCCCGGTTTCACGGCTAGCCTCGAAGGAGGCTGACCTATTAAGCCCGGCTCGAACACCAAACGTCAGGCGGCATCCGCTGTCGCCACCGCAGGTTTCTTGACGATTCAGAAAGAGCGCCGATCAGAACAACCGGCTGAGTGCTGCTGCCGCTCCGCGGACGCTCCAGATGCTTTGCCCGTCCACGAGCGAGTTCATTCTAACCATAAACAAAGTTGCAATCAAGCTTGTAGTGCTTGATTCGTGATTTCTTTGTGCGATCGTTCCAACACCGGCATCACCCTCGCTCAGGTCACCGCTCCGGAGAACTCGAACTCCGCAGCCGTCGCCCTTGCCCGCCTTGTCAGGATTCGAGCGCCTTCGATTTTGCGGTCACGCCGGCTGCAATAAGGGAAGGCATTTACTGATCGGATGCACGCATCTCGATGATCAGCAGAGACGAGTTGGGAACAATTTCGATATCGAGCGTGTAAGCCTGCCTGGCGAGCGCCTTAGCCTTGAGCGTATATCGACCCGGCGGAACTGGTCTGTTGAGTCTAAACTCGCCTTCGGAGTTGGTGCTGGCCCAGGTCAGCAGACTCGTTTCAGTTACGCTGATCTCTCCAAGCGGGAGAAGCCCAACCAGCGCGCCGGCGATTGGCTTGCCGCCCGCAGCCGACCTGACGAGTCCACGAACGCTGATGAGCTTCGATGACTCGATCATTTTCGGCGCCACGGGAGCCGGCTGGCTCACTGCGTTTTTGTCGTCTAGTTGGGCAACCATCGCGGCAACAAGGTGAGAGGGTCGCAGAAAACCTACCGCGCCAAAGCGGCGATAGTCGTCGGGAAAGCCATCGCCGTCTCTGTCGACCGCCTGTTCATCGGCGAGTACCTTTGTCGGGATGCCGACCAGCTTGCCTTCGCTGTTAACCGCCGCTCCTCCGCTGTTGCCGTGGATCACGCGGGCATTGGTCTTGATCCAGTTCGCCAATAGATCTTTGCCCTCGACGACACCTCGATTGATTGTGACGGTCGAACCGCCTCTCTCGGGAAAGCCGATGATGAACAGGTCTTCCAAAAGGCTGATTTTGCGCGAGTCCGCCATCTCGATGCTGGGAAAGGTGAACGACTTTGGAACTGGATTACCGGCGGCGTCCGATTCCACGCGCAACAAAGCCAGATCGTATTCCTTGTTTATCAGCAGAGGCTTGACTCGATATCGAGCGGAGGATGAAAGCGCGTCGCCGTCGCCGGAAAGACTAACGAAGATCTCGTCGTATGAGCGGCTGGTCCGGGTGTTTAAGATGACATGGTAATTGGTGACCAATACTCCGTCGGCGCGCACGACTACCGCTGATCCTCGTACGCGCGGACCCAAATTGGAAGAATCGCTCGAGTTGCGAACCGAGACGAGCGCCGTCGAAGCGATGGCCTGGCGGACGAGGGCGCGAGCCTCGGGCGATAGGACGGCTTCCTTGTTTGCAGATTGTCCCCTGGCCGCCGGGACAATGAACATGCAAGCGGAGACGGCCGCCACAGCGAGGAGAGCTGCCGCCAGCCTGATTCTACTGGGAAGAAAAATTCTGATCACTTGTGCTTGAGCCGAATCTCGAACGGAGCGATCTCGCCCGACTTGAGCTTACCGCCTCCGCCAGTGTCGGGAATTGCGACGACTGAGCCCTTCACGTCTTTGTCCTTGCCGGGAGCGAGAATGATGTCTCGTGAACGGACCTTGTTGTTGCCCTCACCTTGCGGCACGACCGGCGTGACCTTCTTGGCGATACCACCTTGCAGCTCAGCGGCAGCGCTGGAAGCCGATTCCGAGAAACACCCCTCTGGTTCCTTGAGCGCAGCATCCAGAAATGGAATACGATCGCGGGACATGATCACCTGAAGGACCTCGGTTCCTTTCTCCTCGTCGAACTGCATAGTGAGGTTGCCCGGTGGAATGTCATATTGCTCGTCGGGGCGTACCGCGTTGTCCGCGGCGTCCGGATTGGGGAACATAAGGCACCTCTTCCCGCTTGGCTGGATGTTCACGACGTAGATGAACCCCTCGAAGTTGCTTTGAAATTGGATTTTGATCCGATCCCCGGCCTTGAATTCATTACTCGGGTCGACGGGGACCCGGAGCGCGCCGTCGATCTTCTCCACGAGAATGCTCATCGCATCCGACTTCTTGCTGATGAACAGTCCGCGGGCGCGAGCGGCCTCGGTGTTCTTCTTGGTATTTTTGACTTGCGCAGTGGATGTTGCCGTCGACGTTATCAAAGTCATGGCGGCTAGTGAGGCAAGTGTGAATCTGGTTATGCGTTTCATTGATTATGCTCCTTCTCCTCGCCGACTCAGTCCCCATGTTTCAGTTGGATCGTAGCGATGAGTTCCTCGTTGTCCTTAAGGTTAATATTCTGCAACCACGTCGCGAAGCGGGCGGGTGGCTTGCCGGGAATGGTTAGTCGACCCGCCGCCTTTCTTATCTTCTGACGGGAGGCGTTGATGAGATCGTCAATCAGGTCACGTTGGACAATTGGGTTCTCGTAGTCGTCATTGACTGCTGCGACGCGACCGGGAAGCTTATCGTAAGGATCGCGGCTGAACACCACTATGAAGTTCTCGCGACCCGTTGGTGGGTCCATTCTCCACCAGCAATCATTCGGGTCAGCGAAACTAGGGCAGAAAGATGGCACGACGTATTCCTGGTTCTTCTTCACCTCGTTGAGGCCATTGTTAGATCGCGGGTCCGGGAACACGAGCTTCCCGTCGCCGTTGTTCATCCGATGAATCACATATAGGTATCCGTTCTGGTTGGTCGTGACGGCGAGCTTAAGCTGGTCCCCGGTCTGGAAGACCTGATTCGGGTCGGCTTCCCGCTGAACGTTACCATTACCCCGCTTGAGCATGCGCCACTGAAGAGTCAGGAGGTTACCTTGCTGAGTCTTTGGGAGCTTACGGGCCGTCGGGCGATCAGGTTTCTTGACTCGGTCGACTGTGACGACTTTGTCCCACAACGGCGCGCCTTGTTTTTGTGCATCGACGCCGGGCACGAAGATCGCGGGAACGAGCAGCGTCAACGCTGCCGCCGCAATCAGGCAAGTTTTCGATAATCGAGATCGCATGGATTTATCCTCTAGCTTATTCACTTACTGCGCGCTCGCAGAAGCGCCTGGATTCCGGGATCGTCCGCGGCCACGACGCAGCGAATACCGACCGGCGTTTTAAGATCTTTAGGGAACACTCTCGGGAGATAGTTCCTATAAGACGTTCGGGCTTCATTGGGCTTGCTGGCCGTAAAAAATGTGCCTCCCTTCATCACTCGCCCGTCTTTGTTGTAGTTGGTGTCGGGCGTCTTGTTTCCTTCGTAAGGTCTATACGGAGCATTGACCCACTCGGCGGCGTTGCCTGCCATGTGCAACACGCCGTAGAAGCTGAGGTCTCCGGTCGCCTGGGTCACCGGAACGGGATTCCCGGTTGCAATGTTAGCTCGATCCGGCGTGAACTCGTCGCCCCAAGGGTACAGGCGCTTCCTGTGAGCGACCGGGTCCCAGGAGGCAGCCTTCTCCCACTCTTCTTCCGTCGGCAACCGCTTGCTCGCCCAACTCGCGTACGCTAACGCGTCCTCGAAGGGGACACCTAACACAGGGTTGTCGGGCTTGCCGGTGAAGTAGTTCGGATCGAACAGAAAATTTGGGGGAGAAGCCTTGCCTGTCTCATCGCAGAACTTCTTGTACTGCGCGTTCGTCACTTCATACTTGTCGATATAGTACGCGGGAAGCGTGACTGGGTGTGCGGGGCGTTCGTCGGCCTCGTGATTGTTATCGCCCATTTCGAAATCGCCCGCCGGTATAGCCACCATCGCTCCGCCGTAGTCAATCGCCGCGGGCAGCAGTTGGGCGTCGCAGGCTTGTATCTCCCCCTTGCCACCCTTGAGCGTGGTCATGAAATCGGTGAAGCCTTCGCGCGAGACTCGAACCTTCACCTCGCCCGGATCGATGCCCGACACTTTGAGCGCGCCGTCAGCAGCGACCGCCTCGCGGGGAACCTCATTGATGAACACCTGGCTGCCGGACGGCGCGCCCTTAACGACCAAAACGAAGCCCGAGCCGGCCGAGGGGGAGGAACCGCGCGGCCACACTATGTAAAGAATCGCCGCGATCACCACCAGAATCAGCACGCTGCCGAGCCAAACCCATTTCGCGCTGCGCCGCTCCGGTCTGGTGACCACTTGATCAGCGAGTGGAGGGTCGGGCAGATCCCTGACCGTGGCCGGCGCCGCAAGAATGGGAGCCGAGGGCGCTGGAATCTGAGGCGGCGTCGGCTCTGGCCGTTGAGGTTGAGTAATCGAAGGACTCATCTCGGTTCGCGCGTAGGTGTTGACGTCGCCGCGCGCTCCGGATGTCTGGCGCGACGACTCAGCGTGGCCCGTGAAAGCCGGGCCGGTATTTACGCGCGTCTGCGGGCCTTCATATTGACCTGTTGCTCTTCCTTCAGGCGTAGTGAGCGGGCCGGTCACCACTCCGCCCATCATTTGCGTGCCGCTATGCACCACGCGGCTCAGTTCAGAAGCAAAGGCTTCCACGGTTGGCGTTCGCGAATCGCGGTTCCGCTCGAGGCCGGCCATCACTGCGAGCTCGACTGCCTCGCTCAGGGAAGGCGCGACCGCGCGGAGGCGGACTGGCTCGCTCATTACGCGCTTCATCATCACCGCCTGTGGATTATCCCCTTCGAACGGCAACCGTCCGCTGAGCATTTCATAGACGATGATCGCAAGAGAATAAATGTCCGACCTTGGATCCAGCTCTTCGCCGAGCAACTGCTCGGGTGACATGTACACAGGCGTGCCAAGCACGAAGCCCGTCTTGGTCAGGTTATCGCCGCCCGGATCAGCCAACGCCTTCGCGATCCCGAAATCGAGCACCTTTACGAAGTCGGTGTTCGCGCCTTTGCGGGTGATCATGATGTTGTCAGGCTTGAGGTCGCGATGAATCATGGGTAACGCATGAGCGGCAGCCAACGCTTCGGCGATTTGATTGGTTATGTGAACGACGCGCTCGATGGGCAATATGCGGTGCTCTGCGATCACTCGCGACAGAGGTTTGCCATCGATGAACTCCATCGCAAGAAAGAGCAATCCTTCATCGGTCTGACCGGAATCATAAACGGTCACAGCATGAACGCTGTCAATGCGGACGGAATTCCTCGCTTCGCGCTTGAATCGCGCGATCGCATCGTCTTTGCCTGGCGACAGGCTGGTCATCAGTTTGATTGCGCAGACGCGGAGGTTCTCAGTGTGAACGGCGCTGTAGATCGCACCCATCCCTCCTTCGCCGATTTTGCGAATGAGCCTGTATCGGCCGCTCAAGAGTTTGCCGATCATCGGATCAGCATCGGACGAATCAATCGATATTAGTTTTGAGCGGTCGTTAGGACAGACTTCAAGCTGATCGTCGAAGTCCCTACCGCATTGCGGGCAAATTTTCATGCTTTGGACGAGAAACCTTGAAATGATGAAGCTCTCGCAAAGCGAAAACTATATTAGGTGGTAAGCTTTGTCAAGATAACGGGTCTTTGTGTGTGTAACGGGTCTTTGTCTTCGCGGCGGGCATCTGACCCGTATGAAAAAGAGATTTGGCGCGAGTGCCAGCATGGTCTTATGAGACCTTGCGCCTATCCGGCATCGTGTCCACCTGCCTTTCGATCATTCGATACAGCGTCTTGCGGTCCACGCCCATCACCTGAGCGGCGCGCGACTTGTTTCCTCCAACCGCGCTCAACACGCGCAGCAAATAGCTGGATTCAAGCTGACCCAGCGTAGGCATGTCGCCATCTGGAATCACTTCGTTCATCACCGAGGCCACCCTGGGTGTCGATACGAATTCCGGCGGCAGGTCCTCGATCCTGATAATGCCGCTACTCAGCGCGGCGAGCTGCTGCATCAGGTGCTTCAACTCGCGCACATTGCCTAGCCAGGCGTATCGCTCCAAAGCTACCAGCATCCGCACATTCACGCGCTTCTTGGAGTTGGTACCCAGCGGACGGAACTCGCCCTCTTGCAATACGCGCAGCAGCTTTACCTGAAAAGCGGGGCTGGTCTCGGTCACTTCATCCAACAACAGCGTTCCGCCGTCGGCCTCTTCAAACAATCTCAGCCTGCGAGCGCAAAGTTCCGCGAAAGGCCTCGAGTACCTGGAAACCGGTTAGTCCGTCCATTACCACATCACAGAAGACAAGGTCGAGTGTTTACTCGCCACCCAGGTCCAACGCTTCTCTACCGCTGGCGGCGCTCCACACCTGATAGCCCTGCTCCACCATAGCGTCCTTCACCAATTCTCGAACCGAGTCTTCGTCGTCGACTACTAATATCTTCATAGCTTCCTCGCTCGGAGACCTCAAAAACGAGGAGGGCAAGCTCTGTTCCTTTTCTTCCAACATATCAAATCCCCCGCTCAGATAGAGTTACTCATGATTTGGCTGATCGCTGTGTGGATTGTTGGCACGCATGCCTTCAGATCGATGGGGATTAAGTCCCCACGGAGGCGGCGCGCACACACAAATGCATCAGCGAAGCTTTTTCGCGGGGGCAAAGGTCACAAGGAACGAGAGCTCGAGACGTGGTGGGGATCAAGTCGTCTCGCGCCGGATATCCGGATACCTCATTGCACTGTTCTCATTTATGCAATTGCTGGTTCTGGATCAATGATTCTTTTCATGCGTCCTGGAGCGCAGGCATACTGCCTGCCTCTTTTCTGTTTCTTTTCTCACCTAACGCAGGCAGGATGCCTGCGCTCCCAGGAGCACTCGAGACGCGCGGTACACACGCCCGCACCCTGAAGCAATTGAAGACTGGGTGCGGCGCGTTGCAACGTTCACCATTGTGAGCGTCACAGGGAGCTGGACTCCTTCAAACAAGAGCAGTACCTAAACCGGTACTGTGCGTTATCATTGAAAACTTCGAGGCGGCTATGCTAGCTTGGGCGGAGGTTGGTCGTTCAGATGAATCTCAAGCGTTGTTCTTCGCGAGCTATCAAGCGCATCTATCGCTTTTGGATTTCGGCCTCTTTGGATTTTGGTCTCGTGAACGCGATCATTAGAAGCTCGCGCGTTCAGTTATTCGTTGCGGCCCGCGCAGCCGACCAGCCGGTCTTTGTTTTAGGGACATCGTGGAGGTAAGGAGCGCAAAAGCTCCAGTTAGCTTGAGCAAGGAAACCGTCAAGAAAGCCAAGGCCCCAACCGGCGAGTCAGGAACGGATAACTCTCTCGCCGTTTGGCTGCGTCTCCAAAAATCCCTCGCCGAGAGAAACGGAATAGCTCTCACAACACTCAGCCGCGATGGCGCTGTGATAGGGCGCATCGAGAACGACAACAGCATATGCCGCGCGATGCGAGTTTCCGCTGAGCGCGCGCCTTTGTGCGCCGCCGATTGCGGAGCTGCTTACAGCAGGGCGGTTGCGGCGGGCGCGCAATTCAACTTCACCTGCCACGCCGGGTTGCACTGTTTTGCTATACCGGTGGCCATCGATCAAAAACAGGTGGTGATCCTTGGAGGGCGGTCGTTTGCCTCAACTTCCGAGTACGCCGAGTTTCTGCGCCGCCACGAAACCCTCGCAGGAGTCGAGAGCGGCGACTGTCTAAAGAACCTCAAGTTCGTCGAGGCCCGTGAGTTGACCCAGGCGGCCGAGATTGTAGGCTCGACCGCTTCATATCATTTTCAGAACGCGCGAAGGTCTGAGCATCAAACGGAGAGTACTGGCGACGGCTCCCCGAGGTTGTTAGACGCGCAACTCGAAATCGTCCGTCTCACCGACGAGCTCGAAAGCAGAAAACGATCGATCGGGCAGTTCTATGAATTTCTTCGAGGCATCGCCTCAACGCTTGACTCTCAGAAGGTATATCATTCGCTCCTCGAGAAATTTAGTGACATGATGAAGGCCGAGCGCAGTTCGCTGATGATCTTCAACCAGGAATCCAACGAGCTTGCCCTGGAAGTGGCTCTGGGAGCGGATCTCGACAGCGTGGGTCCGATTCGTCTGAAGCTGGGCGATCCGATAGCCGGCGCGGTGCTGGAAAGCGGCGTTGCTCTCGTAGTGAACGACGCCGATAACGATTCGCGGGTGCCACGCGGGCGAACTGGCGGCTACAAGACCAAATCATTTATCAGCTATCCGATCACCCTGGGCACGCGCAAAGTTGGAGTGATCAATCTGACGGACCGAGCCGGCGGCGTCCCTTACGAGAAAGATGACCTGATGATACTCGAGATGATGGCTCCTCACCTGGCGCTGATCATCGACCGGACCGAATGGGCCAAGAAGGCCGAAACTTTTCAGCGGATGTCTTTAACGGATCCGCTGACCGGATTGCCGAATCGACGCTATCTTCAAGACCGGCTGTTTGAGGAGGTCGAGCGGTCAAAGCGCTACAACACGCCACTGTCTTTCATGATCATCGACATCGATCGGTTCAAGAGCTACAACGACGTCTACGGACACACGAATGCGGACCGGGTGCTGGTGAAGACGGCCCAGATACTCCGAGGGTCCATTCGCGCGATAGACATGTCCGCAAGATTCGCCGGCGACGAGTTCTGTATTGTGCTGCCCGAAACAGAACTTGGCGACGCGGCCCGCATCGCCGAGCGGTTGCGCCAGTCGATATGCGACGCCGAATACACCACCGAGCAGGGCGAGTTGATGGGGCAGGTGACCATAAGCACCGGCATTTCTTCATTCAGCGCTTCTCGGCAGACCCCTCTGGCGGTCATGGAGACCGCGGACCGTGCCCTCTATCAAGCAAAGACCCGCGGCCGCAATTGCGTCGCTGTTTATGAAGACTTACACGCGGCCGACTGAAGCGGATGAACAACGCCGGCGCAATTCGAATAATGAGCCGCCTCCCTGATGAGGAGTTCGTCGACCGCGAGCGCGAGGTCGCCAAAGTCTGTGCCCTGGCGCGAACCTGCCTTGAGACCCGCGCGCTTGATTCGGTCAATGCCGCGCTTTTGTTTGGCGCACCAAGAGTGGGCAAGACCGAGATACTCCGTAAGAGTTTCGACCGCCTCTTCAACGAAGGCGGCGAGGTCATACCGATCTATTACGCGCTCCGGCGCTCATGCCTGAATCCCGACGGATTCGCGCAAGACTATTTTGCTCAGTTTCTCTCACAGTTTGTGGCGTTCAGACGCAACGATCCCGGGTTGATTTCGTTGGCCAATGAGCCGCTATCAGTGATCGCCCGCGCTGGGCTCCCCGAAGATTATCCATTTCTGCGGGCGATGGTTGATTCATTCGCGCCGGCATCTCAGTCGGGAGACGCGTCGCGGCTGATGCGTCTTACTCTCTCCGCTCCGGCCCTTGCCTGCGGGCACGCGAGTCTCAAGCCGCTGTTGATGATTGACGACTGGCACGTGCTCGCGGGCACCGAGCTTCACACCGAGTTTCTCCGAGCCTTAGCTGGAAACGGCGCGGTTGGACAAGCGAGTGCCGCATACGTGCTTTCAAGCCTGCGGCGAGCGATCACCGGGCTGATTCCTCCTGACGAAGACCTGTTCGAGCGGCTCGAGATTATTCGCGTAGAGCAAGTAAACGAGGAGCCTCTCGAGGAGCTCATACGCCGGCGGGCCGAACTGCTTGGAGTGGAAATCAGCGACTCGACGATTGAGTTGATGACAGAGCAGCTCAATTGTGACGTCTTCTACACACGCGCGATTCTCGACGCGGCAGCTTCGCGCGGGTCGTCGCTGAAAACTTTCATCGAGTTTGAGCGGCTCTACACCGGTGAAGTCCTCGGCGGCCGAATCGGCGCCTACCTGAACTCACTCTTACACGAAGTTGCTCCCGAGCCCGGTGCTGGGCGCGCCGTGCTTGAAGCGCTCGCGCTTGTGGTGGAGGCGGGTTCTCGGGTTCCCATCGATGCTGTCGCCGAGCGCATTGCGGAACACACCTCTGATGGAGAGGCGCTGCTGGCGCGTATGCACTCACGCGAGCTTCTCGAAGCAAGCCACGGCTTTGTGAGCGCGTCCCAAGATTCGGTGCTATCGGATTATGTAAACGCGAGATACCGCAGCGAGATTGCCGGCGCGCCGAGGCCCGCCGCTGGAGAAGAGCTTCTGGGCGAAAAGCTCAAGCACTCGTATCGTCTGATGATGTCGCGCTACAATCGCGCGATTCAGTCACAGCTAGTCGAGCTGTTATCGCGCTTCGACTTTCAGAACGTGCCCGCAAGCCTGTTCGATCAAGCTGCTTATGACAAGCGATATCGCGGGATGAGCCGCGTGCAGGTCCGCCGGGCGCTCGACGATGAACAGGAGCGAGTGCGAATCCCGCAGATCGTAGTGGTCCACGATGCAGGGGCGGGTGAGCAACCCGGCGTCAGTTGGCGATTGTTCGCCGCGACCGGGTTTGAAGGCGGCATCTACACTGAAGCCAACGAAGTGCTTTGGCTGGTCGCGCTGATCAACTCGAAAGAGCCGCTCGACGTTGAGACGCTGGGCCGGATCGATCAGCCGCTCGAGGCGGCGCTGCGCGCCCGTAGAGCAAGATCCGGTCTGGAGCCCCAGGCTGTTCGCTGGTACATCGGCAAGGAAGGCTTCTCGGCGCTCGGGTCTGAGTGGCTAGCGAGCTTGCACGCATACCGCTCGACGTTTTCTCATCTCGATCTGATTCAGGACTACCTGACCAGGCTTGCGCTTGGCGCAGAAGCGCGCCCGGCGAGTGAGTTCGAGCTGGTGATTCCCATCGAAGACGAAGCTGAGTTGATCGCCGCGCGCACCGCCGAGCAAATAGCTCGCGCGGCAGATTTCGATCAGGAGTCGATCAATCAGATCAAGACCGCTCTGATCGAGGCGTGCATCAACGCGGCCGAGCACGGCGACAGTCCTGACCGAAAGATCCATCAGCGCTTCGCAATTGACGAAGATAAGCTTATAATCACCGTCTCGAACAAGGGAAAAATGTTCGGCAGGGCGAACGGACAATCGACCCCCTCGATTGCAGCCCAGCCGGCGAAGGGCGCGCGCGGCCGCGGACTTCACATCATCCGCGCACTGATGGATGAGGTCGAATTCGAACGCACCGACGACGGCACGCGCCTGGTGATGACCAAGTACCTCAAACGCCCCCGCAGTCAATAGCAGGAAACATCACTGATAGCAGTAAGCCGGAGCCGGCCGCATTCGCGCCGGCGCCCGCTGTTTTTGTGGAGGAGACGCCATGAGTGCTGCCGAGATCAGAGCCAGGCTTATTGAGGACGCGGCGGTAATTTATCCCGGCCCGTACCTCAATCAACTCAGGGGAGAAAGCATCGAAAGCCAGTGTCAGGAGTTTCTCGCGAGCGGCGTGCGGCGCATCGTAATCAACTTCGAGGAGACCGAGTTGATCAACAGCATCGGCATCTCGATACTCCTCGGAGTGATCGAGTCGGTGAACCGCGCGCAAGGCGCGCTGGTGCTGTCGAATCTGAACGCTTCGAATCGCGAGTTGTTTGAGATGCTCGGTTTGATGTCGCACGTCGAGATGGTGGACACCGAAGAGATCGCGCTTCTGAAGCTGGGTGGCGAAGCTTTGCAAGCTGCGAGCTAAGAGGGGATTTCTTATTTTCCATTTTCCATTTGTCATTTTCCATTTGAAGAGGCGTTGCTTCGACTACTTCTGGGTAACAAATGAAAAATGACAAATGGAAAATGGAAAATGCAATCGTTCTCCCTCTCTCGAGACTTCTCGCGATTATTAACTTAGGAGACCAAATGAACCTCACGCTCAGGAAGATGCTGCACAACTTCAGCGCGCTAACCGACCTCGCAAGCGAGATCAGCTCGACCCACAACTTCGAAGAGGTCACTCGCGCATCGCTTCACACTCTGCTTGGCGCTCTGGCGATTCCACGCGGGGCGATTGCACGGTACACGGCTCGGCCTCGCCAATTGAAGATCACGGCAGCGAAGGGAATCGCCGGAGCTGTGGGCCTGCGCATCGCTCTCGACCGCGATGAAGTCGAGCGTCTCACCAGGCGCGCGCAGCCAATATCGATCCACGCCGAAAGCGATGGGCTTGCGCACTTTGTCGAGCGTAACGGCGAGATGCTCACCCGCTTGCGAGCGCACATCTCTGTGCCGATGATCGCGCGCGGCGAGCTGATGGGTTTGATATTCCTGTCCGAGAAGTTCACTCGCGAAGCGTACAGCGACGAAGACATCGAGATCATCGGCGCGATCTCGCGAAACATCGCAATCGCTTTCTACAACCACCGGCTGATGGTCATGCACAAACGCAAAGCGGAAGAAAACCGGCGGCTCTATGCCGAGATGCGCCAGATCTACCGCGACACGGTTCGCGCTTTCGGCGCAGCCATCGATTTGAAAGACGCCTATACCAGCGGACACTCGGATCGCGTCGCGAGGTATGCCGAAGCCTTAGCCCGGGAGATGGGGGTGACCGGCCAGGACCTGGAACACATCAGCGTAGCCGGCTACCTGCACGACATCGGGAAGATTACAGTGGATCGCGCGATTATCAACAACCCTCGTCCGCTAACCGACAAGGAATTCGGCGAGCTGAACAAGCATGTGACGACCGGCTTCGAGATATTGTCGAACATCCGTCACCCGTGGGACGAGATCGCTTACATGACCAAGTGTCATCACGAAAAAGTTGACGGCACAGGGTATCCGCAAGGGCTGAGAGGCGACGAGATACCGCTGGGCTCAAAGATCGTGACGCTAGCCGATTCATTCGACGCGATGATGACCGATCGACCTTATCGCTCCCGTTTGTCGTTGGAACAGACGCTGGCGGATTTGCGAAAGCACACCGATAAGCAGTTTGATGGAGAAGTAGTCGCGGCGTTCTGCCGGCTGTTATTGAAAGAGATCAACGGCACGACTCGCGACCGGGTATTCATTCCGATGATCGGTTTGAAATTCGATCGAGTAGCGATAACGGCAACGCTCGACTCGATGCTTGCAGAGCTGGATGGATCGAAGCCACAGTACCGGTCAGCAGCGTCGTGATTTCTTTGCGGCTTAGCGTCTTTTGCGACTTTGCGCGAAACGAAGTTCAGGGCATTTTGGGCGACGCTTCGGGCAGCGGGCTTGAAGATCACACGTTTGATTTCTTGCACTTCCTGGCGAACGTCCGCCACGTCTCCTTCAAGCTTCTGAAACCTGATGTTGACGACCTCAAAGTGCGAGTCAATCACTTTGAACTTTGCGTCCAGCAACTCCTTGAGATCGCTCTTCAGGTCATCAATGCGGCGATTGGTCTCTTGCTGAGTGGTTTTCGCCAGATTGTGCATCGTCACAATCAACGTGATGACGACGCCCAAGCCAGTAAGGATTGTGGGGTAGATCGTGGCATTCATTTGTATGCTCCTTCAATCGTCCCCCCCAGGTGGACGAACCGCAGTTTGGGCTTTATCTGTTTAGCCCAAGCAAAGTAATCGTCAAGAAGATAACACGACGATGAGGAGTGACCAAGAAGGGCGTTAGTTTTTTGCGTCTTCGCGGCGTCTTTGCGCCTTTGCGCGAAACGAAATCAATCCTTTTCCTGCGTGAAACTAATGGACAGGTTGTATCGGCGATGATGATCATTGGGAGATAAGAGTTCCTAAGGTCGCGCGGCCTTCCTCGATGTCTTCAGCATCCATTCTAGAATGCACGTTGTGAGACTTGAGAAATCCGTTCGCTTCATCGATGGTCAAATCCAGAATCTCCGCCAGCCGGCCGAGGCTAATGGCGTCGGCGCGAAAAGCTTCGAGCACGGCTGTCTCCAATAGCTCGCGGGCGATTTCGCCGCGGCTTTGCTCGAAGATGGTCTCTGGAATGATGAGGGTCACGCCCATTTGCTGCTCCTTGTTGGCCTAAGTCGCGTCATACTCGGGCATCATTGTTTTCCTCAAGAACCTCTTTCCTGAAGTGCTCGGTCTGTTCGGGATGCGCAAAGCGGGGACTCCCAACGTAAGCGATAGGCGGCGTTTCGACATCCGGGACGATGACATACACTCTTGCCTTGTCGGGTAACCGCGCGTCGGCGGGCAACCGGATTCGACCATTCTCTACGAGGCCTTCGTATGTTGTTACTTTCATATCTCGCCTCACTTCCTGAACATACACCCGAATCTAGCACAAGGTACTGATGGCCGTCTAACTTGGACGCTCCGGGCCTCAGGTCACGAAATTGATATTCCGCTATCACTGAGTTACCGCTTATAGGTAAAGCCAATCAAGGCAGATCTCAATGACTTTCAGCATCCGTCCCCGCGTGGAACTCATGAAGGTCTCACTGATTCCTAGGTGTGACCCGAGTGGAGTTGATGAGTGGAGGTCAGATACTTGAGGTCAACCCCAAAGGGGTTGCATCTCACAGCCCAAGGTTGCCGTACTCGGCTACCTTGGGACCGATGACGCGGGAGTGGCCCAACCCTGAAGGGGTTGTGGCTCAGGCGATTCGAATAATCAACAATCTATCCTACCCGTAGCGCGACCAGAAGCCGCAACCCCGTTGGGGTTGCCTGAAACCGATGACCCCTCGTTCCCAAGGTAGCTGAGTACAGCAACCTTGGGCTGAAGGATGCAACCCCTTCGGGGTTATACTTGCTTCAACACCTTACTCAACAGCTTCGGGGATATGCAAGCTTCAACGTTTTACGTGCCGCCGCGTTTGCGATTTAGTTCCGCGAGCGTAGCCTTCAATTGATCGAACTTCTCGCCGGCGTCTCGATGCTTACCCTCGGCGGACAGCCGCTCGTAGTCCGAGATTAGTTGCTGCGCTTGCTTTACAAGGCGGTCGATGTCGGATGAACTGGCTTGCGCGGTCGGTGCACCCGGCAGCGGTTCCTTCGACGGCGTCTGAGCGTCAGCCTGAGTCAGCTTTCCCGACTGTGTTGCTTGTCCAGGCGCCAGCCCGGGAATGAGCAGGCTGAGCGCTTCGTCAAAAGTCTTTGCCGCTTTCAGTTGGTCTTGCGTTGCGACCGCCACTTGTCTCAACTCCGGAAGCTTCGATGCAGCTCCCTCGGCTTGCAGATAGAATGGCTCGACGTACAACAGAGAGTCGGCGATGGGAATGACCAGGAGGTTGCCGCGCAGCAGCTCCGAACCCGTTGAATTCCACAACGTCATCTGTTGCGAGAGCACCGGGTCCTGATTGACGCGAGCCCTGATTTGCCCCGGTCCGTTCACGGTCACGTTCTTCGGAAAGGTGTATACAAGTGTACGTCCGTAGTTAGCTCCATCGCTGCGAGCTGCCATCCATCCAATCATATTGCTGCGGCCCGGACCAGACGGGGTGAACGGGAGGATGTTCACGAACTCGAGCGAAGCATTTTGCTCGGCGGGCAACTTCATCAGCACGTGATAAGGCTGCATCGGCGGAGCTTCAGCGCCTTGCGCAGCCTCGCCGGTGGCGATAGCCCACAGATCCTCGTGATTGTAAAACGTCTGGGTGTTCTGCATGTGATACAGCGCGTAGACGCGAGCTTGCGCGTTTACAAGCAGGATCGAGTAGCGAACGTGCGCCATCAGATCATCGGGCATCTCGCTCTTCGGGTGAAAGAGTTCAGGGAAGATGTCTTGATAAGCGCTGATGATCGGGTCATCGGGCTCGAAGACATAGAACCTGACGCTCCCTTCGTACGCGTCGACCACCGCCTTCACTGAATTGCGCATATAGTTGACGCTGCGATCGCCGACCTGATGAGCGGCTGAGTAAGGAAACTGATCCGAATGCGTAAAGGCATCGATGATCCAGTAGAGCTTCCCGTCGCGGCCTATGACAATGTAGGGGTCGTCTTCGAACATAAGGAACGGCGCAATCTGCTGAACTCGGTCGCGCACGTTGCGGCGCATCAACACCCGGCTTTCAGAGTTGATGTAGTCGGAGAAGAGCAGGTTTGTTCCCTCTCCCAGATAAAAGCTGAGCGCGAGCTGCCGCATGAGCCCGCCTACCGGTATCCCCGCGTCCGATTCGTACGTAGTGTACGAATCGACATTCCCGGGCGCCGGGTAGTTGAACTCCGGAGGTGTCGCCCCCTGAGGCTTGGTGTGCACGTATACATGCGTGTTGCTCCCCTCGCCGAAGTAGATCTCCGGCCGGGTGACTTTGATCTCGGGAACCGAGCTCTCGACCGGCATGTTCTTGAGCACCAGGTTCGGCATTCCTTCGGGAGTGAATTCGGTGACGGTGTTCATTGTCACGCCGTAGCCGTGAGTGTAGACGACGTGCTGATTGATCCAGTTCCTCGACTGGTCAGGCAGCTGTTCGACGTTCATCTCGCGCGCGGACAGCATCACCTGGCGTAGCCTGCCGTTTATCACGTATCGATCTACATCGGGCAGATTGAAATCGTAGTAGGTCCGAATCTCTTGAATCTGAGCCAGCGTCGACTGAAGCGCGCGTCTGTCCCACAGCCTGACGTTGTCCAGCGTGTCGCGATTAGCCTGAACCTGCTCCGCTGTCAGAGTCGCTTTGGGCTCGAAGGGCCGTTCCTCGAAGCGATCGATCGCGAATGCGTGACGGGTCATCTGTATGTTGTGGTCGATGAACGCTGCTTCCTTCGCCAGCTCATTGGGCTTTACGGAAAGCGAGTGGAAGATGGAAGGGATGATCCCGAGGCCAAGCACCCACGCCACCGCGACGATCACCGCAAGCGACACGATTGTTCGCACTCGCTTCATGACGAATGCATTGCTCGCTGCCACGATCGAAGCCAGCACCAGAAGACCGATCATTATGTTCATCGCCGTCAACCGCACGTTCGCGTCGGTGTAGTCGATTCCGGTGAACAAATCGTGACGGCTGTGCAAGAGATCGAATCGGTCGAAGTAGGTCCTCGCGGCAAGCGTCAGGCCGAAGAACGCGACAGCGAGACTGATTGCAGAAGTAGCCCGGCGGCGAATGTCCTGGGTTATCGTGCCCCTCGCTTGCTCGAAGTACCAGACATAACCCGACGCCGCCCCGATGGCGATCAACATGACCACCGAGACCGTTTGCAGCCAGCCGGCTACAAGCTCGAGCACGGGCAGCTTGAATAAGTAGAAGCTGACATCGCGCCCAAAGATCGGATCGCTCAACTGAGCCGGCTGTGAGTGAAGGTACAACGCGAACTGAGGCCACTCCTGGCTCATGCTGATGCCCGACAGCAACGCGATGGCAGCCGCCAGCACCCATACACCGGGACGATAGATCCATGGCAGGAAGTTTACGTCTTTGATGTCTTCGACTGAGGTGAAATGGAACCTGGGACGCTCGGTAAGCTCGGGTAATACACGGTTCAAGAATAGGAACGGCACGCGAACGATCAAGAATGACAGAACGAAAAAGATGAGGAAGAGCAGACCGCCCAGACGGAACTTGTACCAGTATACTCTTGCATAACCGACTGCCGAGAACCACAGCGAGTCGATGTAGATGTTCAGAAGCTGCGAGCCGAATAACATAGCCGCGACGATTATCAGAACTGCGACGATAAGTCCGACTCGTCGCTTGCGGGGCTTGATGTCGATCAGCTTGGGGGTGAACAGTGGGTCGTCTTCCATAGTGCCAATCATAGAGAAGCAGGATGGCAAAGGCAACGTGCCGACGGGTGCGCGTCAGCTTTTTGCGCATCACCTCTGACAGCGACTATGAAAACTCAGGGAATACCACCCACGGAAGTGGGTGGTAATCCCGGAGTTTTTCGACGTGCTGTCCTCGCGGACCGACGACCGATTTGCGCGGATACGCTCCTTCACTAGTGAAGCGCATGTTACAGGCTATTCGTGGGCGATTCACTAGCGGTTCGCGTCCTGAAGCTCCGTCCTGTTGCTGCGATAGGGCTGGAAGCCGCGTCCCCAGTCGACGCCTATGATCTCGAGGCGAATTCGGTCGCCGTCCACTTGCACGACCAGGAAATGATAGGGGTTGTCGCCGGGATTCATTCCGGGTCTTACCACGTGATCCAGCGATACCTTCTCCGAAGCATACGTCTTCAAATACTCCCGCAAGTCAGGCTCGCCGCGATATGGATAAAGCGGCGCGCCGCCTCCGCCGGTCACGATCTGATCGATACGGCGTTTGTTTCCGTCCGAGTCTTCGTAACGTTCGACCCAGTGCTCGAACAAGTGCTCGTGTCCGGTGAAAAGAATCGCCACGTGATGACGCCGGAACAAAGGCATGTATCTCGCTCTCAACGCCGCGGACGGCGGCTCGACTACTGCGCCACCGTGCGGGCCGGAGGAGAAGGGTGGGTGATGGAAGAAGGCTACTATGTGGCGATAGCGCTTGCGATCCAATCCTTCGAGTTGAGACTTTACCCACTCGAACTGCTTATCGTCGGTTGCTATGTTCGAATCAAGCGCGATGAAGAACGCGTTGCCATAGCCGAACGCATAAGTCGGATAGCCATCCAGCCGGCGCGCCGCGCCATTTGGCGGGATCAGATTGGCGATTGCCGCGAGGTAGTTCCGAAGTCCTTCCTTTCGCATCGGAGACTCCAGTGCGTCAGACCCACTCACGTCGTGATTGCCGGGCGCCAGGGAGTAGGGGACGCCGCCCTCGGTGGTGATTCGATTGATCAGATCCACGAAGCTCTTGTTCCACTGCCGCGCGTCTCTGCCGTTTACTACGGCATCGCCGCTCTGTAGAACGAAGCGCACCGGAAACGGACCGCTCGCTAGCCGTTTGATTGTGGCGACCATCGAATCGACGATAAGCGAATGCTCGTACTGCTCCTGAACGCCGTCGCGTCGCCCGCGAGTGTCACCGTAGACGATGAATGAAAAACGCGTTACTTCAGCCGAAGCCGCCTCTGCGGGAAGCGGATTAACAGGAGCCGCGATCGCGCGCACTTGCTCGGGAGGCGGCGCCGTTTGGGCTGAGGCGGCGGGCTGTTGGCGTGCTGGTTGTGCCGCTCGCCCAATCGCCGGTTCGTCTAGAGCGAGCTGTACCCAGAAGCCAACAAGGAGCGATAGCAAGATGGCGAGGCGGCGAAGCATAGGCATTCCCCTTTCGGTCGGTCGAATAGAACAAGGCAAGAGGTTACTTCGGCTCGCAGAAGGTGGCAAGGAAAAGCCGGACATCGACTGAGTTTGTGGGCAATCTAGTGACCTGTAACATGCGCTTCTCTAGTGAAGGCGGATATCCGCGCAAATCGGTCGAATCAGTGTCATCCGTGGTCTATGGGCGCTGGCAATGCGATTTCTTACGAACTCATAGACCACGGATGACGCGGGTTTGACGGATTCGCACCGATTTGATCGCTAGCGAAACGGCCGTTACAAGTCACTAGAAATCATCCGGTTCCGCATCACGACAACCTGAAACTGCCGGACATCGCAATCAGTTCAGCTTTGCCTGGTTCTGGCGGATTGACTTCAGATGTTCGCGGATCGTGTTGGCGTCCGCGGCGTAGGGAGCAAGTTCGAGGTACCGCTTAAGCTCGGTGATCGCGTTGGCGGTGTCGCCGACTGATGCGAGAAGCAATCCTCGATCTCTTATGTGAGTCGCCGAGTGCGGATCGATGAGCAACATTCGCTCAATCGCTGCCAGCGCTCTGCGATGATCGCTTGCCGCGTAGATGCCGAGAAGGTTCGACAGCATCCGGGTAAGGATTTGTTTATTAGTCACCGGTTGGAGGTGCGCGGGCTGCAGCTCGATTTTGCCGCCGCTCATTTCCGCTATCAACTCCGCGCATCCGGCATCGCCGAGGAGCCGGCCTCCATTGAAGGGGTCGATGAAAACATCCCCACTCTCAGCTTCGTGTTTAGCGATGAAGTGGAACGGCATCCCCACGCCCTTGACCGGGAATCCGAGTCTCCGGGCAACTTCCATGTACACAATTGTCAGCGCGATTGGTATGCCAGTTCGCCGATCGATCACTTCGTTCAGAAAGCTGTTCCGAGGATCGTAGTAGCTTTCCCGGTTGCCGTGAAAGCCCAGGCGTTCAAACAATGTGGCATTCAGGGCAGTGATCATGCCAATTGTGTCGCTTGCATCTTCGGCGCGGTCGCGCGCGAGATCTCCGAAGAGATCGAGCTTTTCGAGATAGGCTTCAACGTCCAGGCGCGGATACTCCTCTGCGGCGATGAGCAGCGCAGCTTCTGCCAGATTGACCTGCTCATCGTCGCGCGAAACCATCTCGGCGAATAGAATTCGCGCGTGCTTTCCACTTTGCGTTGACACGTTAGGTCCAAATCAAAAGGGCTGACGGTTGTAGCGTCAGCCCTCGAATATTATCACGGACGCAGCGGTCGTGCTTCAGTCGCCGGCGCGCGAGCGAACCGGCGCCGAATGCTTGCCGTCGGTCTTGAAGTTCGTCCACAAGAATGTGTACGAGTGGTCCGCCACCGAGATCATGTATTCCCATCCGTGGCCGCCGGGATACATGTGAAACTCGTGTGCGAGACCGAGTTTTGTCAGCTTCTCGTCAAAAGATTTGTTGGGCTCCTGAAATCCATACCGATCCTGCTCGCCGCAGTCGAAGTAAATCTTGATGCCCGATTTCTTGATCGCCGCCAGATTCTGTTCGACTACGAACACCGGATTCGCGGCACGGAAATATTGCTCGTCGGGCGGATCGCCAAAGATTTTTCCGACGAGTCGAGAAACAAACATCGAGCGCTGGTCGCCGCCCTGCGGATGCGGCAGCTCGGGGACGAGAGCGGCGCAGTGAGTGGTCACGGTTGAAAACATCTCCGGGTGCTTGAACGCAAGCAGCAGCGCACCCCAGCCGCCCATTGAGATGCCCTGAATGGAGCGCGTCGCCGGGGTCCCGATGGCGCGATAGGTCTTCTCAACGTAGGGAATCAGGTCTTTGATTATCGCGTCCTCGTAGCGCAGGCCGTTCTTCGCGTTCAAGTAGAAGCTGTTCTCGCCCGCAGGCGAGACTATGATGAACTCGCCGATCTTGCCCTCGTCGCGCAATTTGCTGATTGCGGCCGCGACGCCACGGCGCTCGAACTCTCGCTCGTTACCGTTCATCCCGTGAAGGAAGTAGAGCACGGGATAACGCCGCTTGGTGTCGCGTTCGTATGAAGGAGGCAGCACAATAGCGAACTTCAGCTCCTTGCCCAGCGACTCCGATGGAAGCGAGCTGTACTGCACGCCGCCCGGGGTTGGTTGCGCGGAAGAAGAAGTTTGCGGGGTTGCGGCGGCCTGTCGCGGCATCAAGTGCGCGGCGACGTTCGCAACCAGAGTGATCATCACGGAAAGAATTCCGATGGCGAGCTGCATGAGAAGATCCATTTGTTAACCTCTGAACCGCGGTCCGTCGCTTGGGAAGTGATTGACGTTGACGTTTGCCGCGGCGGCGTCGGAAAGATCTATGATCGCAGCAGCGTTGATGGCGGCTGCGATGGCGATTGTCTCGCTGATTTCCTCCGGTGTTGCGCCGGCCTCCAGCGCTTTTTTGAGGTGGCCGTCGATGCAGCCCTGACACTTGGCCACCAGCGACGCGGCGATCGAGATCAACTCCTGTGTCTTTGTGTCGATGTGTTTCTTTTCCGAGAAGTAGATCTCGCGGTAGAACTCGCCATAAATGCGGCGCATCTTCGGCTCCAGCATCGAGTACGATGACGGCCTGCCGTCTTTCTTCTCTTGAGGATTGGAAACCGGGATCTCGGGTTCGGCCGCTTCCTTTCTTGCATCAGCCTGTGGCGCCAACTTGCTGTCCATACTCACTCGTCTCCTTAGCTTGAAATTCCTAGAGCGTCACCGTCAGCGCCCGCCGCCGCTGACCATCGTAACGCTTATACGCGCGAGCCGCCTCGAGAGTCTCAAAAAACTCTTTGAAGTGTCATCAGATTTCGCAAGCGCATCAACCTCAGCATTTCTACCACAGAGAAAGTTCGTTATTCAACGTCGTCGCCTCTGATGCGGATCGCTTCAATGTGGAGAAACCGGGTGATGCCCCGCTTCGCGCATCGCCATAGCTGCGGCGATTGCGGCTCGCGGATTCACCATTCCCCATCCCTGCCGGTCGACTTCAACGTGAGGAAGCCTTACCGCGGTCCTGATCAATGCGAGTTTGATTTCGTGGGGCTTCAAGTCGGGAACGGCTTCTAACATTTGAGCCGCGATGGATGAAACGATCGGCGCGGCGAAGCTGGTCCCGTCGACATGCTTGTAGTGACCGCTGATCACCTTGTTGTCGCGTATCTTGATCCACACCACCTGACGCAAGAGGTAAGGCGCAAGTTCCGTTGCGTGGTCGAGGTCTTCGTCCACACCAGGGTGCTGCCTGATTATCTCGCGCAACGCTGAGTCGGCTGCGTTTTCAAGCTGCGACAGGAGCATCGCTTGTTCGGCGGTCGGAGTGCCGGGCAGTATCGGGGCGGCTATCCAGATGCCGGGCGCGATGACTTCGGGCTTCTGCAGGCCGTCAATCGTCGGACCGTAGCTCGAGCGATACATATCGTTGTCCCCGAAGTCGAGATTGTTCTTATCGTCGAGTCCGCCTACTGCTATCACCGAAGGCGCCGATGCGGGCGGCAGTACCGGGTGATTCGCCAGATGGCCGGAGTTGCCGACGGCTGCGACAACAAGCAAACCTGCGCGAGTCGCGTCTTCCGCAATTCTCGACAGTTCGTCGGAAAGGTAACTTGCTTCGTAGTCGCCTCCCGCCGAGATGTTCACGATTCGAATGTTGAACTCTTCGCGATGCCGGATCACCCAGCGAAGCCCGCGCGCTATGTCGGTGTGACGCACGCGCGAGGACACCCCCACTTTCACTAGCACAAGGTTCGCTTCGGACGCGATGCCTCGATAGAGCCCGCCCGACAGATACCCGTTGCCGGCGGCGACTACTGAGGTCATCATCCCGTGCCACGAAGAAGCTTGCGGAGTGGTCAGGTCGCTCGGTTTTGCCCGCTCAACCAGGTTTACGTATTTCAGCACCCGATCGCGCGGCAATGCGAGATCGGGATGCCCATAGAAGCCTGAGTCGAGGAAAGCGATCGTGACGCCGCGCCCGCGAACCTCGTCCGGCGCGTCGAGCCGCATAGGTGTAGGCACGACCTTGAGCTCCTGCGCGGCGAATTGCGGAAAGGCGGCGCAGAGCTCGTCGTGGAGCCTCGAGTATCGGAGAACACAATCTATGCAAATCGGTTTGCCCGGCTCCCATGAGTGCATATTGACCGCCAGCAGAGGGTGGAGCGAGTCGTGGACGGCGCCCGAACCGGCGATCTGCTCGACGTCTACCTCACGCCGGCAGACAGGACAGTAAGCTGAGAGTGGCTGCATGGGATTCACCTTAATGGAAAAGCAATTGGCTATTCTAGCTATGGGGGAGGCCGGCTGCAAACAGAGTTGTCCGTTGGATACCATCGTGCTTTAAGCCCAATGCTAATCCTCACCGCAACGAAATAATGGAGGGGTGGTTGTCTTAATTTGATCGAATGAGCAGCAATCGTCGCTTTGGACTGGGAGCGGTTGATAAGAGGTTTGAATTAAGACACCTCGGAAGAGGGCACCCGTTCCAGCGGTCTGTTTGCCACGTGCTATCATTTCAGTTCACCAATAAAGCTTATGAACGACGCCAAGGAGCGAGCATTCCGCTACGACCTGTTTATCACGCCGGACTGGCGCGACCGATTCGACGCGCTGATCAACGACAGTATCAAACTGCCGCTCGAGGGACGCATTCTCGACGTCAACTGCGGCACCGGTGGTCACACGCTGGAACTCGCCGAGCGCCTGCGCGGCAAATGCGAAGTGATAGGAGTTGATCCGAGCGTTGAGCGCATCGCGCTTGCTCGTGCGAAGGCCCAGGTCGCGAAAGCGGATTATGTCACCTTTGAGCAGGGCAGTGCTTCCGACCTGCCTTTCGACAGTAACGAGTTTAGTGCGATTATCGGGGACGCCTCCATGCTGCCGGCGAACGAGATCCAGGATGTGCTTGCTGAGATGGCGAGGGTGGCTCAACCCGAAGGCCGCGTAATTCTCAAACTCTCTACGCGTGGAAGCTTCGAAGAGTTCTTCTCGGTTTATTGGGAGGCTCTGCTCGAGGTCGGAATGGCCGATGAGGTGTGGGCGGCGCTCGAACTATTGATCAATGAGCGGCTCACGGTGTCTGACGCCGAGGGTATGGCCGGGCGCCTAGGGTTGCGCAAGGTCGAGAGCTTCATCAGTAGAGAAGAGTTCAGCTACGCGACCGCGGAGGATTTCCTGGAGTCGCCGCTGATCAAGGATGTTTTACTTTCCGAGTGGCTCGAGATCGTGCCAAAGGCAACCCGCGACGAGGTTCGCCGACACCTCGTATCGATCATCGATCGCGAGCGGCACGACGCCGCATTCGAGGTATCAATCAAAGCTGCGGTGATCGTGGGACTGAAGATAGGAGGATTCGTTCAACAGTAGCCCCCACTCGGCTAAACCGCGCTTCGGCAGGCGAGTGCAATCATCCCCCGAAAGGCGTTCCAGACTTGATCACGTACACGACGTAACCACCTTGGGCGATCAATCCCAAAACGCCGATTACCAGACCCGCCGTCGCCGAACCACGCCCGTCTTCCACGTAAGCAGCTTTCAGAGTTCGGGCCGCCATCGCAGCGAGAGCAATGGCGGCCACACCCATGATTAGACCGATGAACGGGAAAAAACTTGTGAGCGCAAGAATGACCGAATTGTTCGCCCTCTCCTGCGCCTTCTCGATTCTGGAATGGTAGTCTACCTGTTGGATGATCCCGCCGTGACGTTTGGTTTTGGCGCCGACAACCGGACCGTCAGTCTCGGAGAACAACGTACCAACCGTTGCGCCGCAGTGCGAGCAGGTGGCCACGCCAACGCTGAGCGGCATTGCACATTCGTGGCAAGTCTTCCTTAGAGATGACATAGGGATGACATACGAACCCGGGGCTGAGCTATTGAATTGCTTCGAGGCCCTTTCTAGCACAACAAGCCTTTGCCTTCAAGCATTGACTCGCACAGCATCGGATCGGAGTTGCGCACAACCGGATGATCGCAGGTACGGAAGGGAACTGTCGTGAGCGAAGAGGGAGCCTCGCGCGATCACCTCTTATGGAGCGAGATGCGCCCGGTGTAAGCCGTGAGAGAAAGGCGCGAGCCGCCTTTGAGATACGTGCCCGAGACGCCCTTTGGCCCGCGAGATGACCCGCTCATGCCTGACAAAAACGATCCGAGGCTTATGTTCTCGCTGAAAGCGCGAGCATTTAGGTTGAACGATGTCGCGCTCGGCAGAGTCACATCGAGGTCGCCACGCATCGATTGAAGGCTGTAGGAACCGCCTTCGTGCAGCTCACCATCGAAGAATATGTCACCGCTGGTTACCACGACGTCGACGGCGGGGCTGCTCATCTTCATAAGGTGAACGTCGCTACCGATAGAGGTGACGCTGACGTGTCCGGTGATCCCTCGGATCTCGATCTCTCCCATGTAGTTCTTGATAGTCACTGATGTGTCGGGCGGCACGGAAACGTCGAAGTCCGCCCGGCCCAACCTGAGGTTGGGTTTCGTCGAGATGGCAATCTCGTCACCTATTACCCGGTCTTCGATCCGAACGGACTCGGCGGCGGTGGCGCGCGCAAGGATTGTCTTCTTTTCCCATGCGACAACGCGAATCCTGCCATTCACATTCGAGAGTGTCAAATGAGCCGGATGTTGTGGGGTGTAGGTTCTTTCGAACCGCTGAGACGAGTCAGCCGAGATCGGAACGATTGCGAAACAAAAGAAGGCGAGGGCAGCAAGCAGGATCGAATACTTCATCGTTGCGCGTCTCGTGTAGCTCTTCTGAACCATCGGTGGGAACACCAGACCTCAACGTAGGAGCTTAGTGCTTAGTATTAAAACTTTTCAAAGCCTTCGAGCAAGCGAACCTTCTCCCGGTAGGCAGTGAGCATCAACTCCTGCGACACGTCGTCGGCCGGGTTGTCTTTCAACTGATGGCGGCACTCGACCAGCGATTGGTCGATATATAAAAGGTTTCGCTCAAACGCGGTCCGAAGCTCCGGGTCCCAGGAGTTCTTGCGCTGCTCGACCGTTTCACTCAGACGGCTGATCTGCTTCTCGATCTGCTGCATATCCGCTTTTGAGAGAGGCGTGACAACCGAGGGCGGCACATTCGCCCCGGCTGTGGGTGACTCAAGAGTCCCACCGTCGCGCCGCGAGACCATCACGCTGATCGAAACGACTATAACCAGGGCTGCTGCGCCCGCGATGATTTGCGGGACCGACAGATTGAAGTTAACCGTCCTAAGACTGGCCAACCATCTCAGCGGCCATGACCAGAAGCGCGGCTTGAGCTCTTCGACCCCGGATTGAATCCGCGGCCACAACGGTGTAGCCGGCGATTGCAGTGGAAGCTGCTGGCTGAAGTGAACGATCTGGAGCAGGTCGTCGCGGACAGCGCGGCACGGCTCGCAGTCGGCGAGATGCCGTTCGATGTTGACTTGTTCGCCCAGCTCAAGCGCGCCGTCGATGTATTCAGATAGTAGTTCTTGAGAGTGCTTACAAACCATTTGATCTTTTCCTGATCCAAATCTCGGCCAGCGACACAATCCCGGTCACCGCTTGGTCAAAAGCTCGCGCAGGCGCATACGCGCTTTGTGCAATTGCGACTTCGAGGTGCCGATGGTGACGTCCAGCAAATCAGATATTTCCTCGTGCTCATAGCCCTCTACGTCGTGCAGCACAAACACAGTTCTGTAGCCCGGGGGCAGTTGCGATACAGCCTTCTCGAGTGCAAGCCTGTCGACCATCGAGATCCGGCGAGTGCTCTGAAGCGGCGTTTCGACGACATTGTTGAAGTCGCCCTCTTCGCTCGTATGCTCGAGCTTTACTCCACGTCTGCGAAAGTGCATCAGCACTTGATTAACCGTCAGGCGGTGCAGCCAGGTGGTGAACGCTGAATCGCCGCGAAAGCTTCCGATCTTCTTGTAGACTTGCAGGAAGACCTCCTGAGTAAGATCTTCAGCCAGCGAGTCGTTCCCGAGCATTCTAAGACAGAGCGAGTAGACTCGCCTGTGGTGCTGCTCATACAGTTTTTCAAAGGCTGCCGAATCACCAGCCGCCGCCGCTCTAGCCAGTTCGAGGTCCGACGCTGGTTTGATTCGTTCGCCGGTCACGGTCATCGTCAACGTGTTCGTGATGTAAGCCATGACCTCACAGCTTGTGATGCGATGGCCCTAAATCCGGTTGCTCCAGGATAATAGCACTTAAACCGGATGAATTGAATTCGTTAGGGGAAGGATATGCTGCATTTCAGCGAGATTCACGGCAGGAAGGAAACAATATCTAAGCTGGCGGTTCCACCGGCAACATTCAGTGACAACCGCCAGCTTCACCAATATCAGGGTGGGCGGCAACCGCGATTATGGGTTTCTGGATGAGCGCGCGCCCGCCCCGGACGTCGTCGTCCTGGCCGGCATGCTTTCGACCGCAGCATTGGTAAGCAGATGAATCTCAACACGGCGAGGCAGAGTTTGCATGTTAGTAGCTGCTTCTCTGGTGGAGGCATTCTGCATCGAAGGCCGCGAAGCGCCGAAACCGACGGCAAACAATCGCATAGCCAAAAGACTGGACAGCGTTGCCGAGGAACTCCAGGCGTGTGCGTGATGTTGACGAAACTCAGAGGCGGAAGCCGCGTGAAAAAGAATTGACCGCCTGCGCACGCAAGGTAAAATTGGACCGAAGCTGATTCAGTCCCTACACACGCGCCCAACGCCGAATTCCCCTAGAGACTTCTGTTTTCATGCATTCACTTTATTATGTGCTTACTGACCAGCACCGGGAGGAGTTCGCTCCGGTTCGATGCAACGAGCAAACGGTGTCGCGTTTGGTGCGTTATTTTGAGGACGTTGTAACTGAAAACAAACTGCCGGCTCTGGTGATCGAGGGGCGTTGTCTAAGCGGCGAGCCGTCACGAGAGACAACGCGTCTGGCGAATCTGGCCTCAGCCTCGCGCCGCGTTTATTTGTTTTCTTGCGACTCTGGGTGTCGCGCGCACGCGTGGGATCCCGAGCCTTCCTTGAGGCTCACGGCGCTGGAGGAGCAAGATTATCACGGAATCGAAACTGGCCCGTTCATACTCGTAATGGAGCCGCGCTTCTGCGGCTTGCTAGCTTCGTGCGCCCTCCCCGATGATGGGAACAATCACACCAAAGCCTATGATATGGTGTGGACGTTCGATCTCAATGTCGTGTTCACGGCGATCGAATATCTGATGGCGCGGGTTAACGCTCAGAAGCCACAGGAGCGCGAGCGTTTTGAAGCGTATTTAAACGCCTGCACACCTCGCAGTTCATCGCTGAGGCTCGCGCTTGCTTTCATGACCAAGGTGACGATGCTTATGCAGCGCCAGAACGAGCTCGAGATGGCTACCAATCGCATAAGCTCGGCGATCTCAAGCAAGCTTGAGATCGAGCCGATACTTCAGTCTGCGGTCGAGGAAGTGGGCCGCGCGTTGAGGGTGCGCCGGGCGGCTCTCGTGCTATGGCAAGAGGGAACAAACCTGCCCGAGGGAATGAGTATCTACGAGCGGCCTGAAGTGTCCCGGTTTGACGATGGAACTGACTCGCATCTCGGCGCCTCCGGCGGAGACTCGGCGAACAACCATAATAAAGAGGCGCCTTCTGCCTCGCGCGCCGCCGATCAGGCGAACAGCGAGGAGTCGTTGGTCGCGCAGACGGACGGCGAAAGTAACGATCGCCGGCTAGCTACGCCGTGCTCACTGGAAGTGCCGATCTCATATCGCAACGATATCATCGGTTCGTTGGTTATCGAAGACGATACAGCCTTTCGCAACTGGGAAGACGAAGAATTGTTGATGACGAAAACCGTTGCCGATCAGCTCGCGGTCGCCATAAGTCACGCGCGCCTGTTTCGTTCGGTGCAGACGCAAGCGATGACCGATGGGCTTACCGGCCTGTTTAACCACGGGTACTTCCAGGACCGGCTCGATCGTGAAACGAAGCTTGCGGATCGCAACAATGAGCAGGTCTCGCTCATTCTGCTTGATCTGGATCATTTGAAGCGCATCAACGACACCCATGGTCATCGCGCCGGGGACGCGGCGCTGTGCCACGTCGCTTCGCTAATGCAAACCGCCGTGCGCGAAGTTGACGTTTGTGCTCGATACGGGGGCGAGGAGTTTGTAGTGATTCTCCCTGGGTGCGATCGCGAAAGCGCCATAGAGGTCGCCGAGCGGCTACGGGAATCAATAGCTTCGACGTCGATTCAAAAACTCGGTCAGGTGACCGCGAGCATTGGCGTGGCTACTTACCCGACGGGCGCAAAGAACAAAGAGGAGTTGGTGGAGATGGCCGACCGGGCGATGTATCTGGCAAAAGCTGCGGGACGCAACCGAGTGCGGACGCTCGCTCACCGAAGCTACTCGGGAATCGATGTTAGGTGAGAGGTCTGAAGTCTGCAATCTGCAATCTGAAATTTCTGAGATCCGCAATCGACAATCGCCAATCGGCAATCGGAAATCTCAAGTCTTCAATTCTCAATTCTCAACTTGCCTCTCCGCGAAAACACCTTGATGTTCCCAACCAAAAGCTTTTCATCAAACTCCCTCTCCAAATCCCGCGCTAGCCACGCGTTTTCCCGAATTCGCAGATCGAGCGGGTCGCCCTTCTGTATCAGTACCGTCGCGATATCTGCAGGAATGCCGTTATCGAGTTGATGCCACCGCAGCGAACCTTCGTGGACTACGTCCGAAAAGCGCAATCCTCCCTGTGACACAAGCGGCCCAAGTGCGCCCGTGTGCATCAATATGAATCGACCGGGTGGATTCGCTGTCAGAAACGAAGCCACTCGCGCGCGTTCCCGCGCCGGCCGTGCGTTCACTCCGTTGCGATAGCCTTCTTGATAGACAGCAAGCTGCGCGGGTCCCTCCGAAATCAAATGCCAGTATTGCGCGGCAACAATCAGGCATACTACGGCGCCGGCCCATCGGCGCGCCGAGCCTTTGAACGCCAGAATCGCCGCTGGCGCAAACAGCGCAACGCCGAGCACGTGAGGCAAGCCATATCGAATGTTGAGGAGCCCGAAGGCGCTCAACGGGAATACCTGAATTTCTCCTCGATACAGACTGAAGGCGTGAAAGAAGAAGGGTAGAATCAGCAAGGCTAACGGCGAATGTTCTACAAACGACTTCCGCTTTGCGATGAGCGATCTTGTTAAGCCCGCCGCGCTCAGCAATAGAACAAACGGCCCGGCGCATACCGCTGTAGACGCCGCCATCACCAGAACATCCAGTCCGGCGTGCCCGGTGAACATCGTCGACCAGCCGAAGTTGACCCGATTCTGGAATGATATCCCGCGCGCCGAGTTCGGTCCGGTGAGGAACTCGACCGCGTTTCCATAGATCGCCCAGTTGTGCCACAACCAGTACAAGGGACCGACTGCGACAATCCCCGAGAAGATCGCACTCATTTTGAGCTTCTGCTTCCAGTCACCGCGTGAAGCGAGAGCGACGACGAGAACCGAAAGTGCGGCGACCGGCCACGCTTCGTAGCGGGCCAGAGTAGCCACGGTCATTGCAACGGCCCCGGCCATCAGCCGTTTCGTGGTCTGCTCGTCGACCCATCTCTGCAGCAGATAAACCGCCGCAACCAGCGCTCCCATAAGTACCAGCTCGGCCATCGGTGTCGACTGCATATACAGCACGCTGGGATTGAACAGGAAGATCCCGGCCGTCAGCGCGGGCAGTGCTTCTCTCCATGCCCCGTCCTCTTTGCGATAGAAGGTCCTCGCCAGCATGTAGAGCGACAATGCGGCGATGACAAACGAGATCATCGAAACTACGCTGCCCGCCGCGCCGCTGCGCCACATCCAGTCGTTGGTTACCAGCGGCAACATCAATACCGTCTGAAGCGGAAGCCAGGGAGAGCCAATTTGAATATATCGTCGCCACACCGTGTCGTCGGGTGAGTCTACGACCTTCCGAGCGATGTTGACGTGCGCGACTCCATCGCCATAAACGTTGGTCATATCGTTGGCGAAAAAGTACAGGAACGCTAAGATGGATAGAATCGCGGCGATGATTGCTACCGCAAGAAGCGGACTGACCTTTGAAGCCAGAGTCCCTCCGTGAAGAGCCTTATACTGATGGACAAATGATAAATTACAAATGGAAAATGGAAAATGGAAAATAGACCGAATCGGCGATGAGTTGCTTAGTTCATTCTCCATTTTCCATTTCACATAAAGCTCGCCTCTGCCTCGGCGATCACTCTGTGTATTGCATGCACCTCGGCGACTAGCTGCCTGAACATATCGGGCAGCAGCGCTTGCGGGCCGTCCGATAGAGCCTGCTCGGGATGATTGTGGACTTCGACCATGATACCGTCGGCGCCGGCAGCGATTGCTGCGCGCGCAAGCGGAATGACTTTATGGCGCTTGCCCGTTCCGTGAGACGGATCGACGATGATTGGAAGATGAGAGCGGTTCTGCACCGCGGGAACAATCGACAGGTCCAGCGTATTGCGCGAATGGTCAGCGAAAGTGCGCACGCCCCGCTCGCAAAGAATCACGTTGTAATTGCCCTCGGCCATTATGTACTCGGCTGCAAGTAACAGCTCATCGAGCGTCGCCGACATTCCACGCTTGAGCATCACCGGCTTATGCCCTTGTCCCACCCGGCGCAGCAACGAGAAGTTCTGCATGTTTCGCGCGCCGATTTGCACGATGTCCGCATAGGCCTCGACCAGATCAACCGTGTCGGTGTCCAACACCTCGGTCACAATGCTAAGCCCGAATCGCTCGCGCGCCTCAGCCAGAATCTTCAATCCCTCCTCACCCAGTCCCTGAAACGCGTAAGGCGACGTGCGGGGCTTGAACGCGCCGCCTCTAAAGAGCTTCACCCCGGCAGAGGCGACTATTTCAGCTATCGCCATCGTCTGTTCATAAGACTCAACCGCGCACGGTCCTGCGATGATTGCCGGCTCGGGCCCGCCGATCTCTACATCTCCGGCGCGTACGATCGTGTCGTCGTGTTTGAGATCCCGGCCGACGAGCTTGTAAGGCTTTGAGACTCTGATCGCTTCGGCGACCCCGGACAGCATCTCGAAGTGAGTGGGATCGATCGCCCCAGGATTGCCGGTTATGCCAATCGCCGTGCGTGTAGCTCCGGGCATCGGATGCGGCTTGAAGCCGAGCCCGCGTATGACTTTGAGCACTTCTTCCACCTGAGCTTCGGTGGCGCCGGGTTTCATTACGATTAGCATTGCTTCACATCCTCTCGGGCGCTTCAATACCCAGCACATCCAACGCGAGGATCAACTGCCTCCGCACCACCGTCGTGATCGCAACCAGCAATGCGCGCCGCGCCGCGTCCTGTTCCGACAGCATGTGATGATTGTGATAAAAGATGTTGAACCGCTGCGCGAGCTGGAAGGCCCACTTCGCGACAACCGCTGGCTCGAGCGCGGCGACCGCGATACGCACAACATCCGCAAGCCGCTCCGCCAGATAGAGAACCGGCCACAGATCATCGCCGTCTTCGCCGCCGAGCAGTTCGCCCAACCGTTCGCGCGGCACTTGCTGAAGCTCCGATGCGCTCACGTCTATGCCGGCATCAGTCAGCTTGCGGAAGATCGAGTTGGCTCGCACGACCGAGTACTGAAGGTACGGCCCTGTTTCACCGTCGAAGGCCAACGCTTCTTTGAAGTCGAAAGATATTATCGAATTGCGCGTGAACTTGAGCAGAAAATACCGCAGCGCTCCGACCGCAATCTTGTGCGCCGCCTGGCGTTGTTCTTCGGCGCTTAACTCGGGATGACGGCTCGCTACTTCAGCCAGAGCATTCGCCTCGAGCTGATCTATGAAATCATCCGTCTTCACGCCGAGTCCCTTGCGTCCGGACATGCTAACCACGCCGCGCTTGCGATCTTCCTCTGACACCTGTTGCCCAAGCTGCTCCGCGGTAGCCGTGGTCAACACGACTTTTTCATAACCGAGATGCGCGCTGCGTTCGACTCGCTCGTCGTGATCCACCGCCATCACCCCGAGCTTTACGTAGTGCTGCGGGTACGCCTGGCCGATGTCGATCACATTGAAGAAAGCCGCGCCGTTTCCGAACTGAGGATGCGCGGGGTCATTCTTGTTCGGGTCAGAACTGGTGATCCACGCGACGTGGTTGTCTGGATACGTGTGAAACTTCCTGTAGTAGAAATCAATGTCGAGCTGTCCCAGCTTCCAAAGGTGAAAACTGATGTCCTTGCCGGTGTAAGTCACCGTGCCGTTCGAGCGCACGATAACCTTATCGAGTTCGTGCTCGCCGTCTTCGGCTTCGTCCGATTCGTCATTTGACCTCATCACCCAGCATCCGGCGAGCTTACCTTCGGTCACGTACTCGAGGGCGCCACGTTCTTTGAGCAACTCAAAGGTACGGCTCCACAGGTTCATGTGCAGCACGTCCGACTCGCGCGGCAGCAAATCGTATTCGATTCCCACCCGGGCCATCGTGTTCAAGTGACATTCGAGTATCCGCATCGAGATGTATTCGGCCATCTCGAAGATCTCGCCGTCACCGGCTTCAAGACCGTGCAGCGCTTCGGTTCGAAACGCCAACCGCGAAGCATCTTCCTCGTAAAAACTCCCGACTCGCGCGTAGAGGTCCCAGCAGTAGTAATCGAACTTCTCCTCGATGGCTTTGATCTTTTCAAGGGTCATGTGTTCGAGGTGCTTGAAGCCGACGACCACATCGGCGACCTGAACTCCGGTGTTGTCGATGTAGTTCTGTATTTCAACAGTTTCTCCAGCGGCGCGGAGCATTCGGACTGTTGTGTCGCCCAGCACGGCATTGCGCACGTGACCGATGTGCGCGGCCTTGTTGGGATTGACGGCGGTATGTTCGACGATGATCTTTCCGCCCAACTGAGGCGAAACCGGTTGGGGCTCGCCAAGCGAGCGCAGCACGAAGTCAGCTCTATCCAGATAGAGATTCAAGTATCCCGCGCCGGCGACTTCAACGCGGACGACTCCCGGCACGCTGCGCATCTCATCGGCGAGCCGGGTGGCGATGTCTCTGGGATTCTGTTTCTGACCGGTCGAGGCTTTCAATCGTTTGGCGAGTTCGAACGCCACAGGAAACGCCAGATCGCCAAGCTCGGTACGAGGCGGGACTTCGACTTGAATCTCGGCCAGGTCGATATCGAAGGCCTTGTTGATAGCGGCGCGCACTTGCTCGCGCATTGTTTCCTGGATGGTCATTGGCTAAACGGCGCTCCGTGTCGCGCGCAGAAAAATTTCTGCTGAGTGTCGAAGCCGGAAATCTTATCAGCGGGGAATTGCTTTTGAAAGGTGTGTGCTTTCGTTCGGTACGGGAAGCGAAAGGAGACTCGCGCGCAGCCCTCACAAAAGACGGATAACGGTGAAGCCTTCGCCTTCCGCGGCATTCGACAGATTGCCGTCGGCCCCGATGAACACTCGACCACGTGGGCGATTGCCGCACCACACCAGGGCCGCACTCAACTGAAGCGCATCAGCCGCCCTAAGCTGGTGGCTGCTCAACAGACGCTCGGCCCGATGCCTCACCTCCTCCGTTGGCTGGATTTCATTCCATCGATGGCGAAGGTGTTCAAGCCGCTCCAATGCTTGCCTGCATTCACTGGGCGTAATGTGCCCTTCGCGTTTCAGACGGTTGAATGAGCTAACGGCTTCGACAGCCGTTGCCCACCACACAAGCTGCCTGGCGTGGATGCGAGAGGTCTGTCGTGCGCGCGCCGACTGCGGCTGGTAACAACACAAGGGAACAATTCCGCTGGTATCCCAAAAGGCGGTGAGAGGAGTAGCAGCCGCAGCCTTGCGTTGGCGCTTAGTCCTCATCCCTCTCCTTCTCAAGAGCTGTTCGCAAAAGCGCGGGTGCTACCCTCGGTGCTGGGAGGTCCCAGAAAGAATCGTCAATGACTCCTTCGCCGAGACGAAGTTTTCCCTGCGCGGCAAGCGCCTTCAGTTCGTCATCCTGGTGAGCAGAACGAGCCAGGGGCACGATCCTGGCAATAGGTAGATTCCGATCACGTATCACGATTTCCTCGCCCGCTCTGACCTCATTTAGGTAGAGACTGAGCCGGTTTTTCAGTTCTGCGATATTGACGGTCTTCATAGTTCCGACCTCGAAAACCGCAAACGGCATATGGCCATAAGGGATTCCCTAGATGGCCATAATAGCTTCATTAAGACGGCAAGTGCAAGATCCTCCCTACGTTACCTCTGACCTCTGAGGTCTGACCTCTCAGTTTTGACCTCCGGCTTCTGACCTCTACTTCTGACTTCTGATATCATTCAGCCCGCACCATGCCCGGGAACCAAGGCTGGCTGTCAAACCCTTACCTGATCAGAAAGGAGATTCATCGATAATGACGCTTCGACGCTTTGCCTCACTCATCCTTTTAATCACAGCCCTACACATCCCACTTGCGGCCCAGGACCCAGCCCAAGACGCAGCAAGGGTGAAGGAGCGGTACACAAAATATGAATATCAGATTCCCATGCGCGATGGAGCTCGGCTCTACGCCGCCGTCTATGTCCCAAAAGACACTTCGCAAAAATATCCGTTTCTTTTGACGCGCACGCCTTACAGCATCGCGCCCTATGGTGTCGATAACTATCGAGCCTCGTTAGGACCATCAGAGCATTTTGAGAAAGAGGGTTTCATATTCGTCTATGAGGACGCGCGTGGACGGCATATGTCCGAACGTGAGTTCCTGCAAGTGCGCCCTTATCAGCCGAACAAGAAGTCCAATAAAGATATCGACGAAAGCACCGACACCTACGACACCATCGAATGGCTGCTCAAGAACATTCCAAACAACAACGGCAGAGTCGGCATGGTAGGCATTTCGCAACCGGGCTTTCACGTCGCCGCAAGCTTGATGGACGCGCATCCGGCGCTCAAAGCGGCCTCGCCGCAGGCGCCGACTGCCGACTATTACATGGGCGACGACGTCTATCACAACGGCGCCTTCATGCTCGGAGCGAATTTCGGGTTCTATGGCTTCTTCACTCCGCGAAAAGGCGAACCCACCGTGCCGAAGCAGCGACTTGATTTTGATTTCGGCACCCCCGACGCTTACGAATTCTTCTTGAAGATGGGTCCGCTCGCCGAGGCCAGCAAGAAATACTTCAGCGGCGAAGCGGCTTATTGGCAGGAGATCGTCGATCATCCAAACTATGACGAGTTCTGGCAGTCCCGGTCGCTATGGAAATTCATGAACAACGTCACGCCCGCCGTTCTCAACGTAGGCGGATGGTTCGATGCTGAAGACCCGATGGGGCCCCTTCACATCTACCGCGCAGTGGAAAAGCACAACCCGAACACAACGAACCTTCTGGTGATGGGACCGTGGTGTCACGGCTGCTGGGGGCGCGGCGACGGCGACAAGTTGGGCAATTTGAATTTCAACGTAAAGACAGCGGCGTTTTTTCGCGAGCAGATTCAATTTCCGTTCTTTATGCACTACTTGAAAGATAAGCCGATGGATATGCCCGAAGCGTGGATGTTCTTAACCGGGCTAAACGAATGGCGAAAGCTTGATGCTTGGCCGCCAAAAGGTCTGCAACCGAAGACGCTCTACTTTCGCGCCGGCGGACGCTTGAGCAGCGACGCGCCGGTGGAAGACGACCGTAGCGCCTTTGATGAATACATCAGCGACCCGAACAAGCCTGTGCCTTATGTTGGCTACGTCGCGGACGGAATGACGCGAGACTACATGACTGAAGATCAGCGGTTCGCGGCTTCGCGCACGGATGTTCTGGTTTATGAGACCGAGCCGCTCGAAGACGATCTGACCATAGCCGGAGCGATCAAAGTGACTCTGCAGGTTTCAACCTCAGGCACGGACTCGGACTTCGTAGTCAAGTTGATAGATGTTTATCCTGGCAGCTATCCGACGCCTGCACCGCCTCCGAATCAGCCAGTGCCAGCCAACGCGGTGAAGATGGGAGGTTATCAGCAGTTGGTGCGCGGCGAACCTTTTCGCGCAAAATTCCGGAACGGCTTCGAGCGCCCGGAGGCCCCAGTGCCAATGATCCCCAACAGGCCTACACAGATCAGCTACGATCTACCGGACATGTATCACACTTTTCGCAAGGGTCATAAGGTGATGGTGCAGATCCAGAGCAGTTGGTTTCCGCTGGTTGACCGCAATCCGCAGAAGTTCATGGACATCCCGAAAGCGACGGCTTCAGACTTTCAAAAAGCCACGCAGAGGGTCTACCGCTCACGGAGTCTGAGCTCATCGGTGACCGTGTCGGTGGAACCGCGTGCACGGTTGTGATCGATATGAATGGCCAGATTTGTTTTTCGCACTCGTGGGCCCGGCGGTTGTAAAGTAGGATAAATCTTTAGCACTGTATAGCAGACAGCGGACGTTGCTGGGCGCGGCACATCAAATCTGATGTTGTATTCACATGGACTTCATAGTAGAGTTTTACGAGACCGAAGCAGGAACGTGTCCCGTGCGTGAGTTTCTGGACGACTTGAAAGCTAGCGATCCAGAGGACTTCGCGGCGGTCGTCGCAGGTCTTGCAAAGTTGCGGAGCCGCCAGTATCACCGGGAGCCATTGTCCAAGGCGGTTGGGGACGGGCTGTTTGAACTGCGCCACGTGGGCGAGCTCAATACCCGCGTGTTGTGGTTCTTCGCCAAGAATCGCCGGATCGTCGCGGCGCACGGGATCCGCAACAAAGCCCGGGCCATCCCGGCTCGCGATCTGCGGCTCGCGAGGGAACGGATGCGCCAGTGGCGCAAGAGAGCAGAATGACTAAGAAGACCAATTTCGACCGTTACCTCAAGGAGCAACTAAGGGACCCAGCTTTTGCAGCCCGCTTCGAGCGCGCCGGCGAGGCTTGGGATGTGGCGCTGCAAATCGCCGCGCTCCGCCAGCAGGCCGGACTTTCTCAGAAGGACCTAGCCAAGCTTCTCAAGACCTCGCAGCAGCAGATCAGCCGCCTTGAGTCCCCCGTCTACGAAGGCCACTCCCTTAGTATGCTGCGCCGCGTTGCCGACGCGCTGCAGGCGCGGGTTTGCATCGTATTCGAACCGGCGACGAGTAGAAAGGAAAAGCGGGTAGCAGAATCCGCCGCGAAGTACGGCGCGAAGCGTGCAGCAGCAAAACGGAAATGAGTCCAACCCGAAACAACATTCGCGAGCTCACCAAACGCGTGGTTGCGGTGCAGGAACAGGCCCGATCGCTGGGCCTTTTCCCGGGCGATCGGGAGCTGCTCGAGTGCCCGAAATGTGGACTGCTCGAGGATGTTTTGATGGGCGGAAAACTGATAACTTACCACGCCGGTGCTGAAGGTCAGGATACGGGACTCCGCTTCAAGGAGCTTGCTGAAGGCAAGTTCAGCTGTCCTGCATGTGGCGGGATCGTTAAGGAGCGGTAACCACGCCGCCAATGAAGACGCAGTGGAGTACGCGGTAAGAATCAGCAAGGGCTTCACCGACTATTGTCAGCCTTCCATCCACGCGTCCGAATCGCCTCGCTGAACAAGTCCGTTTTCTAGTCTCGCTTCTCCTTCAACTACGCTCGGCCGGACACTTCGCCCGTTTGTGTGTTAACGCGGACGACTTCACCCTCTTTGATAAAAAGCGGAACCCGCACGGCGAGACCGGTCTCCAATGTCGCTTGCTTGGTTGCTCCTCCGGCTGCCGTGTCGCCGCGGAGCCCTAACTCTGCAGTGGCTACCGCGAGATCGACGAACTGCGGCAGTTGAAGCGAAACAGGAGTGCCGTTGTATCTCAATACCTCTAGAGTCACACCCTCTTTGAGATAGCCGGCATCAGCGCCGACCGCTTCGGCTGAGAACGTAAACTGCTCGTAACTCTTCTCATCCATGAAATGAAAACCGTCCGCGTCACTGTAAAGAAAAGAGGCGGGCGCTAGCTCAACATCCGGTTCCCCAAACTTCTCGCTCGAACGGAAGCTCTTTTCCAGGACCGCGCCCGTCAATAAGTGACGCAACTTCGTACGTACCATCGTCGCTGCGCCGCGCGCCGTCGGCGATGCAAAGAAAACGTCGAGGACCACATAGGGCTGCCCGTCAACCTCGATCAGTAGTTTGCGTTTTAGTTCGTTGGCTGCAATGAGCGCCATTCAATTCATTCCTCTCGAGCTCGAGCAAGTTTGGCCAGCGTCCGCAGCCTGCCCGTAAAGTACATCATTCAAACCTTGCTGACAAAACCATCACCGCAAAGGCGCAAAGAACGCAGAGATCACGCAGAGAAAGAACCCGGAGATCACGCATAGAAAAAGCGCTTCAGCCTCTGCGCTACCTGCGCGTCCTCGGCGCCTCGGCGGTGAGACTGTCTTAACTCCAAATGAAATTCCAGCACTAGCAAAAAATCAGATCGCTTGACTTGCACAGATGCCGGTTTATAGCATCTCCGTCTTGCCGAGGTGCCAACTTGTCGACTGTGCTCACTTGCATCACCGATGAACTTCGATTCCTGTTCGACTGCGCCCGCACAGGTTGGTCGTTTCGCGCAAAGACGCAAAGACACGCGAAAACGCAAAGACGCGAAGACGCAAAGGGACATTCTGAGGAGCGAGCTTGATGCGAGTCGTGTACTTCGACTGCTTTGCTGGGGTGAGCGGCGATATGACAATCGGCGCGCAGATAGATCTGGGCGTCGATCTCGAATCGCTCAAGCAACAACTCTCGTCGCTCCAACTTTCTGGTTATGAACTAAACAGCCGGCGCGTGCAGCGAAGCGGGATCGCGGCGACCAAGTTCGATGTCGAAATCGATCAGAGAGCGCAGCCGGAGAGAACGCTTGCCGACATTCGGTCGCTGATACTCGGATCGAGCGTATCGGAGCAGGTGAAGGATCGAGCGGTTCGAGTCTTTGAACGCCTGGCCGAAGCTGAAGCCCGAGTTCACGGGACGACGCCAGACAAAGTTCACTTTCACGAAGTGGGCTCGGTTGATTCGATCATCGACATCGTAGGCGCGATGGTCGGTTTCGAGCTGCTCGGCGTCGAGCGGTTCTTCTGCTCGCCACTGAGGGTCGGAAGCGGGTCAGTGCAGACGCAACATGGACGATTGCCGGTTCCTGCTCCGGCTACGGCGGAACTTCTACGCGGCGTCACGGTGTACGCGGGTGAAATTGAAGGCGAGTTTGTCACGCCGACCGGCGCCGCGATCGTGGCGACTCTTTGCGAAGAGTTTGGGGCGATGCCGCAGATTAAGGTGGCCGGCGTCGGGTATGGCGCCGGAACTCGCGATCCTAAAAGTTTTCCGAATGCGTTGCGACTGATGATTGGTGAGATGGAAGAGCCGAAGAGTGGTGTCGGCGGGATTTCTGAAAACGCCGGGGAAGGGAATGCCGCGTTGAAAGTAGACGAGACGATTGCAGTCGTCGAGACCAACATCGATGACATGAACCCGCAGGTCTACGGCTTCGTGATGGAGCGCGCGTTCGCGCTCGGAGCGCTTGATGTGTTCATGATTCCGGCTCAGATGAAAAAAGACAGGCCGGGTGTTCTTTTCACGATTCTGTGCCGGCCTGAAGCGTCGGAGGCAATGATCGAGCTGCTGCTTGTTGAGACTACAACGCTGGGCGTTCGCTACTACGAAGCGAAGCGACGTGTGCTGGAGCGCGCAATCGAAGAAGTCGACACTGAGTACGGGCGGGTGCGCATAAAGGTAGCGCGTGACGGCGCTCGCACGCTACACTTTCAGCCTGAATACGATGATTGCGCGCGACTGGCGGTTGAGACGAATACGCCGCTGCTTGAAGTGCAAGCGGCCGCTAGCGCCGCGTATAGAAACAAATTGAACCAACTCGATTAAGACGAGCAGATGATGACGAACTCGAAGAAAGCAATCGAACGGGAGGGGCTGGCGAAGCGGAATGCCTTTGATGGATCGAAGGTCGAAGCGGGCGTGCGGTTGATCCTCGAAGGCATCGGCGAAGACCCGGCCCGCCCTGGCATTGAGGGGACGCCGCGACGAGTTGCGGTCATGTATGAAGAGATATGCGCCGGCTTGCACAACGATCCGCGCGAGTTCCTTCACGTGTTGCCCTCTGAGACTCACGACGAGATGGTGATCGTCAAAGACATACCTCTGTATTCGATCTGCGAGCATCATCTGTTGCCGTTCTTTGGAGTGGCGCACATCGCTTACATACCGAAGGACGGGCGAATCGTGGGGCTGTCAAAGCTCGCTCGCGTAGCCGACCTGATGGCGCGAAAGCCTCAGATTCAAGAACGGCTGGCCACCGAGATTGCCGACTTGCTGGACGAGATGCTGCGCCCGACTGGAGTGATGGTCGTCATCGAAGCCGAGCATATGTGCATCGAGATGCGGGGCATCAAGAAGCCGGGAGCGAAGGCGGTCACAAGCGCGTTGCGAGGAGGCTTCTTGAAGGACCAACGCACACGCGCGGAAGCGATGGCGCTTATTCGGGATCACGACAGGTAAGGACCGACGACGGACGACCGCCGACCAACGAGCAATCGATCAGCAGTGGGGGACCTGAATCAATAATCAAGGACTCACGACGAATGCGGAGATACGTCGATGGTATCTGCGCCGCGTAGCTACAATTCGCGAACTGGTTGAACAATGGGTCAAACAAGGCCTCTCGGTGCGCGAGAGAGCTGAACGCTCGTGGCAAATCCGCCACGATGCGCGCAGGGACGCACGGTCGATGATGGCCGATTCTAGTGAAGTCGAACTGCTTAGAGAAAGAGATATCGCCAAGTTCGGCAGCCCCGATGGACCAACATTCGACTTCCTCATCGAACGCCTCAACGAGGCCGGTCTTGCAGGCGACGCGGTCTATGAGGCAATAATTGACCAGGCATGCAGAACAGATGCAGAATTAGACCAGAAGCTGGATTTGTGAGCGCGAGGTGAAACGTGACCGCAAATGTGCGCAGTTATCTTGAAGAGAGGGTAGCCTGGAGGCGAGGCGTTGACCCCAGCTATCCTTTTGAGGCCGAGTTCGATAGCGACAAGCTTCTGATACGGCTGAACGACTTTCCCGAACAGAGCCTCTACACCCTTATGGTGAATGATGAAGAAGTTCTGAGTTTTGATGACTGGCCGGAACAGTGGCCGAGGCCCTAGGTCGCGCCATCTCATTCAACCCACATAATCGCCAACATGGGAGAGAACACCTTCTACGTAACAACGCCGATCTACTACGTTAATGCGAAGCCACATATCGGACACGCGTATCCGACCCTGGTCGCCGACACTCTCACGAGGTTCTACCGGCAGCGCGGAATCGATTCATACTTCCTGACCGGCACCGATGAACACGGCATCAACATCGAGCGAGCTGCCGCTGCGCGCGGTATCGAGGTCAAGCAGCAGGTCAATGAAATCGTCGACGAGTTCAAAAGTGCGTTTGCTTCACTTGGAATCGAATATGACCAGTGGATTCGCACCACCGATCCGCGGCACGAGGCTGCCGTTCAAAAGCTCTGGCGAATACTCGACGAACGCGGCCACATCTACAAATCGAGATACGAGGGATGGTACTGCGGAAACTGCAATGAGTACAAAGATGTGGATGACAAGATCGCCGAGCCGCTCTGTCCGATCCATGAACGGCCGCTTGAACGGCTTGCCGAGGAAAGTTACTTCTTCAGACTGTCTGAGTTTCAGAGGCCGTTGCTCGAACACTACGAGAAGCACCCTGAGTTTGTGCAGCCGGATGTCCGGCGCAATGAAGTGATCTCGTTTGTCGCGGGCGGGCTCAAGGACCTCTCGATAAGCCGCGTTTCGGTGAAGTGGGGAGTTCCGGTTCCCGGCGACCCGGCCCACACGATATATGTTTGGCTGGATGCGCTATCCAACTACATCACCGCGCTTGGATGGGGCAGCGATCAACACGAGTTGATGGATCGTTATTGGCCGGCATTGCACCTGGTCGGAAAAGACATTCTCAGGTTTCATGCAGTCTACTGGCCTGCGTTCTTGATGGGGGCGGGCATCGAGTTGCCGCGCACGGTCTTTGCACACGGAATGTTGCTGCGCGGCGGGCAGAAGATGGGCAAGACGCTGGGCAACGCCATCGACCTGGGCGTGCTCAAGAAACATTTCGCTCCGGATCTAATCCGCTACTTCCTCCTCAGAGAAGTCGCGTTCGGTCAGGATGGCGAGGTCACGTATCAAGCGCTGATCGATCGCGTCAATTCAGACCTTGCAGATGGGCTGGGAAATCTGGCGAGCCGCACGCTCACGATGATCAAGAACTATTTCGGTGGGGTCCCGCCGCGTCCTGGGTGTGATAGTGCCGAAGAGCCCACGGACGTCAGGCTGCGGATAAATGACGCGAAGCGAAAGTTCGACGAAGAATTCAACGCGCTGAATTTTTCACGCGCGCTCGAAGCTGCATGGACGGGGATTGCAGGAGTGGACAAGTTCATCAGCGACAACCAGCCGTGGAAGCTCGCGAAGGATGCTTCTGCGCGGCCCCAGCTCGAAAGCGTGCTTGCAACCGCGTACGAAGCGTTGCGCCATCTCGTTTTGGTTGTTGCTCCGGCTTTGCCGGCGACATCGCGTGAGATATGGAGTCAGATGGGGCTCGCGGGTGATCCGCTCCGAATCGATCCGAACGAAGCAAAGTGGGGCGAGTCCGTTGACGCGTCAAAGATCGATCGCATCAGTCCGGCATTTCCAAAACTCGATAAGGGAAAAATAATGGCAGAGATCGAAAACGAAAGCGCGGCGCCAGTCGGTGAGCAGGCTAAGCCACAAGAGAGCGCCGGGCAACAAGCGGCAAGTGAAAGTGCCGCACCCACAGGGCAACAAGCAGCGACAAGCGAAGGCTCTGCGACGGCTGACCGGCAGGCAGGGATGCCTGCGCTCCCAGGGCAAATAATCACTATCGATGATTTCGCTAAGGTGGAGTTGCGGGCGGCGACTGTGCTCGAGGCAGAGAAGGTCCCCAAGGCCGACAAGCTGCTGCGATTGATTGTTGATGTTGGTGAAGCGCAGCCGCGACAGATTCTCGCCGGCATAGCGGAGCACTACACGCCGGAGGATGTTGTGGGCCGCAAGATAATCGTCGTGGCGAACCTGGCTCCTCGCAAGCTGCGCGGACTCGAGTCTAACGGAATGCTGTTGGCAGCCTCGATTGAAGAGAGCGGACGGCCGGTGCTGGCGACATTCGGTGAAGAGGTGCCGAACGGCGCGCGGTTGAAGTAATGACGGTTCAGAGTTCCGGGTTCAGGGTTCCGAGTTCTCGAAGTTCAAGTGTTCGGAATTTCGGGGTTATGTAAGTGAGGTTCGACAGCGCGTCCGAATGAGTCTCAACCAAAACCCTGAACCCTGAACCCTGAACGCGGAACCATCGATCATCCCCAACGTCTGCACGCCTCGATGTAGTTCATGGGCTCCAGCTCGCCGGCGACCTGCAGGCGATTGACCATTTCGCTTACGACCTCGATGTCCCGCGAATGGACCGATATCGTTTCGACCTTGTGTGTTGCGAATGTCACTTTAGCCAGCTCCAGCCATCCATTTTCAAACTGATACTGCGATCGCCTCTTGGTTACTCTGGTTTCAGCGACGGCGGGCGACGATGCGGCGAGCGCCTTAACGAAGTCCTCTTCACTAAAGCTCGCGGTTGAGAGAACAGATTCCGGCAGCTCGACGCTCAACAACCGCGCAGCGTCTTTCAACCTGTCGAGCGAGACCGGAAACGGATAGGTAAACTCGGCGCTTTCGTTGTACAGCTCGAACAGTCCTGGCCGGGTTTCGAATAGCAGCTTGAGCTTTAGAACCCACCCGCTTACGTATCGGCGCAGCTTGACGTTCTGATCGCTGTGCGGCGCAACCAGGTAAATGTCTTCGCCGCGAAGATCGCTCAACCCAAGCCTGATCGGATAAGCGCGTACCTTTGCGGCGAGGCTCTTGCTGATTGGCCCAAACGCCCGCCACTCCCAAATCTTTCCTTCTTCTGGAGACTTTGTCATCGGTGCGTTGGGATAATTATAAGCGACTGGCGCCAGATGTTGTAACGCTATTCGGCCGGACCACAACTTATGGTAAACTGCGCGATCAGAAAAACCCGCACTCGCGCGCAGGAGTTTGTCCGAATGGTGGAAGACAGGATCATTTCCGCAGGCGCTGATGGCGACGAGGAGAAACAGTTTGAGTTGAGCCTGCGACCCAAATGGCTGCGCGAGTACATCGGGCAACACAAGGCCAAAGAGAATCTATCGATCTTCATTCAAGCGGCTCGCAAACGCGGACAAGCTCTTGATCACGTTCTGCTCTACGGTCCGCCGGGATTGGGGAAAACAACGCTCGCGCACATCATCGCCAACGAGATGGGCAGCGACATTAAATCCACCGCCGGGCCGGTGATCGAGAGGGCCGGTGACCTTGCGGCGCTGTTGACGAATCTCGGCGAGGGCGACGTGTTGTTCATAGACGAGATTCACCGGCTCAACCCGACCATCGAAGAAGTGTTGTACCCGGCGATGGAAGATTATCAGTTGGACATTATTATCGGGCAGGGACCTTCGGCTCGATCCATAAAGTTGGAACTGCCGAAGTTCACGCTGGTAGGGGCAACCACCCGCGCCGGGCTCATCAGCGCGCCGCTGCGTGGGCGATTCGGCATTCCGCTCCATCTGGATTTCTATCCCGTCGCTGATTTGGAAGTGATAGTGAACCGCTCAGCCGACATCCTCGGTGTAAAGGTCGACGCCACAGGTGCGCTCGAGATAGCCAGGCGGTCGCGCGGCACTCCGCGAATTGCAAATCGCTTGCTGCGCCGCGTCCGTGACATTGCCGAGGTGCTTCACGACGGAGACGTAACCGGCGATGTGGCTGCCAGGGCGCTTGATCGCATGGAGGTGGACACGTTCGGGCTCGATGAAGTTGATCGCAAACTTCTGCTAACGATCATAGAGAAGTTTGACGGCGGGCCGGTGGGACTGGGAACGCTTTCGGCCGCCATCAGCGAAGAAAAAGATGCGATCGAGGAGATCTACGAACCTTACCTTTTACAGATCGGGTTTCTGAATCGCACGCCGCGCGGGCGCACGGCTACCCGCCTCGCCTACGAACACCTCGGGCTGGATTTCAGGAAGACCGGCGGCCACGCCGACCAGGCGACGCTGTTCTAGCGTCGGTCTCCGACGGCGATCAAGTCAGAGAATTGCGAACAGTAGGAACGAAAGCCTCCACACCCGGGGGTTCGTCAGTCAGTTAGACCAGAGCGGCCGAGACGGCCGCGCTCCCCGGGGCAGCCGAGACGGAACGATCCCGTGGCTCATTTTCCCTGCAACCTTTTCGATTCACCTGCCACCTACGAGTGAACTAAGCAAGCACCAAGACGGAGAAAAAGTTGAACTTTCAATCTACCAGGCCGTTTTGGAACGCAAGCACCGAGGCGGGCAGTGATCAGGCGGTTCGGAGATAGTGATGCAAAGACTCAACAGATCAGGACACGCACCAAAAGGCCCGGCGTTCTTTTTGTTCTTAGGCCTTGCCATCGTGCCGCTCTCGCTAAGGGCCGCAGGGTTTCAAGTCAGTTTCAATCCAAGTCTCTCCGCAGCATCGGATGCCTGGCAGCAGATAGCCGATGTGTTTGGCGCGGGGTATCAACCGGCCCGCACGTCCGATTTGGCTATGCCAAGTGACTCAGGCCGAGAACCGTTGAAAGCCGACGACGATTCCGCTTGCCCGCCTAACGAACTTGCGTGTGCGCGTGAGAATGTGGAGTCATCGGGGAGCGTGCAGGATGTCCCCCCCGTGCTGGTCGTGAAGGCGAGTTCCGAGCGGGGCAAGTGTCCCGCCGCCGCGTCGCGCTCATCTGCAAGCGCGAGTCGAGTCGAGCTCGGCTTCGCTGCGGCGGCAATTGTCCAGCGTGGCATCGAGTCCGCAGCGATTCAGATCAGGCTCCAAAAGCATGCGCGAGCGTTTGAAGCGCTGAGTGCCATCAAGCTAGAGACGGTGACGCGAGAGGAACTCCTGAAGAATATTGAGAAGCGCATGGTCGAGCGGAGCTTTGAAACCGTCAAGACCCTGCCGATACGGCAGGGCTTCAGGATGTTTGTTCGAGTGAAGCCTCCGGTTACTCCTTCTGCAACCAAATCGGCCGAGACCAGAGTGCGCGCTGCGCTGGCGTCTGCACGAGGGCTCGAGCTCGAGCGAGCATGTCTGACCAGCGCGCCACCAGCAGCCAGCCCGGACAACGGCGAGTTGTAAGAGACCTCAGCAAGGAATGGCATATGCCGCGTCAGTGATCGCTAGTGCGATCACTGACGCAGAGCCGTGCCGGTCCAGACAGTTCACGTCAACTCAACGCGCGAAGCTAACAGGGTCTTTCAGTCCATCACGAGTTTTAACCAATATCGGAATCTGTGAACGCGTGCGCGACAAAAATTGACGCCGGACACCTGCGGCTTTAGAATACAAAACGAACCCCAAAAGCCGCCCCTGGGAGGAGATGGATGTCCGATAAGCGGAAGATGAGAAAAAAGATGCGGGAGCTGTTGCTCTTCATTCCAAACCTGATGGGATTGTTGATCGGCTTGTTACGAGATGAGCGCGTTTCTCAAGCCGACAAAGCAATCCTTGCGGGCATAGTCATGTACGTAATCGTCCCGATTGACATTATTCCCGACTTCATTCCCTTCATCGGCCAGGTGGACGATTCTTACCTTCTTGCGATTTCAATATTGAGGCTCTTGAACCGCGCCGACCGCAGAGTTGTTATGGATCACTGGAAGGGTCAGGGCAACATAAAGGAACTGGTCGATAGCATCGCGCGGATCGCCGAGTTCTTCCTGCCGAAGCCGGTCAAGAATGTCTTACGAGGGCGCATAGAGCCAAAAAGCCCGCTGACTGTCGTCGCCGATGCGCCGGCCGGGGGCCCTAGCTAAAGGGCGAGCTTACAAGTTAGCCTTCCACTTGCGCGCTTGCCTGAGTCTCACGAAGCGCGTTGAGCATCTTGTCGTGGATCCCGCCAAACGAGCCGTTCGACATTATCACCACAACCTCGTCGCCTCTCAGGCGTGGCGCGAGATCGAGGACGATCTCATCAGGCGAAGCAATGTAGTGAGCTTCACGACCGCGGATGCGGAGATGCTCTAACATCTCGGCGGGCGAGATCGCGGTTTCCGCCGTGTAACGCTCGGGGTGAAACAGGCGGGCGATAATTATTTCGTCAGCTTCAGCAAGCGCGATTTCGAACTGCTGCTGAAAAAGCCTTATCTGCGCCGTGTAAGAGCGAGGCTCGAAAATCGCGACGATGCGGCGGCCAGGATATTTTGCGCGGGCGGCTAGTAGAGTCTCGCGCACCGCGGTTGGGTGATGCGCGAAGTCATCGATCACTGTGATTCCGCGAACGTGTCCTCGGACTTCCAGGCGGCGCTTGACGCTTTTGAATTCCGCGATTGCCTCGGTGACTGCGTTTCGATCGAGGCCAAGCACCTCGCAGGCTGCTATGACGCCCAGGCAGTTGCGCACGTTGAACAGACCGGCGAGGGGGCATGTGTAGCGGCCGAACTCGCGTCCTTCGACTCGCACCGTGAATTCCGTCATCTCGGTTGAAAAACTAACATCGTCCGCGCGCCACCTTGCGTCACCATCGATACCAAAGCTCTCTACGCGGCAGAATGCGCGCGGCGCAAGCTCTCTCACCAGATCAGAGTCCCATCCCGCTATCAATTGCCCACGCCCGGGAATCAGATTGACCAGGCGGCTAAATGCGAATTTTACTGCATCGATATCGCGGTAGATATCCGCGTGATCGAACTCGACGTTGTTCAGGATTACGGTGTCAGGCAGATAGTGCATGAACTTCGGCCCTTTGTCGAAGTACGCGGTGTCGTACTCATCGCCTTCGATTATGAAGTAAGGGCCGTCTGCAACGCGGAACGAGGAGTTGAAGTTCTCCGCTACACCACCGATCAGAAACGACGGCCGTGCACCGGCGCGTTCCATGGCCCATGCCATCAATGAAGTCGTCGTAGTCTTGCCATGCGTCCCGGCAACAACGATTGAGTGGCGGCCTCGAATAAAGTTGTCCTTAACGACTGCGGCCATCGAGGTGTAGAACATCCTCTCGTTGAGCGCGAACTCGAGTTCAGGATTGCCCCGCGTGATTGCGTTGCCTACGACGACGACATCGGGCCGCTCGGAAAGGTTCTCCGGGTTGTAGCCCTCGCGCACTGGAATCCCGAGGCGTTGCAACTCGAGCGACATCGGTGGGTAAACGTTCTCATCTGAACCGGTGACTTTGTGTCCTTGTTCGACGAGCACCCCAGCGAGCGAGGCCATGGCCGTGCCGCATATCCCAATCAAGTGGTAGTGCTTCTTTTCCAGATACTCTCCTCCCGATCAAATCGAGTCAGAGTATAGCGGTGCGGACTCTTCTTGAAAAGTTTTACGGGCCAATCACTTGCACCGCGTCTGTGTGTATGGAAGAATTTCGGCGCAACCTTTGTGCGTCCGAACCGTGAACTCTTTCATGTCAAACCTTGCACGCATACTCTCGATTGGCGGCGCGCTCGTTGCTCTCGCGGGATACGGTCTGAATTCTCCAAGGGCGGAGGGACCATCGCACTTCGAGGTAACCGTCAGCCCGGCCGCCGATCTTGATCCTCGCGATGAAGACCGCAATAGCCGTAGTCGCGAAGAACGACCATGTGATAGTCGGCGCGTCAAAAGTGATTTCAGGCGGTGGAACTGCAGGACGAGCCGACAACCTGGTGGCGAACTATTTTTCGTCAGATGAAGGCCGGTCGTGGTGGAGCGGCCTGATAAGCTTGTTCGCGTCGAAAGCCCTGCTGGACGCGAAAATGTGTCGAATTCGTTCTTTTTTACTCGGTGATGGAAATCGGGTGTGAAAGCTCTAAGGTTCGATGAAAGTCTCAAGCTTGTACGCGACGCGCCGGTCCCACGGCGCGAGGGAGAAGCGCTGGTCCAAGTGATCTGCGCCGGCATTTGCAATACCGACCTTGAAATCGCGAAAGGCTACGCCGCGTTCAGGGGAACGTTGGGGCACGAGTTCGTAGGCCGCGTGGTTGACTCGCCCGATCCCTCGCTTAATGAGCGGAGAGTTGTAGGAGAGATCAACGCCGGGTGCGGCCAGTGTGCGTTGTGTCTGGAAGGCGACCCCAGACACTGCGCGGCCCGGACGGTGCTTGGAATCAAGGGGCGCGATGGGGCCTTCGCTGAGTTCTTGTCGCTTCCGGTTTGCAATCTGGTTGAGCTACCAGAATCGGTGAGCGATGAAGCAGCCGTGTTCGTTGAGCCGCTTGCAGCCGCATTCAGCATTCTCGACCGAGTTAACATCAACAGTTCCCACGAAGTTGCGGTGGTAGGAGACGGCAAGCTCGCGCAGCTCGTCGTATTGGTGATGGCTCAGACGGGGTGCTCGCTGACCGTCGTCGGAAAGCACAAAAACAAGTTGGACCTTGCGCGAAGCTTTTACGCTCATTGCTCCACGATGGACGCCCGCGCACTCAATCAGGAATGCAAAGCGCGGTTCGACGTTGCAATAGATGTAAGCGGATCGCCGTCAGGACTTGCGACTGCGTTGGAGATTGTTAAGCCAATAGGAACAGTTGTCCTGAAGTCCACACATCATGGAGCTACATCGCTGGACACGTCTAAAATCGTCGTTAACGAAGTGACCATAGTCGGCTCGCGTTGCGGGCGCTTCCAACCGGCGATAGAACTCATTGCCAGCGGCCGCGTAGATTTGAGCCCGTTGATATCGCGGCGACTGCCGCTTGAAGACGGCTTGCTTGCATTCGAAGAGGCGGCAGCCAAGGAGAACATGAAGGTCATCTTACAAATTGCTTGAGTATCAACGACAGCGCCGCTAAAGACCCGCCTGCCTTGAATCCGGCTACCAGAACCCATTCCAGGGAACATCGAGCGAAGAAACTTATTGACAGCGCGAAGGCCCAATGTTATAAACCCGGCGAAACGTCTACCATATCTTGGGCTAGGCGGCTAAAGGACCTACGATATTTAGGAGGCACGATGAACCAGGGCGATTTGATCGAGAAGGTGGCAAAGCGGGCCTCGATCAGCAAGGCGGAGGCCGAAAGAGCGATCAATGCGGTGAAGGAGGCAATCGCTGATAGTCTGCGAAAAAACGACAAGGTAACTCTGGTCGGCTTTGGCACATTCGCTGTATCACATCGCAGAGCGCGCCGGGGACATAACCCGTACACGGCGGAGCGAATAAGAATACCGGCTACCAAGGCGGTCAGATTCAGCGCGGGGAAGCAGCTCAAAGAAGCCGTCAACAAGCGGAAGAAATAGTTGGAACACAACCGCGGAGCAGTCCAGGTATCCAGTTTCATAAGCCAGGCATAGCCGTCTCGTCGATAAACCATCAGCAACCTGCCAGCAACGCGACCGCCGCCCCCAGCATCCAGCTAATGCACTAAAAGGTGCGCGATTGAACTGAAAGGTTGAAGCCCAATAGGCGACATTTCGCGAGTTCAACGTAAGCCCTGTTATTTTCCAAGTTGACTAAGCGGCAAAAGTGGAATAGATGTTGCGGGACTAGAGGTCGAAGCAAGTAGGTTCCAGCGCGGCCAGCGTAAGAGTTTTCATCGCGCCCAGCATAGAAAGGTGTTTTGCACGAGCACTGATGGTGCTATTCTAGACGGACTAAGGTTGTATGAAGAAAGTTTTCCTCATAATCACGCTCTCGCTATTCGGTGCGACCGCAATGGTCGGGGCTCCAGGGAGCGGTTCTACCGTCTTTGCACAGAAGAAGGACAAGGACGAGAAGAAGAAAGACCCTCCGGGACCGCCCGTCATAAGGGACAAGGGAAAGCAAGACAGGCCGAAGGAACCGCCTCCCAGGAAAGACAAAAAGCCCTCATAAGGTCAGGCCTTTGTGTCCTTAAAGCTCGCCAGCGCTTCGCTCTCGTCAGAGAAGATTTCGAACACACCATCAAGCCTCGAAATAGCCAGAATGTTTCTCACCGACTGCGAAGGAGAAAGCAACTTCAGATGGCCTTTCTGTTTTAGCACCGAACGGTAGGACTTGATCAGACTACCGACCCCGGTGCTGCTGATGTAAGTCACGCTCCGCAGATCAAGCAAGAAACTGATCTCGTCTTCCTCCAAAAAGCCTTGTACCATTTCGAAGAGCTGATCGGGTCCTTCGCCGGGGTCAAGGCGCCCGGTTATCTTGATGATGCGGACTGAGTCCGCTTTTCTGCTAATTGCTTTAGTAGGGCGTCTCATCATAACCAATAACTCTTTCCTGAAATCCTACGCAGGCGGGCCAGAAAACAGTGGGCGCTACTGGACTCGAACCAGTGACCCCTGCGGTGTGAACACAGTGCTCTACCAACTGAGCTAAGCGCCCTTTAAGGGGGAAAAGGTTAGCAGATGCCATCACGGATTTCCACCGGAGACGAGCTATTCCTACTACCCTCTAGGCGGTATGTGCATCTGCGAGGCACGGTATGGCTTTCGCCCTTCGCAAGAACTAGAACACGAAAGGCGCGGATCTACTTTCACTGGTAAGAACAACGACGACGTTTGTTCCTTCCGGCCCAAGATTGAGTTTTCCTTTAGCCAGAAACTGTCCGAGGGATCCGTCTTGCTCGAAAATTACAGGCTCGAAGATCAGACCGTTGATTAGGATAAGAGAGTTTGCCCGGAAGTTCTCGCCGAAGACCCACAGCTTCTTTACTCCCTTTACTTTCACGCGGGTGATCGCCGGGACCGACGGCAAGCCTGCCCCTTCACTCGCACGGATGTTTATCGAGAACCACTTCCCATCCACGCGTAGTGGGCTGCCGGAGTCGAACACTTGAACCGCGAAAGAGTACGAACTAGCAAGCGAAGGAACACCGTCAATAGTGCCGTTTGTCGCAAGATTCAGTCCGGGCGGTAACGCGCCTCCAACAAGACTCCAGCGATACGGCGGCGTTCCCCCGGCTGCGGTCAGCGTTGTGTTATAGAGCCGGCCGACGACACCCTCGTTCACGCCAACGGTCGTGATGCTTACCGGCGTGCCTCCGGGAGCGGGCCCGCTTCCGCTTGATGCTGGATAGATCGCCGCCGCACCTGCCTTGTCGTCCGTACCCAGCGTAGCATCGCGTCCGCGCCCACGCGACGAAGCCCACATGATTGCCGATGGATCGGCTGAATGGTCGAGCCCTATCGAATGTCCTAGTTCGTGGCACGCAACCTCGGCTAGATTCGCCGAGTTTGCGAGGAAACAATCCATACCTCGGTTGAATATTATGTCCGCTTCGAGGAGTCTGTTGAACGTCGTTCCGGCAATGACCTTCGACTCGCGGGTCCAACTGATCGCGGTCAATGCCACGATACCGGAGCAGCCGACCGCCCGATCCAACTGATTCAAACAATCCCCGAACGAGACGGTGTTGGTGCCGTCAATTGAAATCCCGCAACTGCCTGACTGACCGGCAGTCTGAAGCCGGATCGCCGCGCCGCTCTGGTTAGGCCAGGCGTCCATCGCTCGCGCAATCTCAGCGGCGCCTCCTCCTGCAACCGGTGACCCGCTCGGATTGACACGGTAAGGTATCGCCTGACCCGCGTCGGCTTCCATCCACCGTACGCCGCCGCTAAAAAACGCAAACTCAGGCGTGAAGCCGGGCGATTGCTTTTTCTTGCGCACGTACTCGGGAGGGATTTCAAGCAAAGGTTGCGTGCGCTGCTCGGATTCCACTTCAGCTATGCGAGTCGCCTCTCGCCGGAGCGTTTGCTTGATCTTCCGGATGTAGACATCCAAGGGAGCCAGATTTGTGATGTCGCCAGTGCTGTGACTGGCGAGAAACTCGATCTCATTCGCCCGGATGGCGCGCTCGACAAATTCTTTCCCGGTTGTGTCTTCTATGACCGAGAACTTGCCGATGGAGGCGTGAGCGGCATGGAGGCTGCCATCGGCTCCCGTATTCAGGAACAAAAGCACGCGCCCACCCACTCGAAATTCGGGTTGTCCAAAGACGCGGATGCCTGATTCGCCGACCGCCCCTCCGAGCTGCTTCAGCACAATCGTCCTTTCGGTTATCTCTCCCTTCAGCACCCGGTCTGTGAGCACTTCAACATAGGTCCACACAATCGCGCCTGGGTCGTCCCAAGCGCTAGTCACCGAGACGACTCTGCCGCTGACAATCAACCGCGAGTTCACGATCAATTCGGTGTCAGTGAGCATCACCGCCGTTGTCGCTTTGACGGGCAGGGTGAAAAGACAGAGGAGGATTGGGTACAGAACAACCTTGGGCAGTTTTACGTCAAACTGCTTCATAAACATTCACAACCTTTCATCTCAATAAGAACAGTCCCACCCGGAAACGGGTCGGTTATTTAACTCGTGTGCGCAGCGAACTTTCGTCGCAGACAGTCCGAAAACACCCTCTAATGAAGACCAATATCTGCTGTATCAAAAGAGGCATCAGCTTGTTGATCGATTTCTTGTCGTCAGGCGCGCATTGAAACATAGCAAGCTTCGAGTGTCAAGGAACCCAGCTTGGAGATGGTTCAAAGCGAGCTTCGCATTGTCCCTGAGCTTAGACGAACAAAAGTCGAGAACAGTTTGCCTGCCCCACTGCGGCCGGTGTTCGATTGTACTGGCTGTCATTGCGAGCCACTGACAACTCTACTATCAGGAGGTTGGCGGAACCAAATTCGGATGCGGGGAGAAGGGGCCTGAACCAAGCTTATGCTTATACCGACGTGCGGGATTCTTCTCTGCGCTCCGGCTCGTCGCGATGCTTGCGGTCGTCGTCGCCATACTTGCGATCGTCGATCTCGTTAGGAACTTCGCGTATTCCCGTCTTGAAGTGACGGATGCCTTCACCAAGACCTTTAGCGAGCTCCGGTATTCGACGCGCGCCGAACAGGATTATGATTATCAGCAGGATGATCAGTATCTCGGGCATTCCAGGCATGTTGTGCTCCTTAACAAGAATATCTGATGAAGCGATTCTAGACCTCGCCTCAAGGCGTGTCAAACATAAACCCTTGAGCCGTCTATTCTCTCGAGCCGTTTCTTGCTTTTGATATTGTGAGCCGCTATCATAATCCGCGCATCAGGCCAAGTCCTCGTGACCGGCGCGGCGCTTTAGACAGACGGCCAGGAAACGCTTCAAAGAAACCAGGGATTCTAACTAGTCTCGCTTTGCTCGCGAGGACCTGGAATACGTTCATATGCCTCTTGAATGCCCTAAGTGTAACTCTCCCGTTGCTCGCGAAGGGCAGCGCTTTTGCTATCGGTGCGGGCAGGAGCTGAACGCCTATTACGATTCGCTGAAATTGAAGATCAATCCTTCGGAGCCGGTCCCTGTACTGAGCGACCCCGGCTCAAGTGCAAACGTGCAATCCGAGGCTCTCGCAGGCAAGAAGCCGTTGCCCGCAAGCACTGTGGTCCTGGATGCGAATGCATTCGGCAGCGCGGACCCGGCTGCACCGGCCACCCCGCCGAAGGCGAGCCTGAAGATTCTCCTTCCGACGGGCGATGTGTTTGATCGAGAACTCAAGAACGAGGAAACTCAAATCGGCAAGGGGCCGCGCAACGACATAGTGATCGCCGATCCGGCAGTGTCCAGCGCTCATGCGATGGTTCGCCTCGAGGGCAGTGGATACACGATCAATGACATCGGGAGCCGCAACGGCACCGTCGTCAACGGCGAGCGAGTCACCGCGCCGCGACAACTCAATCACGGCGACGTGATCGGAATGGGGCTCTCGAAGCTGACCTTCCGGATTACTGACTACAGCGAGACCGGCGCGTTTGAGATTGAGCAGGCTGCGGCCGCAGGCAAACCCGCAGCGCCCCCACCGTTGACCGGGGAATCGCTCGCCCTCGCTGTGGTGGCTGCTGGACTTGCCTCAAAAGCCGATGTTGATCGCGTTCGCAGCGGTAAGAGCGGCCGGACGCTCTACCTCGCGTTGATCGAAGAGCGGCTGACAGATGAAGAAAGCTTGCGCGATCTGATGAGCCGCACGTTTCAGATTCCGGTAGTCGATTTGAACAAGACGCAGATTGACGAAGCCGTCGTTGCGGAGTTTCCTCCCAGGCTCGCGCGCGAGCACCAGTTGTTCCCTTTCGCGAAAGAAGCGGATACGACTCTCCTTGCAGTGGCCGACCCTACCGACACCGGCGCTGTCGAAAAAGTACGGCGTGAGGTTCGTTCGCAGATAAGCATTCGCCTCGCTACCGCAACGCAGATACGAGAAAAAGCAGATCATTACTATGGGCCGAGGCTGATCGGTGTGCTGCCGTCTGGAGAAAAGCTCGAGTACCTAATCGACAAACACGAAGTCGGAATAGGGAAGGCCGCGCACAACCATATCGCGCTGTCTGATCCGACCGTGAGCAACACTCACGCGATCGTGATAGCCCGAGACGCTGGCTACACCATTGTCGACCTGGGCAGCCGCAACGGTACTTTCATCAACGGCGAGCGGCTCGGTTCGCAAGCGCACACGCTCAGACACGGCGACAAAATTCAACTGGGGCAGACGGTGTTCACCTTCAGAAATCCGGGCGAGACTTCTGCTAACGTTACCGCGGTATTGTCCGGCGAAGCGTTGGAAGAAGTGAGAAGACTCGCTGGAATAGCGGCTGCGAAAGGCGAGAAAGGCGATACCGGAGAAAGGGAAAAGCTCGCGAAGGCTGCTGACGAATCCAAGCCGGAGGCTTCGGCTCCGGCCGAGAATGCTCTTGGAGCATTGGCGGCCTCGCCTGATGGCGCGCCTCCCGCGCAAGGGAAGTCGGACGCGGTCGTCGCAGGTGACGGCACTACCGAGGCCGAGAAGGCTGAAAAGAAGAAAAAGAAAAAGAAGAAAAAAGGTGGCGACGAGCGGATGAAGGCCGCCTACATCGGCGCCACGAGTCGAATAGTTGCTCAGGTGATGAGCGTTGTGTTGGCTGTGTTGCTGGCGGTGTTGTTGCCAATTTGGATGCGATCGGGACCTGAGAAGCCGGTCATCGAAACCGGCACGAAGGGCAAAGCTAAAATGAAGCTTCAGGGCGCAGGCATCCCGTTTCAAGGCGGGCGCTTTGAAGCCTCAGGCGCCGTGCACGTTCCGGGAAGCAACGGCGTTCTCATTGTTGACGACGGCAGGCCGGGCGAAGTTCTATGGATGCAAGTCGACGAATCGGGGCAGCAGGTTGGCCAGATCAAGCCGATTCCGCTTGGAGCGGTGGTTGAAAATCCTGAAGGCATTACATCGGACGGAAACTTCTTCTACATCGTGGGCTCCCAATCTCAGCCAAACGCCGGAGAGCGCAATGCGCTGGTGAGATTCGCCTTTGATGCGGCGAGTCAGAGTGTACCGAAGGCAGAAACAATGACGAACCTCCGCGACTTTTTGATTGCCAACGTCCCAGAGTTGAAAGATGCAGATAAGAAAGGCAGCGCAGGCGGTCTAAACATTGAAGGAATCGCCTGGGACTTCAAACGCGGGCGCTGGCTGCTTGGCCTGCGCGGGCCCCTCGGAAAAGATGGAAGCGCGTTCATCGTGGCCATCAAGCTGCGTAACCCAGCCGGCTCATTCTCAGTGGATAATCTTCAGCTTGCCGAACCGAGTGCCATCCCGTTGAAGCTTGGGGGGCTTGGCGTCCGCGACATCCAGTACGACCCGGAGTCCAACTCATTCCTGATCATTTCCGGGGCGCCCGAAAATGTCGACAAGAGCGAGTTCACTCTGTGGGAATGGACGGGCGACCAAGGCGGATCCGAGGCTGCGCTTCGCAGGGAGCAGGATCTCGACCCGAAGATGAAGCCCGAGGGAATAACTCACGTCGAGATCGGCGGACGGAAATTCATATTCGTTGTCTGCGACGACAGTGTTTACTTCAAGCTCGACTATGCCGAATCGCAATAGCTCGTCAGTTCTCCAATTTCGGCGAGAAAAGTGTTGCACGTAACCCTTCATTGTACTAAGATCGTGCCGTTCCCCGGACTTTAGACCCAGCCTGCATCAAGGGCTGTGCCCCTACTTTACTCACAATCTCAGGTCAAAACCGATGACTGGACTGATCGGCGCGCCGCTGAGCCTCACTCAGAATCGGCCCGCCAAAGTACTCATTATCGACGATGAGCCGAATGTTCTTTCAGTGCTCAACTCCTTGCTGGGCGCCACGCATCATTGCAAGACCGCCACCAGCGCGGTCGAGGCGATGGAATACCTGAAGGAAACGACGTATGACCTTGTCCTATCAGACATAGTGATGCCAGGTATGAGCGGGCTCGAGCTCCTGGCGGAAATCACCAGACACTCGCGCGACACTGTAGTCATACTGATTTCAGGCAACCTGAACATCCAGAGCGCAATTGAAGCCATGCGGCGCGGCGCGTTCGACTATGTGACCAAACCGTTCGATCTGTCTGACGTCGAGTCCGCCGTTGCTCGCGCGCTTCGCCACCGCTCGCTGCTAAGAGCTAATCATCAGTACGAGCAGCACCTCGAGCATCTCGTTAGTCTGCGCACTAGCGAGCTGACCGTCGCAAACACGAATCTAAACTCGACGCTGGAGAAACTGTATCTGAACTATCGCGCAACGCTCCGCGCGCTCGCGGCCGCCCTCGAAGCCAGAGACGTGGAGACCAAGGGCCACTCTGATCGAGTGGTGTCGTACTGCCTCCGCCTCGGCAAACAAATCGGACTGAATGACCGTGAGTTGATCACTCTGGAAAACGGCGCGCTGCTTCACGACATCGGCAAAATAGGCGTCCCCGACGGAATACTGCTCAAACGTGACGCACTTACGGAAGACGAGTGGAGGTATATGCGTCGCCACGTAGAGTTCGGCGCGCAGATCCTGCGAGGGATCGATTTCCTCGAAGGCGCGACTGATATCGTAGCGCAGCATCACGAGCGCTGCGACGGGAGCGGATATCCCAGCCGAATCGAGGGCGATCAGATATGCCTGGGCGCTCGCATATTCGCAGTTGCCGATGCGGTCGATGCCATGACTTCCGATAGACCTTACCGAGCCGCGCGTTCTTTCGACGACGCTGCGGAGGAGTTGACGCGGTGCTCGGGCGCGCACTTCGACCCGGTTATCGTGCAAGCGTTCACCGAGGTGCCGCTCGACGGCTGGCGAGAGATTCGGCATCTCTCAACGGAGCCGGGGCTGACGATGAAGGACGCCAGAACCGGCGTCGATATTCGCTACTCTGTTCTAACCATGTCGGGAGAACAGGTCGCGAGCGGATGGGCCAGATGAAACAAAACAAAAGGGTGAACCTGCAAAGCTTTTTTCCGGGATCGCTCTCCTCGCGTCGCACGAGCGTTTTTCGACTGACGGGCGCCCCGAGGGACACGTTACACGTCCCCAACTTTTTACTTTTGCTTTCGCTATGAGACTCTCTTTCAAGAACCGATTTTTCTCGCGCCGCGAAGATCAGGCGCGCGGATGCGCGCTTATCGACAAGATAGTTGCGCTTGCTCAGTCATCATCCGACTTAAGCACCGCGCTGCGCAGCGCTGCCGACGAGATCGGCGGCACACTAAGGCTTGAGCGCGTAGCCATCCTCATTCGAGATGAAAGCGGAATGAGGCGAACGGGGGACTACTGCGCGAGCGGCATCGGCCCCGTCGAAAGGGAGAAGCTTCGACAGCTTGACATCGAGATTGCGCGGGACGTCGGCTCGCACGCTTCAGTGCTGGAAATATCGGATGCGACATTAGACCCACGGGTGAGCCGGTGGCTCGCGCGCGGAGCCAATAGAGGGGAAGAGTCGGCCATCAAGTCGATCCTGTTAGTTCCGCTTGTGATCGATTCAGAAACCGCCGGCGCGGTCCTTCTCTATCAGGGCAGCAAGCGGCGCTGGTCCGCTCAAGACAAGCACCTCGCGCAAGCCGCGGCGTCTACGCTGAGCCTCACCATACACCACTTTCAGTCACAGGAGCGGGCAACAAGCGCCGCCGGCCGCGAAGCACTCATAAACCGGTTGTTGACCGCCATCAGGAGCGCGGCCCGCGTTGATGAAATATTGAAGCTCGCCGTCGACGGCATCGGGACGACGCTAAAAATGACCCGAGTCGTGATCTATAAGCACCGCGCCGGCGACTCGAGCGGAGACTCCCGCTTTCTTGCTCGAGCCGAGTACCGATCAAGCGTGCTGGTGCCGACCCTGAAAGACAGCGAGCTCGACCTTGAAGGGAGCCCGCTGCTGGCCCAGTTGCTTTCGGGCCAGATCATAGACGTACCCGACACCAACGAGAGCGATCCCATAATGCGCGCGGTCTGCGTACGGCTCGGCGTGCGCGCAATAGCGCTGGCTCCGATCAGCTACGACGGACACACCGTAGGCACAATTGCGCTCGAGCAGTTCGACAACCCGCGGGTGTTCTCGAAAGATGAGATGAAGCTCCTCGAGTTGGTGACCGAACAGACTGCGGTGGCTCTCTATCAGGCTGAGCTTTATCGCGAAGCGCAAGAGGCAGCGCGACGCGATGCGCTCATCAGCAAGATCGGTTCAGCCATTCACAGCTCGCTCAATTCGGATGCGGTGTTGCAAGCGATCGTCAACGAGCTGGGCGTCGCGCTTTCCGTTTGCCGCTGCCGCCTGGCGCTGCTTCCTAGCCCCTTGCCCGAGATGGTTCCCGTCACCCACGTGTACGTGGCCGAGTGCTGCTCTGCCCGCCCACCAGTGTTGAACGAGATTCAAACGGTGAACAATCCGTTTTTGCAGTCGGTACTCTCGTCGGATAGACCAGTGGCGGTAAGCGATCCTTCGAACGACCCGACCCTTGCTCCGCTGCGAATCCGAATCGCGGCCGGCAGCGTGAAGGCGATTCTCACGACGGCAATTCGTGTCCATGGCAAGCCGATCGGAATACTGAGCCTTCATCACTGCGACCAACCCCACACGTGGACGCCATGGGAAGTCGATCTTGTAAAATCGGTTGCTGATCAAGCGGCCGTGGCCATACGCCAGGCTGAGCTGTATCGCGAGGTTCGCGAATCGGCCCAGCGCGCCTCTCTGGTCAATCAAATCGTCGCTTCCATTCGACGCTCGCTGGACCTGCAAGAGACCCTACGGGTGGCGGTGCAAGAAGTCGGCCGCGCGCTGGGAGCGAACCGAACCTACTTCCGCAAGTTGATCCGAAATGAGAGCGTCATCGTCGCCGAGCATTTGAGCGACCCGGCTCTGTCATTAAGTCACGTTTGGACATCAGCCAACGACTATATTGGCAATTACGTGCTTGAGGCCCGGCGGACGCTGATCATAGACGACGTGCGCGCTTTCGCGGCGGCATACCCCGATCTGGCATCGACGGTTAGAACGTGGCAGACCGAGCCACTCACCCTTTCGCAGATCGTGTGTCCGATATTTGTCAATGGATCATGTTGGGGCGGTCTCTCGATCAATCAGACCGACCGCGTTCGCAAGTGGACCGCAAGCGATATTGCGCTAATAGAAACGGTCGTTGCGCAGGTCGAGGTCGCAGTCAGCCACAGCAATCTGTTTCAGGAGACGAAGCAGTCGGCCGAACGCGCGGCGCTTATCAGTCACATCATTCACGGCATCAACCAGTCAAACCGGCTGGATGAAATATTCCCGGTTGTAGCGCGCGAGCTCGGGGAGCATCTTGCGGCGGACAGAATTCTCGTAACGCGGTTCAATGAGCTGAGCAGGGAATGGAAAGCCGAATGCGAATACAGCGACGGGAAGGTTTGTAGGCCTGATACGGCATACCGCAGTGAAGACTTGATGACGTTCGCCGACCTCGTGGGAAACGACGTGATCCTGTGCTGCAACTCCGAAGAGGACGAGCGCCTGGATAGGCGCGCTCAGGAATCGCTTCGCGCGGCCGGCGCCCACTCGTTCATGTCGGCGCGGCTCTCCTACGAAGGCGCGCCGCGCCTGGTGATCACGGCTATCATGAAGTCGGGGCCGCGCAACTGGACCGACGACGAAGCGGAAGTGGTGCGCGCCGCCGCCGCCCAGGTCGTCATCGCGCTGCAGCGCGCGGAGCTGTTCGAGCTGGTTTCGCACGGCAAGGTACAGTGGGAAGCCACCTTCGATGCGCTTAGCGATGGAATCTTCATCTTCGATCAAAACGGGGTGCTGCGGCGCATCAATGCGGCGGCTGCGGCATTTGAAGGCGCTGACGTGCGCGAGTTGATCGGCCGGAGGTGTTGCACCCTCCTGCAAGGTGTTGAGGGCGAAACGTGCCGCGTCGCGCAGGTGATGAAGACAGGAAGACCCGCCACCTTTGAGCTTGTGCCAGAGCGGTTGTCGCGGCCCGTCCTGGTTACCATCTCTCCAGTCACAAATGGCTCCAGAAACCATTTTGGCCTCGGCGATAGCTTGCGCGATAACGGCGATCATGCCGGTCCGCGCGGCGCGGTCTGCATAGTAAGAGATCTGTCAGAGCTGCGAGCCGCGGAGGCGGTCGCCCGCGAGCAGCGCAGCTTCCTCGTCAAGCTGATCGAGCACGCCAATGACGCGATACTTGCGTTCTCGCCTGAAGGCCGCCTGATCTGGTTTAACGAACAGTTGATCAAGCAATCCGGATACTCGCGGCAGGAACTTGAATCGGGTGACTATCGGCTGTTTGTTTTCGGCGATCAGAAGAAGGTCGCGATCGAGCGATTCACGCGCGCGCTCGAAGGCGAAGCTCAGACGTTCGAAATGAACGTCGCTAGGAAGAGCGGCGAGAACCGGCTGCTCCTGCTCACCCACACGCCGATCTACGACGAAGGGCGAGTTACCAGCATCCTTTCGATTGCTCGCGACATCACCGAGGACCGCGTGGCGAGCGAGCGCGCGGCCCAGGCTGATAAGCTGCGCGCGCTGGGTCAACTGGCGTCCGGGGTAGCGCACAACTTCAATAACATACTTGCCGCGATACTGGGACACGCTCAACTGATAAAGCGCGATTGTCCGGATGAAGGGCTGGCCCAGCGCATCGATATCATCGAGCAGGCCGCGCTAGACGGCGCCCAAACGGTGAAGCGCATTCAGGCGTTTGGAGTTCAGCAAAACGAAGGGTTGAACGAGGCGATTGATGTCAATCAACTGATTCAAGATTCGACCACGCTCACCAAGGCTCGATGGTGCGACGAAGCGCAAGCGCGCGGCCTGCAGTACGACGTCGACCTGGACCTTCACACAATTCCCGGCGTGAGAGGGTCGGGGTCGGAGTTGCGCGAGGTGTTCGTAAACATCATCCTCAACGCGCTGGACGCGATGCCGCAAGGAGGCCGCCTGCGAATCGCCACTGACCTAAAAGACGGCTTCATCCACGCGAGCTTGACCGACAGCGGAATTGGAATGACCAGCGACGTTTGTGAGCACGTATTCGAGCCGTTCTTCACGACCAAGGGCACGAGCGGCATAGGACTGGGGATGGCGGTAAGCTACAGCATCATCGAACGCCACAACGGCCGCATCGAAGCGCGCAGCAGCCCGGGCCGCGGCACTACGTTCACCATAAGTCTGCCGGTAGCCGACAGCGTTCAGAAGCAAGTTGTGCGCGATCGCAGGGCTCGCCCGCGATCGGCAAATGTGCTGGTGGTGGACGACGATCAGCGGGTTCGCGACGCGCTGGTAGGCATGCTGAACTCGGCCGGTCATCGCACCGATCATGCGGGAAGCGGGCACGAGGCTCTTGCCAAGCTCGAGCATGCTCAATTCGATCTCGTGTTCACCGATCTATCGATGCCCGAGATGGATGGCTGGGCGGTGGCAAGCGAAGTGCGCCGCCGCTGGCCGGGAGTAAAGGTGGTATTGATAACCGGGCATGCCGTTTCGGCTGAGACCGTTGACGACAATCGCGACCTTGTGAGCGAGGTGATCTTCAAGCCAATCCTCTTTGACGATCTCAGCTCGACGCTGAGCCAGGTGCTCTCCTGATCTGAACGCTTCGCGGTTCAGAGTTCCGGGTTCAGGGTTCCGCGTTGAGCTCCGGGTGCACAGATCCGCAAGGAGCCACGGCGAGCAGAGTAAAGCCCGCAACCTGATCAACTCCGCCTTACCGCATTGTAAGACTTGCCGTATACTCAACCGCGTCCAGAGTAACGATATATGTCATCGCTGTTAAGTTACTTAACCGACAAACGACGCCTGCTCGCAGACAGCTATGAAGCCAACTGTTTGGCAATAGCACGTGATATTGCCAGATTGCTGATCGATGTTGGACATCAGCCTTTCATTGCGTGCTTGCATAAGGAAACGGTCAGACCAGGATATCGATTTCACCACCCTCTCATTCCGAAGAAGTATTACGGCAGTATCACCTGGACAAAGCATTATGTGTGCTGCTGCGAGGGCCTAGTCTATGATCCGATGCTCGAGGAGCCGGTAGGGATAGAACAATACAGCAGGGCAGCGTTTGGTGAAGACTTCCCGCTGGAGAGCTTCGTCCCAAAAGAAGCAATGGAAGGGTATATGGGGCGACACTCATTTTGAAGAGGCTGGCGCCTAAACGTGTTAAGACTTCGACGCGGCCTGGGCACCCTCTCCCTCAGACCCGACCCGAGCGGCCACGCAAGTCGCCGTTGAACATACACTATGACCGCGCTTGACTAAAAGAACCCGAGCCGAATTGCCGCGGCGTCGCGCAGCAGCCGCTCTTCTGCTACACCTCACTCGCGGAAAAAAATCGTACCATTCAAAAAGTTCTGCATCGTGGCATGACGAAGTTCCGTCTATTCCAGTTAAGAGAAAAGAATCCACTGAAGGAGAATCGATATGCCAAAGAAACAGAAAGCCAAGGTACAAACAGGCCAGCAGACCAAAGAGGGGTTTGTCGGCACCAGGTTTGAAGCGCCCGACGTCCCTGATTACGTCGTGGTCGAACTGCGTTACGAGAGCCCTGTTGCATTCACAGCGTCGAGATTTGCGGCGCCTGCCGCCGCCGCTCCGCAGTCGGAGAAGCTTAACGAGGTTCTGGCGAAGTATGATGTCGCGGCCATACGCTCCCATTTCGGCTTGAAATCAGCCGCGGTTCGTGCGCGGGTTGGAATCGCGGCGGCTTTGCCTCCGGAGCCCGACCCTGACAAGTTCAAGGACAAAGGAATGGACACTGAGTTCATTCAAAGCGGTTTCGTCCAGGTCGTTCCAAAGAACAGCCGCGATGCCGGCAAGATCGCAAGAGAGCTTAACCGGAAGGAGGCGGTCTGGAAGGCGTACGTCGCACCGCGTCCCGTGCCCGCGATGCCTGCCGGTACAGCCCCCGGAAGCCGCAACTTCGAACCGGCACAGGGCTATCTTTACGCGCCCCCAAATGGCATCGGAGCCGCCGAAGTATGGAGCCTCGCAGGAGCGAAAGGCAAGGGCATCACAATCTGCGATATCGAAGGCAACTGGAACCGGCAGCACGAAGATTTGCCTTCGGGCATTCAACTCATCGGCGGCACCGTGATCGATGATCTGGGCTGGCGAAACCACGGCACCGCGGTGCTGGGCGAGATGATTTCCATACCCAACAACAAAGGGACAGTTGGCATCAGCCACCAGGCAAAGGCCGTCGTTCATTCGGCTATAGTCGGCGGAGTGTTCAATACGGCCGCTGCAATCAATAACGCGGCGAATTTCTTGAAGGCCGGGGACGTAATCCTCATCGAGTTGCAGGCCACCGGGCCAAACGGAAAATTCGTTGCTATGCAGTTCTGGGGCGACATCTTTTCTGCCATTGTGGCAGCCACCGCTAAGGGGATTACCGTCGTTGAAGCGGCGGGCAACGGAGATGAGAACTTCGATCTGGCGATCTTTAATGGAACCGGTTTGCAAAAAGACAGCGGCGCGATAGTAGTAGGCGCAGGTGTTCCTCCGGCGAATCACGTTGACTTTGATGGATTCGGAGCGTCGCTCCCCTCGTACACTTCGCTCGGCGTACCGCGTTCGCGCATCTTCTTTTCGAACTATGGTAAGATCGTCAACGTCCAAGGCTGGGGTTGGCATGTTACGACGCTGGGATATGGTGACGCACAAGGCGGCGCTTCAGAGAACTCCTGGTACACTCTTCGATTCTCGGGCACTTCAAGCGCTTCACCGATCATCACTGGAGCCGTCGCGTGTCTTCAAGGCCGGGCGAAAGCCAAGAATGGCTCGCCACTCCCGCCGCACAAAGTCAGAAAGTTCCTTATGAATACGGGCACCCCCCAAGAACCCGGTCCAGGCGTGCCGTTGACGCAGAACATTGGTCCGCTGCCGAATCTCCCGATGGCGATGAAGAAAGTCTGATCTGGATGGTGCTGAGATGATTCCACCGGTGACGTTGCCCTCTGATAGCAAGATCAGGATTCCTGTGGATTTGAAATTGAAGACCGGATGGAGGCTTGACCGGAGCCGCCGCGTCTTCGAGTCGGACTCTGGCGAGAAGTTTACACCACGTGGCGATCTGCCTAAGAACAGCAGAATAGTCTACAAGGTGCCGACTCTCGCCGGGGCCGACCCGTCGAAGCTGTCGAAGCACGAACGGGAGTTACAACGCTATGTTCAGGTGATTCTGCCGCCGGGCGAATCGCCTGCGGATTATGTCGATGTTATTCGCAAATGGCCGTGTGTCGCGGAGGCACACATTGCGCCCGAGATAAGCTTGCCAACTCAGGCGTGAGGCTTGCTTTCACGAAGCCGTCTAACCACGCCGCTTAATCAAACAGGCGCTTGACCCGTTTCGGCTCGAAAACGTAGGTTTCTACCTGGCTGCTGACAAGACGAGAGTGATTCACTTCAGTCGAAGCAACAAGCCAGGCTCATCGAGATTCGACTTTCTCGGGTTCGAGTTTCTCTGGGACAAAGACCGCGCGGGCAAGCCTCACGTAGCGCGCCGAACTTCCAGAAAGAAACTCCTCGATCGCCAACTTCACCCAGTGGTGCAAGCAGAAGCGCAACGTCAGGCTCCGTGTGCTCTTCCCGCTGCTGAACCGGAAGCTCCGTGGGTATTACAACTACTCTGGAGTGAAAGGGTATGCTGCCGGAATCCAAGAGTTCTACGGCAGGGCAATGGAGATTCTGCTGGAGTGGTTGAACAGAGGAAGCCAACGTTTGAGTTTCAAACTGGCAAGGCTTCAAAGACCTGTTGGATCATTTCGAGGGGCCACGGCCACGGATCAAGACACGGCTGAGGAATAGGGCTGGGGCTGGCGGTGAGCTACAGCATCATCGAACGGCACGGCGGCCGCATCGAAGCGCGCAGCAGCCCGGGCCGAGGCACTACGTTCACCATAAGGCTGCCGGTAGCCGATAGCGTTCAGAAGCAAGCGAAGCGCGATCGCAGGGCTCGCCCGCGGTCGGCAAATGTGCTCGTGGTAGACGACGATCAGCGGGTTCGCGAAGCGCTGGTAGGCATGCTGAACTCGGCTGGTCATCGCACCGATCATGCGGGAAGCGGGCACGAGGCTCTTGCCAAGCTCGAGCGTGACCAATTCGATCTGGTGTTCACCAATCTTTCGATGCCCGAGATGGAAGGCTGGGCGGTGGCGAGCGAAGTGCGCCGCTGGCCAGGTGTAATGGTGGTATTGATAACCGGCCACGCCGTTCCGGCTGAGACCGTTGACGACAACCGTGAGCTTGTGAGCGAGGTGATCTTCAAGCCAATCCTGTTTGACGACCTCAACTCGACGCTGAGCCATGTGCTTTCCTGATCAAACGCAGCGGGCTTTCGCAAGAGACCGCGCGCCGAGGCTGGTTCTTATTATTTGTTTGCGTCTGCTTCCTCTGCCCAGAAAACCCACTCTACGCCATTGCGGTGTTTTTCGCGCGGCTGAAGCGTGCCACGTTGTTCGAGCAACTCGCGCGCGCCGCGTTGTACGCTAGCGTAGAGGTATTGTGCAATATCTGCAAACATCCATCCCCGATTAGCCAGATCGGTCTTATTGAAAGCGCTTTCGAGTTGTTTGCGCCGCTTTTCAAACAGGTCAGCCACACGCTCGGCCATCTCTTGGCAAGCAGCTTCAAACTCGGCGCGTTCATCCGCTCTCACGACAGGAAAGTTAGGCTCGTAATAACGCTCGGTGGGATACTTCCTCTCCCACTCTTCAGATTCACGTAAGAGCTCACTGGCCATCATTTCACCGATGTGCCTATGAATACTTGGTTGCGAAAGATCGAGTTCCTTGGCAAGCTGCGCTATTGTCTTCGGCTCCTTACCTACCGAGTTTATGATGCTTTCCTTTGTGCCGTCAGGGAGCAGCTTCTTTTGAGAGATACTAGCCCATGGATCACCGTACCCACTCTGCGACGACACACACTCGCAGGCGAATCGTAGCCCCTTGTATTCATTCGGATCGGTCATCAAAGCTCCTTTACAATTCAAGTATTAGGATGCATGCTAATAGCGTTGCGGCTAAGGCGACGCCAGTTAAGAGTTAATACTAGCTGATTACAGCCGCGACCAAAAATGCCGGAAGGCATTTACTCAGGTGGACGCTCGCAGGGAATGCGTACCAGTTTCAATGGAGGTAAGAGGAAATGGATGACGACGTCAAGCAAATCAACACATCCACGCAGCACCGCGACTTTGCGTTGCAAGGCCACGGACAACAAGAAATCTCACCTCACAAAGCCCGCGCTATGCACTTCAAAAAACTTGTCTCTTTAGTGGTGATCCTGCTGGCCGGCGTTGCATTTCTGTTCCTGTACATTGACAGGGGCCGAGCCCAGGATCAATCAGCCGCTCAGGTACAGCTCCAAAAAGCGAAAGTGAAAAGTTTCGACGATCAGATCACTGCTAATGCAGAGAGGATGATGGACGAAGGCAGGCAAACTTTTCGGTTTGATACTTTCGGTGATGAAGCTTTCTGGGGCGATCTGCTTAAGCTCCATCAGGCAATTGAGGGTGCAAGCTTGGGAGGCGTTGGGCCGGGCTTGACTCCGACGGCAGCGCTCGGTCTCGGCTTGAAAGTAGACCTCGACGCCCTTCCCAAACAGTTACGGAAGGACTTGGAAAAGGGCCGCGTTGATCTCAACAACTCTGCCACCACGCTTGCTCTGCTGAAACTCAATGCTGTAATAGGAGTGAAGGGAATCTTTCAGGGCGACAGGTTGAAATCAGTTGGGATCACGTGCGCTATTTGTCACTCCTCGGTTGATAACTCGCTGGCTTCGGGTATAGGCCATCGCCTTGATGGGTGGGCCAACCGCGACCTCAATGTAGGCGCAGTCATCGCTCTTGCCCCCGACCTCAGTTCGGTTGCGAATCTTCTTGGCGTGAGCCAGGACACTGTCAGACAGGTGCTTCACAGTTGGGGGCCGGGAAAGTTTGATGCAGAGTTATTCCTGGACGGCAAGGCATTCAATCCGCAACAGATCTCCAACCGTGTTGTGACAGGCACGAATGTGCCTGGCGCTACGTTGATACCGCCCGCGTTCGGACTTGTAGGAGTGAACCTTCACACCTGGACCGGATGGGGATCGGTGACACACTGGAATGCCTTCGTGGCTAATCTTGAGATGCACGGAAAGGGCAGGTTCTTCGATCCTCGCTTGAATAACGCTGCGCAATTTCCTATCGCCGCATCGCACGGCTTCGCCGATCTGCCACACATTAATCCTGACGATGACCTGATTACAGCCAAGCTTCCGGCGCTCCACTTTTATCAACTTGCGATTCCCGCGCCGAAGCCCCCGGATGGTAGCTTTGACCAAGCCGCAGCAGACCGCGGCGACAAGCTGTTTGAAGGCAAGGCGGGATGCAACAACTGTCACGTGAGCCCAATCTACACGGAACCTGGCTGGAACCTGCACACGGCGGCAGATGTTTGCATTGATGATTTTCAGGCCAATCGCGGCCCGGACAGGCGGTACCGCACATCGCCCTTGAAAGGATTGTGGTCGCACCAGAAAGGCGGCTTCTTCCACGATGGTCGCTTTGCGACTTTGCTGGATGTCGTTAATCACTATAACACTTGCTTCACCTTGGGTCTGACCAATCAAGAGAAAAATGATCTGGTTCAGTACCTATTGTCGCTTTAGCTGAGTGAAGGCTAGCTCGCTTGAATAGGCTTCACCGGGGTACGAATGCTTACCGAGAAGCCTATGCAAGCGAGTTGTGATGAAACCGGTTAGTGCTCCTAGCTTGATAACGAACGTTCAGTGAGCAGAAAGGGAGGTACCTACGGGTTCGCTCGCTGACCCGGAGAACGACACCACTGTTGGATCTCTCGCCCGACATTCAAGTCGCTTGGTCGCCAAAGCTCTTAAGGATCATCCCGGGCAGTTTGCCCGGTGTTCTGCTGGCTTGTGAGCGTCAACGCGCGCTTGCTAGAATTCGCGTTGTGAAACCTCACTCTGCTACCGGCGTTAAACTCAACAACAAGGCGCATCTCCGATAGCCCCGGGCGCGGCTTTGTTAGATTTCTCCGCAGCGAGAGGATGTGTATGAAAAAGTCTCCCACGATCTCGATCAGCGTTCTGCTGGCGGCGTTGGCGCTCGGCTCACTCGCCTTTGGGCAAGCCGGGGGCGACGTTCGCCGTCGAACCATAGCAGTCACTTACTTGAAAGATCCTGTCTCCGTGCAATTGGCCGGCACCACTCTCAAACCGACCGCGCGCGGCGAAGCTACAGTCGAACGGTGGCGCAAACGAAACGAGAGCGAGATAGATATCACCATTCAAAACATGAACCCGGCATTCAACTACGGAGCCGACTATACGACTTATGTGTTGTGGGCCATCACGCCCGCTGGGCAGGTGGATAACCTGGGAGAGTTTCGTCTTTCGGGCAGCTCGGCTCGGCTCAAAACGGCGACTCCGCAACAGACCTTCGCAATGATCGTAACCGCCGAGCCTCATTATCTGGTGAAGCTGCCCTCTCGCATGGTAGTGCTCGAGAACCTGGCGCCAACATCCAAAAACGTTCAGGTGCAAGTCTCGGAGATCTCCTTCGCCGGCGACTCGGGCAAGTACTACACCGATACGAGCGTGCCGGCGCTTGCCGAGCGAGACTACAACAAGACTCCGATGGAACTTCTGCAAGCAAGACGAGCGGTGCAAATCGCCCGGCTGGCTGACGGCGAGCGTTACGCCCCCAACGACTTCAATCAAGCGGCGAACTTGCTCAATCAAGCTGAAGACGCGTTTCGTCACGGCGCGAAGGTCCACGACGTAGGCCGAATCGCGCGCGAGTCCATAACGATGGCCGTCCGCACCCGGGACATCGCCGAAGAGCGCGCGCTAGCGGCCGAGCGGCGGGCCGAGATCTCCCGGCGCGATGCCGAGGTGCGCCGCGCGACCGATACAGCTTCCGATCTCAGCTCGCAGTTGGCCGACACCCAGTCGCGATTGAGGGCTTCCGAGATCGCTCGCGAGAACGCGCAAGACCAACTCGATCGGGTGATGCGTGAAGCCGCTGATGCGCGAGCGGAAAATCGCTCACTCAAATCCGAGACCGACAGGCTGCGCAACCAGGCTGATCGCCTGAGCCAGGACCTCACGGAAGCGCGCGGGCGCGTTGCCGAGTTGCAGTCGCAGTATTCTTCGACAAACGCGAAGCTGAACGAAACCTCCACAAGAGTCGAAGCAATGGAGCGGGCTGAGCGCGAAAAGCAGCTAGCCGAAGGTCGCCGCCGGGACTTCGCCGCGTTGCAGGCGGGAGTTGCCGCGCTCATCACTGTGAAGCCAAGCGGGAACGGCTTTGCAGCTACGCTGAGCGATTCATTCTTCGTGCTGAACCAGACGACTCTACACGTGAGAGTGAAGTCGAAGATGGACGCGCTTGCGAGATTCATCGCAGCTCATGCGGACGCCGCGTTCTCTATCGAGAGCCATTCAGACTCGCGGCCCAACGCGGACGCTTTTGCGCTGGGCCGCGCACAGGCAGTAGCAGACTATTTGGCGGCGCTCGGCGTCTCGCGTTCGAGCTTCAGAGTCGAATCACGCGGCGCGACGATTCCGGTCTCGGCGCGAAAGACATTGGCTGCGCGCGCGATGAACCGGCGAGTAGAACTTGTATTTGTGGCGCCCTGATAAGCCATGACAGGCTGGACCGGATCCCGCCAGACGTATGGTTGGCGTCTGGCGGGACGGTTTTCTCATTGAAATACCGCGCAGAACAGATTAGCCTCTAGAAGCGTAATCGCCTTCCGCAACTTCAGCTCGAGGTCAACATCAATGTATTGCCCGAAATGCGCAACGCAAAACGGCGACGACACGAAGTTCTGCCGCTCGTGCGGAAGCAACTTAAGCCTGGTGCCGCAAGCTTTGACTGGGCGTTTGCCCGAGGCTCGTTCAAGGAGACGTGGCCGGCACGACTTTGAGCGCGGCGGCCCGGCCAGTTTGGCCAACGGAATAACCAAGGTGTTTGTCGGCCTCGGGTTCCTGCTTGTATCCCTTGCCCTCGGGCTGAGCAATGCCGGGAGGGGATGGTGGTTTTGGATGCTCATTCCCGCGTTCGCCTCGCTTGGCAAAGGCGTCGCCGAAATCGTCAGCGCAAAATACGGCTCCCACCTGGCGCCGGGAGCGAACCAAACCGCTATGCCGGCGGGGGCTAGGACTGGAGAACTTCCACCTCCTCGCAATGAAGTCCTCTTCCCGCCACCCAGCGTTACCGAACAGACCACGCGTCAGCTCGACCCGACAAGGGATCCTTACCGGCATAGCGATTGAGACGCGGATTTGGTGCCGTTCCTCAAATCACTCTCAGTCTTTCCGCACACTGCACGATTGAAATCGAGCCTCCGAGCTAAGGTCTACTCGGATCCAAGTTTCGATTTCGATTCCGCTGCCGAGCCTTGTAGAATTAACCGCCTTTGTTTCATTCGCAACAAGGCGCGGCGAGGAGAACAGTTGATGCGAATCAGAATAGCTCTTTGGGTTCTTTGTAGCGTTGTAGTGTTACCGGCGCACGCGATCGCGCAGCTCAAGCAATCGCCGCCTGAAACAACAATCACTATTCTTCAGCTAAACGACGTCTATCAAATCTCACCGGTTGACAGAGGTAAGCGCGGCGGCATGGCTCGCGTGGGAACTCTTCAAAAACAGATTCGCGCTCAGTCGCCGCACACGTTGTTTCTGCTTTCGGGTGATTTCATTTCGCCGTCGGTTGCGTCGCGCCTGTTCAAAGGGAAGCAGATGGTAGCTGCGCTCAACGCCGCCGGTTTGGACATCGCCACTCTGGGCAATCACGAATTCGACTTCGGGCCAGAGGTGTTGCGCGAACGAATGAGAGAGTCGCGGTTCGCCTATACGATCGCCAACGTGTTTGACAGGCGAACCGGCAAGCCGTTTGGCGGTGCAAGCCGGTACATCATCCGCGACCTGGGCGGCGTGCGCGTGGCGATCTTCGGGTTGTTGCTGGCTGAAACCGCTTCGGTGTCCGCGCCCGGACCGGGAGTTCGGTTTGACGACCCAGTCACTGTGGGCAGGCAACTGTCCCGCGAGCTTCGCAGGCGAGGCGCGGACATCGTAATCGCGTTGACGCATCTGCCGATGCGCGACGACAAGCGGCTCGCCGCTGAAGCTGATGTTGACCTGATTGTCGGAGGCCACGAGCACGAGTTGCTCGAGTCGTTCGCCGGCCGCGCGCTCATAATGAAGATGGGCTCCGACGCTCGCAATCTCGGCCGCATTGATTTGAATGTCGTTCGTTTGGCGGCCTCGCGGAACTCGCGATCGAGCGTTTCGCGCGCGCGATACAAGCTTCAATCAGCCGACTTTCAGGCGATCCCGGTGACCGACAGCGTTCCGGACGATCCGGAGGTCGCAGCCGTCGTCCGCGAGTACGAGAAGCAATTGAACGCCAGCCTCGGCGAAGTGATCGGTAAAACGTCGGTGGTCCTCGACGCTCGAGCGTCGGTGATTCGGCGCGGCGAAAGCAATCTTGGAAACTTCCTTGCGGATGCCTATAGACAGGCCCTGGGAGCCGATTGCGCGTTAGTCAACAGCGGCGGCATTCGTTCGGACGCGACTTATGGACCCGGCGATCTAACCAAGAAAGACATCCTCTCGATCTTGCCATTCGAAAATACGCTTGTGAAGGTGCGGTTGACCGGCGCGCACGTTAAGCGGCTTCTGGAGAACGGCGTGAGCGTCGCCGGGAAAGAAGACGGCCGGTTCCCTCAAGTGTCCGGGATCATATTCACGTACGATGCCGGTCGGCCAGTGGGGTCGCGGGTTGTCAGCATTGAAGTCGGAGGTAAACCAATTGAGCCGGAGAAGGCTTACACGATGTCTGTGAACTCTTACCTCTGGGGCGGTGGTGACGGCTATGACTTAAAAGGCGTAGCGCTGTTGATCAAACCTGAAGAAGGACCAGTCGAGCCGGACGTGGTTATGGAAGCGGTCCGGAAGTTGGGAACGATTGCTCCACAAGTCGAAGGTCGAATCAAATCCGTGAGCGGGAACGGGAACCAGAGATCCCGCATGGCAAATAGCGCGAACGTTAGTCTGTATTATTCGATGAGATGAGCGGTCACCTCGGTCACTCTTAGGTCTTAGCTCTTAGCTCTTTTTGCTCTAGCTGTTTGCTCTTCGCTCTTCGCTCTTCGCTCTTCGCTCTTTGCTCTTTGCCATTCACACCGGGCGTTTGAAACCCCGTTCAATGTCGCGCAGTCCCATCCGCATCATGATCGGCCGGCCGTGAGGGCAGGTCATCGGGTTCTGCGTCTTCATTAGCTCATCGATCAGCCACTGCATCTTCTCAGACGTGAGCGGCATATTGACCTTGATCGCCGCTTTGCACGCAAGCTCGGCGGCGATCTTGTCACGCATGCGTTCGATGGTGAAATCGCGCCGCTCGCGCTCGACTACCGCGAGCACTTCTCGCACTACAGCCAGCACGTCGCCCGCCCCGAGTCCAGCCGGCGAGGTCTTGATCGCGATGGTCCGCCCAGATAGCTGCATCGTTTCGATCCCAATGTTTTCGAGTTCGCTTTGAACGATGACGAACGCTTCTGTTTCAGCCGGAGTCAAGTCGATCGTCGCCGGTATCAGCAGTGGCTGCAATCCCGCCGAGCGCGCGAGTCGAGCATCGCGAAACTGCTCGAACAAGATTCGCTCGTGCGCGACGTGCTGATCGACCAGCAGCAAGCCTTCCTCGTCGGTCGCCACGATGTAGCTGTCACGAATCTGGCCAAGCGGCTTTATACCGTGTCCCAGCCCGGGCAGCGCGTTTGACTCGAGCGGTCTCGCTTCGCCCTCCAATCTAATCGGCTCAGCCGAGGGTCCCGCGCAACCAGACTCGATTGATTCTGCGTGTTCGGCCGCGATAACAGGAAAGTCGTTCGTTTGTGCGAAATCTTCCTGCCATTTTTCTCCGCCAAGCGGCGAGTTGTTGCGGGTCGCAGGCCTCGCGCTCGGGCGCGCAGCATCGGCCCCCGCAGCATCGGCTATCGTATCGCCGCCGACCGCTCCAGGCTGTCTATCGACGCCCGGACTTTCGCGCGGTGAGCGCGCCGTGGTGTCGAAATCAGCCGATGGCCAGCCTCTCCGCTCGACTGCTCCCCGGCTCGGCGCAACCGCACCCTCGTTCTCCGCGCGTGATCTCGCGACGCCGGGGACTTGCGTAATCGGTTGGGTAGACCGCAGCGCTTCCGCGACCGCGTCGCGAACGAAAGCGAGCACCGCGCCCTCGTGAAGGAATCGCACTTCTGTTTTTGCGGGATGAACATTCACGTCGACTTCCGCCGGCGGCGCTTCGATGAAGAGAACCGCCGCGGGATAGGTCCCCGAAGGCATCATCGAACGATAAGCCTCGCTTAGCGCGCGCCCTATCAATTGATCGCGGACGAATCGGCGGTTGATGAACAAGTATTGCGCGTCGCGCGACGACCGTTGCTCCTGCGGGTTGGACACGAAGCCCGAGATTTTCAGACCGTTGGCCTCGCCGTTGACTTCGACGAGCTTGTCCAACCGCGAGCCTCCGAGGACCTGATAAGCGCGCTCTTTGAGCGATTGCGCGGGAGCTACGCGAACCACGTCGCGGCCGTTGTTAACAAGCAGGAAGGACAATTGCGGGTTGGCTAGCGCGTAGTGTTGAACCAGGTTGGCGATATGAAAGCTCTCGGTCGCATCGCTCTTGAGAAACTTGCGGCGCGCGGGAATGTTGAAGAAGAGTTCGCGCACTTCCACTTCCGCGCCGGCCGGCCAGGCGATATCGCGCACGGCGACCAGTTTACCGCCGTTGAATTCGACCTCGGTGCCTTCGTTGTCGCGCGCAGTCTTGGTGCGCAGGAAGAGTCGAGAGACCGATGCAATAGAAGGAAGCGCCTCGCCTCGAAACCCGAGCGTATTGATGGCTTCCAGATCATCGGCTGTGTGCAGCTTCGACGTAGCGTGTCGTTCAAAGGCGATGATCGCGTCATCGCGAGTCATGCCTTCGCCGTCGTCAAGGACGCGGATCAGGCGTTTGCCGCCGGTCTCGACTTCGATGTTGATCTTACTAGCTCCGGCGTCGAGCGCGTTTTCGAGCAACTCCTTCACGACAGAAGAAGGCCGCTCTACGACTTCTCCGGCGGCGATTTTGTTGGCGAGCGAATCGGGCAGTACTTTGATCTTGGACATTGGCGCTGGAATCTTATCGCAGGCTGGGGTGAATGACTACCGGGCTAGCATAGACTTTAAGATCGGCGCGCAGGCAACCGAGGATGAGTGCGAGTCCCAACGGCGACATCGACCCTGTAGGCCTTGTGATTGCGGTGTTCGAGGTGAGAGAGTCGCTGATCGCTTCCAGCCGGCTAGGCAAAGAGATTCTTCACGATGAAGATTGCCAATGAGATCACGCCTGAGAAAAAGCCAAGCCAACTAATGGTATCTCGGACTCTGTCGTTTATTTCCAAACTTAACCTTTGTAGCATCCGGCTCTTTAAGCCCGTGACTCCTTCGGCGATCCTAGACAAGTCACCAATTGTTGAAAGCGCAGTGTACGCTCTGCCCATCGTGCCTCTCATTACGATAGCAGCGTCCATCACCCAAGAACCCAGGTACGTGTCGCCATGCTGAATGAATGGCATGTAGTCATCGGAAAGGCCCAGCCCGCCGAAGTAAGCCCGGACCTCGTGATTAACAACATTATCGAAGGTGGCAGTCCAGATACCTCCATTTTCGCGCAAGAATGCATTGCCACCATCTCTAGAAAACCAAGCATCTGGAAAGTTATTTAACCAAGTTAGAGTTTCTTGGTTAAGTTCGATCTTAAATTTGAGGCGTCTGTTTCGTATTGTTTTGATGCTTCCAAAATGCGAAGATACGCTTAAGTTTCGGCAGACCAGCTTGAGGAGAGACATTCTTGCACGAGGAACTAATGATCGTTGAAGAGGCCGTTGCCGCTTCGAATAACATCGAAGAGCTTGAGCGATTGTACTCTCTCCGGCAGCCGATACAGGTGAGAAGGTTCCTCGGTGAGCATGCTTTCTTGGTTCCTCTTCTGGTTGAGGCTTACGACACAGCAACCCGTTACTTCGCACCGTTGTCTTACGCTCTTGAGGTGATTGCCGATCCGGATAGCATGGACGACCAGCAGTTGGTGCTCTTCCTCGTCCTTCAGCTTACACCTGCCGAGGCCTTTGCAAAACTGCAGCGATTCGACAACGAGTGGTGGCTTGACGCTATGGACGCAGCACAAGGCCCCCTGTGCATCAGTCTGGAGCTCCATTGAGCTTTGATTGGTCAGACTATCTGCGTTCTTTCTTGCTCCACTCACGCCGGTCTGTTATCACTAGCGAGCCATGATCAGACACGTCGTCTTCTTTAAGTTCAAACCGGAAGCAAGCGTGGCAGAGCGCCGAGCGGTGCTCGATGAACTACGCGCACTGCCTGACAAGATCGATGTCATCCGCTCGTTCGAAATCGGCGAGGACATTATGCATTCGGCTCGCGCGTGGGACGCGGTTTTGATCGCCACTTACGACGATCTGGAGGCGCTCGAAACATACACACGCCACGACGATCACGTTGAGGTCGTCTTGAAGCTTCGTGAAATTTGCGACGCCGCCGGCTCTGTCGATTACGAATATTAACTTACGCGGTAGACGTATGGTCGTGGATAATCTTCCACCCGTCGGGGAACTTTCGAAACGTCAGCGTGAACAACCCGCCTGATTCGCCGCTCGACATCTTCAGATGAAATCGCCCGCGAACGAATGCGGCGCTCGGCCCGAGCAACTCAATCTTCAGATCCAGGAATTCCAGCTTGCCCATTTCGGTTCCCGCGCTTTGATACCGGTTGCGGTATCGAGTCAGTGTCTCTTCCCAACCGGCGACCCTCGTTCCGCCCGAATAGAAGGTCAGATCGGGCGAGCGCCAGTAACCCTGCATAAAGCTTTCAAGGTCGCGGCGGTTCCACGCCTGGACCTGGCGATCCAGCACGTCGCGAATCTCTCGCGCCGCGCGCGGCTCCGGGGTGCTCTTCTGCTTCGCGAACGCTGGAACCGCCGGCATTAGCAGCAAACCGGCGCATATTCCAAAACCGATATTGACCAGGTTCTTTCTGAGCATCGAAATGTACCTCACAGGATTGGTCTGTGATCGGGCGTTGATCATCGTTCTGGCGGAAGCTGGAGAGTTCTTAGCGTCCTTTGCGGGTCTTAGCGTTCTTTGCGCGAACCCCGTTTCTCGCAAAGGACGCAAAGACTCGCAAAGGACGCTAAGACTGAGTTACTCCTTGCTTGCCGTTGCAAGATCGATCGCCTGCAGCTCGGCGTAATCGTCATAGGCAAGAACGTCGGGCCGTTTTTCCAGCGACGTGAAGATGTTGAACACGTCGCGATCTCCTCGTCGCGCAGCCCGTTTCTCTTCAAGCCGCCGCTTGCGGATCTGACGCAGCTTCTTCAGCGCCGCGAAAAGAGACAAGAGAAAGCCCGGCTGAAGTCTTAGCGGAGCGGCCAAAGCAAGCAATGCCACCCACATCGTATGCGAAGCCATCAGCCGCCCATCATGTAAGTTGACCCAGTGGTAGATCAAACGATTTCGCTGCTGCATCCGCCACACACGGCGCTGATTGACCGTGCGCATAGTGGATGAAACGCGATGATGCACGACCGAACGCGGCTCGTAGACTACCGAAAGACCTCGCTTCCACGCGCGATAGCTGATATCGACGTCTTCCCAGTAGATCGGCGCGAACAGACTGTCGAATCCTCCGATCTCGAGGAACACCCGGCGATCGAACATTGCCGAGCCGCCACTCGCGAACGCCGAGTAACGCGAAGCAGCGTCTCTCGATTCGGCTGCTTCCTCGCCCGGGATGGCGGGCACACACACATAACTGCGATGGACTCGAATAAAGCCGCCGGAAAAGCTTCCCAGTTTCCCGCTTCCACATTCGCGGCCGCTTTCGAGATCGAAGACTCGGCAGTGAGCTGCAAACACCAAAGGGTCTGCGAAGTTCTCGACCAGCGGCGCGATCGAGCCCACACCGACGTCAACGTCGTTGTTGAGAAGGAACACCAGCGGGTACCGGGCTGACTCGAACCCGCGATTGCATGCGGGGCCGAACCCGCGATTGGTTTCGTGCCTGATTAACCTGAGACTCGGCGATATTTGCTGACCGCTGAAGGCGTGGCTTTCAGGATTCTTGATGTGGCCTGCGTTGTTCAGAGCTGCCGCGCGCACCGGCGTCTCTTCTACGAATCCCCGATCGAGCAGCCATCCGGCTGTGTCATCGACACTGCCGTCGTCGACGATGACGATCTCAGTTGGAGCGTCGAACTGTTCGCTGTATTGGATTGCGGCGGCGATCACGGATTGCAGGAACCGCTTGAGCAGCTCAAGCCCATTCCAGCTTGGGATGACGATGCTGACGGCTGGCGTCACGTTAGTGCCGATGATGCTTTACCGCGCCCGAGCTGCTGCCAGGGTTGGCCATCTGCTCGAGCGTTTCGAGGCTGCCGTGGCTTCCGAGCGCGACCAGCGCATCTCTTTCTTCGATTATCGTGTCGGCGGAAGGGTTGAAGATCATAGCTCCGTCCGCGCGCCTGATGCCGATGACGATGACGCCGTGTTCCGAACGGATGCCGGTGTCCTTCAACGGACGTCCGATGAACGGCGATTCGTTGCCTATTTCTACCTGTTCTATTTCAAGCTCGAGCCGCTCACTCATCGTCGCCAGCTCGATGAAATCGGCTACTGCTGGACGAAGCAGCATCTGCGCCATCTTGGTCGATCCGGTTAAGGCAGGAGACACGACTTTGTTGGCGCCCGCCTTCACCAGGCGGCCAACCGCCGCTTCGTCGTTGGCTCGCGCGATAATTCTGAGCTCCTTGTTCAAGTCTCGCGCAGTCAGCGTTATGTAGAGATTGTCCGGGTCGGATGATACAGCGCAAACGATACCGCGAGCGCGCTCGATGCCCGCAGCCTTGAGCACATCCTCGCTGGTGGCGTCGCCCATCAACACCATGTGGCCTTGCGCAAGCAGGCGGTCTGCGATGGTTTCGTCGCCTTCGATGACAACGAACTCGTGGCCGCTGCGGGCGACATCGCGGACAACACCGGCGCCCACGCGGCCGGCCCCGCATATGATGTAGTGGCCGCTGAGCTTATTGATATCCTTGTACATTTTTCGCTTCCCGAAAGTGGATAGCAGCTCGGACTCTATCACGGCCTGCGCGGCGGATGACAGCGCATAGCCGAGTGTGCCAACACCCAGGATGATCAGAACCGCCGTGAAGTAACGAGCGCCCTCGGTTGTATTCTCAGGTTCGCCGTAGCCAACGCTTGTGAGAGTGATCAACGTGAAATAGAAGGAGTCGAACCATGACAAGAAAGGAAGGATCAACTTGAAGCCAAGAGTACCGAACGCGATCAGACCGGCGATCGCGCTAAGTGCAATCTGGAGTTTCTTCTTCGGCGACATAAAGGTTGAACGTGAAGCTGTATGTTATCGTCGCGGGAGGTTTGAAGCAAGAAATGGCAACGGCGGCTCGTAAGCTTTCGGGGAACTTCGGCGGGCGCGAAAAAAAGGAGGCGCAACAATCGCGCCTCCTTTGAAGGAGAAAGCTTATGACGCAAAGCCTTGCACGACCCGATTAGAGTCGCGTTTACAACTGCGGGCGGCGTGTGGTTGGAAGCTCTCGTTTCTCGAGCGTCACGTTGAGAGTTTGTTCGGCCCGATTGCGGACAATCTTAACGGCCAACGGGCCTTCCGTCTTGGCTGAGAGTGCCTTGACCAGCGCCCGCACGCTGTCGACCTTTTCGTTTTCGATGGCGATGATCACATCTCCGGCCTTGATTCCTGCTTTTGCGGCGGAACTGTTTTCATCAACCGACGCGACGAGCACACCCTTGCTGTCTTTCACTCCAAAGAACTCGGCTAGCTGATCGGTGAGCGACTCGGCGCTGATTCCCAACCGTCTTCCGCTGAAGAATGAATACTCGCCGGGATTAACAAAAGCGAAGTCGCCAAAGTTCGGCGGCAGCGCCTTCAGGGTTCCTTGATGCTCCTTCATTGTTTCTTCATAGAGCTTGAGCGATTCTTCGGCTCGCTTCATCGATTCTTCGTTCTGCTTCCAGAACTTCTCGTTGAACTCGGGCCCGAGCGACTTGAAACTTTGAAGAGACCGCTTCGCCAAAGCTGTGGCGAGCGTTTGCCGGGAGTTGCCGCGAACGATCTCAATCTGGACCGTGCGGTCGGCGGGAGTCTCGTTGAGCAGTCGCTGCAGTTCACGAACGCTGTCGACGCGGCGCCCGTTGAACGACACGATCACATCGTTCTCTTTCAGCCCTGACTTAGCAGCCGGACTGTCGGCGACTACTTTCATCACCACCGCCCCTCGCTCTTCCTTCAAGCCAAGCTCCCTGGTCCTCTCGGGCGTGACTTCTTCAAGATAAACGCCGAGGTAACCGCCCTCGCCTGCTCCAAGCTCAAGCCCAAAAAGGCCAGGAGACTGTAATAATGCCTTCTCCTTCTCCTTCTCGACCTGCTCCTTGCTCTCTGGCTGGTCCTTACTCTTTGCTTTGTCCTTTTGAGCCGCGCCGCTGGCGATAGCGACCCCGGCTCCAACCGCTGCGATGAGCAGTATGATCAAAGAAAGGCGTCTGAGCATTTTATACCTCCGAAACTCTTCGAGTTGTGAACTGTGCTTTCAGGCTTCAGCACGCCCAGGAAGAACAAAAGTTCCAAAACCTGCGTCCTGCCCGGGCCGTTATCGTGAGACGGTGTCCCTCGAACTGTTGCCGCTTCGGGTGGCTCTTAGCACGAGGCTGGTTAGCCTGGGTGCGCGCTCCAAAACCCTGGCAACAAGGCCTCCTGTTGGCGTTGAGAAAGCGGCGGCCCTAAGCAGACCGGCGACCTTCATGCGATTGTCAAACTCATGCTCGTAACGACGGGTATAACAGGCAAGCACAGAGTCAAGAAACGACGATGAGGCACTCCCAGACATTGCCATTCCGACCCGCGCCGCCGAAACACCCGAAGGGACTTGACCTGCGATTGCTTCGAACACTGCATCGGCCGCCATCTCGCCGGTTCTCAGGGCCATCTGGATTCCAGTGCCGGTAAAAGGATCGATCATTCCCGAAGCATCGCCGATCGCGATGACGCCGTTGCGCTCGAGGCGTCTGCGTCCAAACGTGAGAGGTCCGGCGCTGTACCACTTCCCCACGATCTCGGCGCCTTGCAGCCGCTCGCGCGCAAGACTGTTTTTCATCAAGGTGTGTTCGATGATGCTTGAAGGATCGCCTCCCGCGCTTTTCAAAGCGCGCTGGTCAACTATGAAACAGAGATTGACGAGGCCGTCTTCGACCACCGACATACCGCCGTATCCCTGTGGGAAGAAATAGAGCTCGACCTGGTCGTCGATGCCTTCGACGCCTTTGAAGTGTCCCTTTAGCGCGTAGAGCCGCGAGCCGCGGCGGCCGGCGATGCGTTCGCGCTTACCAAGCATCAAACGTGAATTTCTACCGGAGGCATCGATGATCAGCGGCGCTTCGAAGCGGACGCTTGCACCTTCCGGTAGCGACAATGCTTCGACCCCGCGGAGTATGCCGTCAGTGAATACACAGCCCTTCACCGCGACGCCTTCCAGGCACACAGCTCCCGTCTCTCGCGCGCGGTCAAAGAGAATCTGATCGAACCGGGCGCGGCTCAAGCTCATCGCCCACCCGGCGTCGTCCGATATCTTTGAGATATGAGTTTGAACTGATTTCCCGGTTGCCAGGATCAGACGCACGCCGGTTATCTTTCGTGCGCCGGCGGCGAGCATGCGGTCCATCACCCCAAGTCTTTCGAGCGGCGCAAAGCACTCCGGCGTTATGAACTCGCCGCACAGTTTTCCCCTCGGCATGCGTTTCTCTTCAAGCAACAACACGCGCGCGCCGCGTTGGGAAAGAGATATCGCAGCCGACGAACCAGCCGGCCCCCCGCCGATGATAATTGCGTCGTAATCAAACATAAAGGATAGTCCGTGGTCCGTAGTCCGTAGCTACGGACTACGGACTACGGGCTACGGACTACTACGGACTACGGACGTCTGCGACAAGTGACAATCGATACGGAAATACTCGTTTCACCTGACGATTCTTCAAGCCCGCGCGTTGTGCCAGATCATTCATCTCATCGGGAGTGAACGCTCTGAGCACCGACACGGGTCCATCGTTTCGGGTCAAGAAACTCGCTCCCAGTATCGGAAACGCGATCCGGGTGAAGTAGTACGGCACGAGATTTCTGACGAGATCGTTGACAATAACCGCGCGCCTGGCGATTCTGCCGAAGTCCGCCAGTAAGCGAACAACATCTTCGTCGCGAAAGTGATGAAGGAAAAGCGATGCAGTAACGAAATCAAAGCTGCGGGAGGCGAAGGGCAGCTTCAACGAATCGGCTCGCACAAGGTGAACTTCGGAGCTGACTCCTAATCGCGTGGTAGAAATCCTGAGGTTGCGCTCGCTGATATCGACGGCGGCAATGAACGGTTTGAGGCCGCGTTGCTTGAAGCTTTCAGCAACCGCGATCGGAATATCGGCCGAGCCGGTCCCAACGTCCAACAGCGATACTGCCTCCGTGGTCCCGTCTAAGCACGTTGAGAGCGCCCGCAGCACAACCTTCCTTCCCCCGAGGAAGCGATTTACGCGCCGCAAGTCGGACAGGCTTCTGGCGACATCGTTGTCGGTGCCCTCGCCGGCATCAAGCAGCTCCTCTTCGTAGATTCGTTTCGGTGTCAGCATTCTTGTCTCTCGAGCGCGTCAATTCTCTCGATGTCTCGCCCCCGGACGCCTTCGGACAGCCATCATATCCTCGATTGGTCCTTTCGTTAAGCGGCGAGCCACACCCGGGGAAGCCTGGCGACACAAGGGAGAGATGACATACATAAGGAGAGCCTGCTTGACTTTGCGAATGGCACCCAATAAAATCGCTCTGACTAGAGGAATTATTTGAGCTATTAATCAGGATTCACCAGTCTCAGCCCCGCCATTTTGAAGAACATCGTAGGAGGGAAGGGCAGCTCCGTTCCCCAGAGGTGCCTCGATGGCAACTAGAGAAGTACTCGGCAGTCACCGCATCGATGAGATGGTAGCTGCCGGTCAAGCTGCGCTGGACCAGAGCCGGTTCGAGGAGGCGGCGAATAATTTCAAGTCCGCCCTCCGGCTGGGGCCGCGATCCAACGACGAAGAGGCGCAGATTCGCTGTCTGCTAAGCGTGGCGCTCGAGAAGCGCGGGCTCAATCCTGAACAGCTTGAAGCCGTTTCCAAGTATGGAAAGCCAGCCGACTTTGACCGCTTATCCGAAGCATCGCAGATGTCAGTACTGATCCGGCTGGGATTGGGCTACTGCTTTAACAACGACATACCCAGGTCGATCGCGCTCTTCAACCAGGCGCTACATCTGGCGCGCGCCGCCGATGATCACGTGCAGATGGGCGAGTGTTACTTCGGGATGGGCCGGGCTTACAGCGTTTTCTCGGAACTTCGTATTGCGCGTGATCAGTACTCATCGGCGCTTGAGCACTATAGGCAGGTTGGCAATTGGAGCAAGCTGGCCGAGTCATACATCAACATCGGGTACATCAACGCGCGCGAGGGTGATTTTCGGAACGCCCTACATTCGGTGAAGCAGGCGTTGACGATCATCGGGAACCGAGATGAGCCCGACCTGTTGGGCCGCGCTCACTGGTATCTCGCGGTGGTTTATTCGAACCTGGGCGAGGTGGACAAGGAAATAGCCTCTTGGGAAAGATGCATCGAGGATTTTAAGCGCGCGGACAACCCGAAATTCGTTGCCATCAACCAGAACAACTTCGCGATGCAGCTCATACGGTTTTGCGAGTGGGCCCGCGCCGAAGAGCTTGCCAAGTGCGCGATTGAGACGCTTTCCAAGGTGAACAGCGTTGCGGCTCAGGGAGGGGCGTACGATACTTTAGCCCAACTCTACCTTTTGATGGGAAGGCTCGACGAGTCGGATCGCGCACTTGCGACGTCGCTCGAGATTCTTTCCTCGATCAAGAACGGCGAGTGGGCCGAAGCCAGCACCCAGATGACCATTGGACGCAGCCACCTGGTAAGAGGAAATACGGAGCTTGCCATCGCGCCTTTGGAGCGAGCTGTAGACATTGCGACGCGGCGAGGGGAACAGCATGACCTTCCGGAGGCGCGGCTCTGGCTTGCCGAGGCGCTGCTTCAAAACGGCCGGCTGCAAGAAGCGCGCGAGCTTGTCGAAAACGTGCGAGCATTTCTTCGCGAAGCGCCGAACCTGCTCGTATGGGGACTGCTGATGCGAATGGTCGCGAAGATCGAAGTCGCTGACGGGTACACTGCCGCGGCGATCCAATCGCTCGCGCAGAGCACATCCATCTACACGCTCAGACGTAACGACTACCATTGCGCGGTGAATCAGGTATTGCTAGCCGGGATGATTGAGAGACAGGGCAACATCGGGCTCGCGATAGCCGAAGTGGAATCGGCACTCGAAGCGTTCGAGCGCCTTGGCGCCGCAATCGACGCGCGCAACGCCGGAGTTTTTCTCGAATCGCTAAGAGCGAAGTCCAAGCCTGATGAGTTACCGGAGAACGGTGAACCTCGAAACCTTGAAGTTGGACGCTCCGACAGCCGTCCGTCCATCGCTCAAGGCCTCGCCTCGGCCGTCGACGGGTTCATCGCCCATCGCCTGGTGCAGGCATCGGTGTCGCGCGATCTGCTGCTGCACGAGCTTGTCTCGATCGTGCGGGACCAATCATCGAGCCGCGGAGTGGTCGTCGCCGAGATTCTCAACGACGAATCCGCAAAAAGAGAGGCCCCGAGGTTGAGAGTCGCGGCTTCAATCGGGCTTAACCAGGCAGAGCAACGTGAAAGGATCGATTTCCTTCACACGCTTTCGCCCGAACACTACCGAAGCCAATCTGTCTACCGGATCAGCGACAATCAGGAGACGGCCTATTTGCTTCACATCGTCGATCCGGGATCGCAGCGCTACCTGAATGGCGCCGTCAACATGAAGCCTCTGCTCTCCATAGTTGAGCAAGGGTTGGAGACACAGATTCTCAGGACCAAGAGCCGGCGCACGCAGGTGTTCGATCCGGCACGATTGCTGGCGCAGGTCGAGCTCCCCGGTTTCATCTGTGCAAGCCGCGCGATGAGTCGCGTGCTCGAGCAGATCTACAAGATTCGATCCTCCGACGTCACCGTGCTGATTACCGGCGAGTCGGGCACAGGCAAGGAGTTGATCGCGCGAGCGGTGCACGCAGGCAGTTCGCGGCGCATGAACGTCTTTCTACCGTTCAACTGCTCGGCCGCGCCGCATGACATGATTGAGAGCCAGCTATTCGGATTTCGGCGAGGCGCCTTCACCGGAGCCATCGCCAACAGCGAGGGCATCATTCGCGGCGCCGAGCACGGCACGCTCTTTTTGGACGAGATTGGCGATCTGCCGCTCACGCTTCAGCCAAAGCTCCTGCGGTTCCTGCAGGAAGGTGAGATTCATCCCATCGGGGAGAGCCAGCCGCAACGCGTCGACGTGCGCGTCGTGGCGGCCACCAACGCGGAACTCGAGCGTGCGGTTGCCGAAGGCCGATTCCGCGAAGACCTCTTTCACCGCATAAACGTTATCAGGGTCCACGTGCCGCCGTTGAGACAGCGACGTGAAGAGATTCCGGCCCTAATCAACCACTATATGAGTCAATATCAGCAGGAGGCGGCGAAGAATGAGATCAGACTCTCCGAGGAAACAGTCGACCTTATGGTGGTGTACGACTGGCCTGGCAATGTCAGGCAGTTGTGTAACGAAGTGCGCCGCATCGTTACCTACAGTGAATCGGCTACGATCGTTACTCCGGAAACTCTCTCTTCCGAGATCGTGCGAGCCAGCCGTGAACTCGATGCCAGCCCGGCCAGCTCAAGAAAACATGCGCCCTCGATGCAGATGAGTACTGACTCGACGACGCTGGGCGAGGCGGTGGAAGAGTTGGAGCGTCGAATGATTCAAGAGGCCCTTCGCCGCTCGTCAGGTAACATAGCCCGCGCGGCGAAGGATCTGGGACTCTCGCGAAAGGGACTCTATTTGAAGATGGACCGCTTGAACTTCGGCGACTGAAGCATGCGAAACGCGTTGCGCTACGTTAGCAGCGCGCCATGGTAGGACTCTCACGCCCGGTAATTCTTATCAGCATGGCTCACGTCGCCAGTCTCTCAATGTCTTCCCCTTGTCAAAAACGAGAATCAGTCGCCGGCAGACGGTGCCGCCGCTTTTATTGTCCTGAGATCCCCTGACATGATCCGAGCGATAATCAAATGCCCAAACTTCACTGCCATCTGCGAGTGTCCTTGAGGTGGGCGGCCCTAGCCTTTTAGCTACGTCATCTTGTGTCGCTTGATCAATCATACTCCGCAGAAACTCATGCGGGTCGGTGTACACCTTCTTAGTGCAAGCACTGAATAAAAGAGCAATCAAGAGCACGACGAAAACCGATCCGAGACGACGCATGACCTCGCGATTAGTAAGCTCTGGCATTCTCTCTACCGTCAAAGCAGGAGGCTTCTGTGTCTGCTGCGAGCGCCACGTCGCCTCGGTTATTAAACGCGTGTGATCCATTGATACGCCCTTCGCAATCACACGCATGAGGCCCAGGGCAAATACGAAGAAGCCGCATTTGAGTATCAGTGGGCGCAAGGTAGCCTGCGAAACGCCCCAGAGGTCACGGCGTCACTCGGGCGGATACATGCCTTGCTCGGCAGAAGAGACAAGGCGCAGGGCGCGATAGACGAATTGATACGGCTGTCGGCAGAGCGTTACGTGCAGCCCAATTTCATTGCAGTCATTTACGTGGCTCTTGGAGAGAAGGATCAAGCGTTCCAATGGATCGAGAGGGCATATGCCGAACGTGACGCAGACCTGTGTCTGCTAAGAGTTGATCCACGACTGGACAGCCTGCGTGGCACCCGAGGTTTAAGAGCCTGCTGCAACGAGTCGGCCTCGCGAATTCGAACCATCTCACATCATCAGAATGACTGTTTCAACCCCCGTTTGCGGTCAGCCTGACTGAACCAAAGCCGCCCCGACGTCAACCGGAGATCCCACATAAGCCTTGCTATTGCTTGAATAAGCTTCGCTCGTGATAGAGCGGCATCACGTTTGAAAAGAATCCAACGCCTAGACTAGTTGGTATTCATCCATTTTGAGACTCAAGGCACGGCGGTACTTATGGAGTGGCTCAAGAACGATCTGAAGCTGTTCAAAGCGAAGGGCTTGGTTCTACTTGCATTCTTGACACTGGTGACCGGCTTTCTGCTTGCACGGGCATCGGCAGAGGTGGCCATTGGGGGCTCACAAAGACTACTTGTCTGGTTGCTACTAGCTCTGATCGTAGCAAGAACTTCCGCGCGACATGCACTATTTTTCAAGAACGGCAGCGGAGTCTCTTTCCCGGAGGCACTGATGTTTTTTGCTGTCGTAATGCTGGGGCCATATCACGGCGCTTTGCTTGGCGCCGTTGACATGTTCCTTTCGAGTTGGCGCCTCAGGCTTAAGCCGACCGACTATCTGATTAATCTTTCCAACATTTCCATCTCGGTCTACGCATCCGGCAAGGTCTATTATGCGGTCGCACTCCGGATGCATACGGTAGAGCCTGTAGGATCATCTGGTCAGAAAGCATTGACCGTCGCTGCGCCAATCGTCGCTATGGCACTTGCATACTATGTGTTGCAGTTTGCGATACCGGTATTGGTGTCGCTGCTCACTTCCCTAATCAAGATAAAGGACAGGATTCGCGGAACATTCCCATGGGAACCGATATCACTTCTAGCCTGCGCTACAGTGGCAGGATTGATCAACTATTCCTTCGTCAATTTCGGACTTCCGACTACTGCCGTGATAATGCTTGCACTGATGCCGGTGCCCATAGTCATCTATTACGCGTTTAAGACCTATCACGACAAGCTCGACGAACAACAAAGCCACTATCAGAAACTCACCAGCGTCTACGATTCGATTCTGGAAATGCTCGCGATGGCCATCGACGCCAAAGATGACGTCACTCACGATCACATTCAGCGAGTGAAGTTGTTCGCGCGCAGGATGGGTGAAGCTGTCGGCCTGTCCGAGTTGGAAATCGAAGCGCTCAAGGCAGGCGCGCTGCTTCATGACATCGGCAAGATCGGCGTGCCCGCTTACATCCTCAACAAGCCCGGCAAGCTAACCGAGCACGAGTTTGAGCAGATGAAGATGCACACGATCATCGGCGCGGACATGCTCTCTAACGTCGATTTCCGTTATCCGGTCGTGCCAATCGTTCGGCATCATCACGAGCGATGGGACGGACGCGGCTATCCCGATGGCCTGAAAGGCGAAGGGATCCCGATCACCGCACGCATCATCACGCTCGTGGACAACTACGACGCGCTTCGCTCGGACCGGCCGTATAAGACCGGGATGACTCGCGAAGCAGCGCTCGCATACATAAAGGAAAACGCGGGCACTTTCTTCGATCCAAGTCTTGTGGAAACATTCCTGTCGATGGCAGACCAGCTCGAAGTTGAAGCCGTGAACTTCAAGCCGCCGCCAACCAACAAACCCAGTAAGGTAGAAAGCGCGGCGATGGCGAATGCGCGGCCGGCCGCCGGTTTCGATACTGCGCCTCAGGTCGACCGGGCTGCCGCCGCTCTCAACTCAATCGCCGAGACCAATCAACGAGTGACCGCGTTGTACGAAATGTCTCGCACGCTGTCGAGCATTCTCTCGCTGGAAGACACCGTCGCCATACTAACGAATCGCCTCTCGAAGCTTATTCCGTTTACGACCTGCGCGATCGCTCTGTTCGACGCGTCGCGGTCAGAGTTTGAAATAGTCCACGCGACCGGGCTGCACGCTGAGAGATTCATGAAGCGTCGCATGCCCGCCGAAGCAGGAATCACCGGATGGGTAATAACCAACCAGCGGCCGATGTACAACACCAACCCCGTGCTTGACCTCGGGTTCCTCGGCGCGGAAACCGCGAGCGCTTATAAAGGTGTGGTTGTCTTTCCGCTCATCAAGAACGAAGAAGCCATCGGCGCGATCGCCCTCTATTCTACAGAACTCGCGGCTTATGGAAGCGAGCACATACAGTTATTGGAATCGATCTCGCAGCCGGCGTCCGATGCCGTCCACAATGCGCTCACATTCGAACAGGCGCAACGCGACGCTTTCACCGATTCCGCAACAGGGCTGGCCAACGAACGCGCGCTGATCACCCAGTTCGAGCGAGAGCGCGCAAGGAGTCATCGGATTGGGACCGCGCTTTCGCTAATCGCGGTGAACGTCAATCATTTCGGCTTTGCCACCACCGGCGGCGAGAGCATCAGGGAACAAAGCCTGGCCCAACTGTGCCGGCTAATCAAGCGGCACGTGCGTGAGACCGATCTGGTGGCGCGCTACGAGAGTGACTCCTTGATCGCCTTGCTGCCCGAGAGCGGGCGGAGCGATGCTGCCGAGATATGCAGCCGCATTGGAAGGGAAATCATGATGGCTGGGTTTGACCACGATCTATCCGTTAGCGTAGGACTCGCGACGCTCCCTGATGACGGAGCCAGCTTCGAGGACCTACTGCGAGCCGCGCGCACATCTAAAGTCGATTCTGTGGGAACAATGCCCGACTTGGCGTTAATCAGCTTTGAGAACCGAGCAACCAAAGCGCCGAGTTGAGAAGCTCGTAGTTTGTAGTCCCGCCTTCAGGCGGAAGCTTGTACCTGACCGCCAGCCCTCGCCACGAACTGCCGCCTGAAGGCGGGACTACGAACCGCTCCCAAGTGTGTAGCAGGTACACGCAAGGATAGTTGATACACAACTCCAATAACCTCCGCCTCGATCCCACTTACAGTCGCGTGATCGCAAGTGTGTAGTGGGTTCCCATTTCTATCTACCCTGCCGGTCACTCCCTCAAGCAGCTAAGTTACTGACTTCAAACATGCGGCAGCTAGCCCGCTCCTCACGTCTGCGACGGCACGCACATTGCCAACCCTAGTGACGTGAGAAACAAGGGGTTGTAAAAGCTGCTCTCAAGTTGCCGTCACAACCCAGTCACAGAAAACAAGAACTACAAAGGAGACCATGATGCGAAACGAAATCAAGATAGTCGAAGACGGAGTCATCTTCGAGTTGGAAATCGAAGAAGTGGAAGAAGTGGTTGCACCCGCGGTGATAGTCGGCCACTAAGAATCAACAACCGAACCTGCGAAGGGCGCGGTGACAGTGAACTGAAGCGCATCATCCACAAAGCACACAGCCACAGGATGATCCGCCAAGATTCGAAGCCACCGCGCCCTTCGTGCCTTCATTCATATGGACACACAAGAACAACACCCCGGACTGTATTGCCTGTACCCGCCGCGCCTCGGCGCCGAGGTCGATATCACCGAGCAGATCGAAGCAGGCGTTACGCGTTACGTCGTGCGCAACACCGCTACCTCCCGCTACTTTCTTCTTAAACAGCCCGAGTACAGAATACTGAGTCAGTTCGACGGCACACTGACGGTTTCGGATGTCGCGAGCGGCGGACCTCAAGCCAATGGTCCGCGCGTGACAAGCGCGACGCTCGTAAGATTCCTTGGCAAGCTCGACTCGTTCGGTCTGCTGGCGCGCGGCGGCACGGATGGTTCGATCGCCGGTCACCGGCCTGAGCGCGGGCTCTACGTCAGATTCCACCTATTCAACCCTGATAAGGTGCTGGCGTGGCTCGATCGGGTTTTTGGCTGGGCGCTCACCAAACCTGCCATTGTGTCTTCGTTCGTGCTTATGCTGATCGTCGCTTTTGGTATGCTTTCCAGAGTTGATGAAGTCTCAACCTATACATCCTACCTCTATCGTGAGTATGGCATTGCGGCAATTCTTGGGATAACGCTAACGATAACTGCGCTGCACGAGTTCGCGCACGGACTGGCCTGCAAGCACTTCGGCGGGGATGTCCGCGAGATGGGCGTGTTGCTGATTTATTACGTCTTGCCGGCCTTCTATTGCAATGTCACGGATATCTACCGCATGGGCCGCAAGCGCGAGCGCCTGTGGGTGATCTTCGCCGGCATCTACTGGCAATTGATAGTAAGCGCCCTCGGCGGGTTGGGTTGGCTTATTGCAACTCCGTACTCGCTGTTGGGGGACCTGTCGCTGCTGGTTTTCATTGGCGGGTCGTTCAACATCCTTATCAACTGCAATCCTCTAATCAAGCTCGACGGCTACTACGCGCTTTCGCAAGCGCTCGGCGTTGTTAATCTGCAGGCTCGTTCCTCTGATTACGTGCGATCCCTATTCGCAAGACTTCTGGGCGAGCCACAGAAGAGACAGGCGGATTCTCAAAGGCCGCTGCTCTATTTCAGCTATTGGATCTCGTCGATTCTCTATTCCGTGATCTTGATCTGGCTCATCCTCGGATGGGTAAGCGGCGAGCTGATGGACGGATTGCGATTCCTGGGAGTGTTGCTAACGATGCTCCTGACCGCGTTGCTAACTGAAAGATGGTGGAAACCGATTTTGACCGAAGGACGTGCTTTGCTTGCTTCATCCCTCGCTAACGCTCGACGTGAGAAAACGTCCGATGAGCGGTTCGTGGAGCGAGCATTAAGCACGATCGAAGGAGTACCCAGCATGTCAGCACAAACAGTTGTAGACAAGCCAACCTCGGAGCAGAACAGCCCCCAAAGTGAGACTCGAAAGGCGTGGTTTCCAAAGCGCCGCAAGGTTATCAAGCTGGGTTTCGCGTTGATTGTGATCGCAGTGCTCATCGCGCCCTGGGAAGCGGCTACCGGAAGCGACTGTACCCTACTCTTGCCACCGGACCGTGAGGGCGTAGTGCGCGCTAACACCGATGCCGTGCTGGCCGAAATCTACGTTCAGCCGGGCGATGCTCTCGCCGAAGGCGCAAGAGTGGCGCGCCTCTCCAACCCTGAAATCGAAGACCGCCTCACGCAGTTGAGCGCGGAGATTGACCGGCTCAACACCAACAATTCGAGAATAGAGGACGATCTCCGCGTGCGAAGCGAGAACGTGCTTTCGGCTAACTTTAAAGAGACCGACCGCAAGCGTCTGGCAAATGAGCTTAAGGATGAGTCGGCTCAAATCGCCAACGCGGAAAAAAGCGCTCAGCGCTCTCAACCGCTTCCGGCCTCACTCACCGTTCTTCAGTCGGAAATAGAGCTGAAGCAAATCGAGCTCGATCGCAATCGTCGAGAGGTGGAGCGCTACAAGAAGCTGTTCGATCAAGGGCTGGTCGGCGAGCAGATCTATGACCGGGCTGTCGCCGAAGCGCGGCTGAGTGAGACGGCACTTCGCGCCGCCCGCGCACGACTGGACGCGGCTCTTGTAGACCACCACAGGCTAACAAGCGGCGCCCAGACAAATTCGCTGGTGGCGGAAACCGAAGCGCGCGCCGCTCGCTCAAACTTCGAATCGTTGATTGCAGAGCTACACTCGAATCGGCAGCAGCTCGAATCGCTCCGGCACAGGCATGAGATACTCAGGCGCGAGTCTGAAGGCATGGCAATAGTGACGCCGAAAGCCGGAGTAGTGCTTGGTGAAGATATGCGCAAGATGGTTGGTCGCCGCTACAGCCGCGGTGAAGAGATCTGCCGCATTGGCGAGATCGGGAAGTTCTTCCTCAAGATTGACGTGAGCGAGCGCGAGATCGGCAGCGTCAGACTCGACAGTCCAGTCCGGTTCAAATTGAAGACGATGCCCGGCCGCGTATTCACCGGCCGAGTCTCGAAGATAAACGCCGAGCCAATTCCAAATGAGCGCGCTCAGCGGTTTTATCCTGTTGAGGTTTTGATTGAGAATTCTGATGGGCTGCTGCGTCCAGGGATGACCGGTTTCGCGCGCATCAGTTTCGGCCGGCAGTCTATCGGCCTAATCCTGGCGCAAAAGATTTGGCAGGCGCTAAGGCCGGAATTGTGGTTGTTCTGAGGTCGATAGAGCCTCGCAATTTTATGTCGTTCGTGGAGCTGCCGGGCTTACCCAGGGAAGGTCGAAGGACGGCCGCCGCCGATCATCGGCGGCGCGACGGGTCCAAGGAGACAACTGACTGCGAGCTGCTATCGGTTTCGCTCTGGTTCGCCCTTCGAGTGTCCAAACGCGTGCGTGAAGAACCCTTTCAAGCTTCGCGTTAGCCCCGCTGGTTCTTCGCCGCCGCGAACGACCAGCACCGGACACTCGGCGCGGTTGACGATCTCGCGGGTGATGTTCCCCATTATGTAACTCCGAAGGTTGCCGCCCTCCGGTGAGGAACCCGTCACCACCAGGTCGTAATCGCCGCGACGGATCTCCTTAAACACCTCGCTGATAACCAGCCCGTGCCGCAAGCGCACCTCGGCAGAGACGCCCATCGCTTCAAGCGATTCCTTCTCGCGGCGCAGGTTCTGGCCAAGCCCCAAGCTCGAGTGCAGCAAGAGATTCACGTCTTCTTCCATCCGGATCAAATCGGTAAAAACCGCCGGCGGCTCTGCCATGACGTGAAAGAGCGTGATCGAGGCGCCGGCGGCTTTCGCTATCGCGCCGGAAAACTCGACCGCGCGGTCGATGTACTTCTCGCCGCCGCTGCAGACCAGAATGCGTTTGATGGTCTCGCGATTTCCGATCACAACCAGCACCGGAGGCGCGACAGCTTTTATGATCTTGTAGGCCTTCGCCGACATCAGGAACGGCCCACGAGTGCCCTTGCGTACGGCCCCGATCACCGCCAGGTCGTAGGTCGTCTCGTCGGTGCGTTTGACTATCTCGTCGATGGGCTCGCCGGCTTTGGCGATCACCTCCGCGTTTACGCCTCGCTCCTTGAGGAGTTGTTGCGCGCGGCGGAGCGAATCGAACACCGCGTCCTCGTCGCCCGGCTTTTCGGTTATTCCCAGAAGCGTGGTCTCGGCCCGAGACTTTTCGGCGATGAGCCCGGCAAACCGTACCGCGTTCTCCGCCTGAGCGGAACCATCGGTGCAGATCAAGAGTTTCATAGACAATCCTACAAGGTGAAGAACTGGCATTGCTCTCGAGCCCGAGTCTGGAGCAGCTTGCCGCCAGCCGAATGCTCCACGCTCACGATGATATAGCACCCGACCTCGATTGTTGAAGCCGCAGAGCGAACAGCAATCACCCGCGGATCATCCAAGGCTAGTGCGTCAGCTTGTGGAGTTGGCGGGTGAACAGTAAGATTCAATTAGTTTACGGGGGATGTAAAAATGCGCTGCAGAATATTGCTTCTAACTCTGAGTCTAATAACCTCGTGTCTATCAGTGTCCGCTTATCAAACCAGGCCATCGCAAAAAGCCGAAGCGCCAACGATTGCCGAAGTCGTCAGGCGATTCGCGGAAGCTGAGACTCAGAACAAGATCGCGCGGAATAACTACATGTTCACGCAGGACTTCGACCTGACAACGTTTGGAGAAGCCGGCTCCGCAACGGGGCGGTTTCATCGAGTCTCTGAGATAGTTTTCGACGACCGGAGCAACAGAATCGAGAAGATTACTTTCTTCCCTCCCTCGACGGCTGGGGTGAACCTGACCCCGGAGGACATGCAGGACCTGGCCGGCGTGCAGCCGTTCGCGCTAACCGCCGAAGATCTTCCCAAATACCAGGTCGACTACGTCAGCAAAGAGAAGATCGACGAGTTGAACACGTACGTTTTCGATGTGAAACCGAAAGCAATCGTCAAAGGCCAGCGCTACCTGGAAGGTCGCATATGGGTTGACGATCAAGATCTGCAGATCGTTAAGGTGGCTGGCCGGGCCGTTCCTCAATTTGATGAGAACAAGTTCCCACGCTTTGAAACATATCGAGAAAACATCGATGGTCGCTTCTGGTTTCCGACCTACGTCTACTCGGATGACGTCCTGGAGTTCAAGAAGGCAGCCTCTATCCATTTGCGCATAGTCGTTCGCTACACAAACTACAGGAAGTTCAGCGGCAGGATTCGCGTAGGCGATGAAGGCGAGGCGGCAAATGAGGACGACGTGAAAGCGGCGGAAAAGAACAAACCGGGAACGCCTTCCGTTAAACCGCCGGATCCAAACTCCAAGCCGGACGCGAAGAAGCCCCCAAAGAAGCCTTGATGCATGATGCTCGACATTGTTCGGACGATCGCCGCATGCCTGACCATCGTGGCGACCGGCCCATACCCGTCAGCTCCCGCGGCTCCTCAGAAGTCCCCGGCTGAAATACTTTCGGCGGCCGCCGAGCGCGGTAAGGATCTGCTTGCCGCGTTGCGCGGATACACCTATTATGCCGAGCTTACGATCGAGACCATCAGTCTGGCCGATACGATAACCGGCAAGTACTACCGCTTCTCCAAGATTTCATTCGACCGCAACGGCAATCGGCAAGAGAAGGTCCTCGATAACACGTCGACCCTGCCTAAAGATGTTTACATCGGCACAAACAGCGCTAATAACCTGACGCGCGTCTACCAGTTCACGATTACTCCCGAAACGCTCAATGTCTACGAGTTGAACTACGTCGGCCGCGAACGCGTCGACGAACTGACCACTTTTGTCTTCGACGTGAAACCCAGGATTAAGATGCCCGACCCCGATAGGAGTCACGAGCGATACCTCAAGGGCCGCGTCTGGATTGACGATCAAGATCTGTGCGTCGTCAAAGTGGCCGGGGAAGCGCTTCCCGAACAGAGCGGGCATACAACTCCGAAATTCGAGACTTACTTTCAGAATCACGATAACTACTGGTTCCCGGCGTACACGTCGGCGGACTACAGTGTTAGGCTCGGGAGTTATTCTACTCGCGTGAGAGTTAATTTGCGCTTCACCGGCTACACGAAAGCGAGCGGGAAGGGATGACCGCTGCCACCCATACTGCCGACACGATTCAGCTTTCAGACGCCCGCATTACGTGCGCGCTCCTGGTGTTCATCGCAGCGCTTGCCCTGTACGCTTACACTCTTGCTCCAACCGTCACCCTGGTCGACAGCGGCGAGTTAATCGTGGCCGCGCGGTCGCTCGGCGTGGCTCACCCGCCCGGCTTTCCTCTGTACGTTCTGCTGGCGCATTTTGCCACATTAGTTCCGATGGGCAACGTGGCTGTTAGAGTGAACTTCGCGTCGGCGCTCTTTGCGGCGCTGGCTTCATCGTTCGTCACGCTCGTTGTGATTGAGGCAATAACAATCACGCGGTTGTCGAATCTTGTACACAGACCTCGAAAGAAGGCAACTCGCGGAAAAAGTGGAAAGAAGACCGCGCCATTCGCACAACCTCAAGACTCTCCCGCGCATGCGCGATTCTTATTGGTTGTTTCGTGCATGGTGTCGGGGCTATTGTTGGCCTTCTCGCGAACACTCTGGGGCTACGCGACGATAGCCGAGGTCTACACACTCAACTCGCTGCTGATACTTGTCGTCTTTCTGCTGATGTTCCGCTGGCGGCGGAGGATTATCGAGCACCGCGGCCAAAAGCAAGATCCTGTTGGAGCGGATCGGGTATCGCCGAGCGACAAGCCGCTCTATGCGGCTGCGTTCTTCTTTGGCCTTGCGCTCGGCGTGCACCACGTCACCGTAGGATTGATGTTGCCCGCGCTCGCGGCCCTCGCCTTCACCACTGAAGGCCTGAGGTTCTTCAAGAGCAGGAGACTGCTTTATGCCGCGTTGTTCGCATTCGCGGGAGTTGCCATCTACGCGTACCTGCCGCTAGCAGCTTCGCGGTCGCCGACAATGAACTGGGGTGACCCTCGCACATTCGAGCGGCTGTGGTGGCACGTGACGGGCAGACAATATCAGGTTTTCCTTTCCTTTTCGTTGCAGACGATGGTGAGCCAGTTTGGCGGCTTCATCAAGCTCACGGCAAGCGAGTTCGGTCCGTGGTGGCTGCCCGCCGGACCGGTGCTGGCGATCGCCGGACTGGTCGATGTCTATCGCCGGGAAAGAGCCGCGTTCTGGTTTCTGGCGTTGGTGATCGCCGCAGATCTGGTCTATGCGCTCGGGTACGAGATCGCCGAAGACAAAGACGCGTATTACTTGCCCACCTTCATCGCAATGGCAATCGCCGCGGGCTTCGGCGCGAACTGGCTTGTGAAGATGCTGATCTCGTTACGCCCAGCGTCGAGGGCCTCGCGCTACATTGCCGCCGCGGTTGTACTGCTTGTGCCTGTGGCAGCGTTTTGGGGGAACCTGCCCTACGACAACCGAAGCCGATACTTTATCGCGCAGGATTACGTCGAGAATATTCTGTCCACGATTGAGCCAGGCGGCCTGTTGCTCACGCGGGATTGGCAGGTTTATTCGCCGATGCTATACCTCCGCGAAGTCGAACGGCGCCGGGACGACGCGGTGGTCATCGACGTAAATCAGCTTCGGCGCTCCTGGTACTTTGATTATCTCGAGCGTACCTACGCGGCGACGATCGAGCAGAACCGGGATAAGGTCGAAAGCTTCTTGGAAGACTTGCGTCATTGGGAGCACGATCCCGAGCTTTACGAGCGCGACGTGTCTTTGAATCAGCGAATCAGTGCGCGATTCTACGATATGATTCTCGCGTTCGTGACCAACCACATTCGAACCGCGCCGGTCTACGTCACTTTGGACATCGCCGCAAACCGTGAGGGAAAGGACGTGGAGTTGACTAAATCGCTTGCCGACCTGTATCAGTTCGTTCCGCAAGGCCTGGTTTTCCAGGTGAGGACCGGTCGCGAGTTCTCGGAGCCTGCCGATCCGCAATTGATGACACGAGGCTTGGCGGACGAAACGCTTCGATTCGAAGACAACGATGTGGTCAAGGTGAAAGTGCTGCCGGTGTACGTCACCATGCTGTACAACCGAGGTCGATATCTTGCGGCAAATGGCCGCCACGAGCAGGCGATTGAGGCGTTCAGGCAAGCGCTTGCTGTGCAGCCCGGCTTTACTCTCGCGCAGCAAGCGATCAATGAAAGTCTCAACGCTATGCGCAAGTGGGCACCCAACAACGCTCACTAACGCACCCAGGCGCTCCGCTTCGACCTCTTTCTCACAGGGCCGGTTTCGGTGCAGGCGGACGTTTCCCCCAATTTGCACGGACGAGGTTTTTGCGAGAAGGTGTTTCTTCTCGAATGTCGCGGCCCATCTCGCAATCGCTTTATGCGGCTCGCCTCAGCTTGCTGAGCTTTTGATTGTAGGGGCCTTCCGCCCGGTCGGGATCAGGCCGGTTCTCAAAAGCCAACTCGATAAAGCGAGTGATCGTGAGACGGGCCGCGTACACGCCATCAGCGCCGTGCTCGACGGCAGCGATGATCGACCTGATTATCCGGCGAACGTGCCTGCACTCTTCTTCGCCGGCGATCTCTTTGATGAGGCGCAAACTCAGCTCGCAACTCTCTGCCTTGTCAACGATCAGTAAAGCGGCCAGGGCTATTAGCCAAGATAAAAACACATCGCCGCCCGTTGAGCCTCGCGGATTCGCAGGTTGCCGGCAAGGTCTCGGATCTCGCGTTCAGGGAGAACCAAACCCTTCGGATAGTTCCTCTTCAACTACTTGCGCTTTTGGTTGCTCTTTTTGTTATACTCATCGGCGTTCCTTTAGCCCGCGAGGGTGTTTTGAGCAGACAAATACTTATGCACCCTCGTGCGTGGATGGGAGGTAGGTCGTCACCAGCGGTGGTGGCCTACCCCCAATTTTTAGATTTATTTGAATATTTGGGTTGTTTCAGAAGAGGGCAGGAGGCGCGCGAGGCGCGATGCAACTTAGCACGCGGTCGAGGATGATTCTTCCTATCCCAATGTTTGTGATCGCCCTCGACGCGGCAATCCGGATTAACGATCTTTGAAAAGCATCTCTTCGGGCGGGCCAAGTGAAGGCGAAGGCGCTGACCGCCAATTCCTTCTGTTCAGGTTGAGTCCTTTGTAAGGTGTCAGCTTCAGGTGCGCGCTTGACTGCTACGACAGATGGCGTAGCGGACGCTCGCTTGTCTGCAATCTCATCGCGCGTTTCGGCGAACTCTGGATAGACAGGTGCGAACGGTGAGGCAAGAGCGATTGCGCAGGCTGCCTCTGCTTCCACGAGGCGCCCCAGTTCGGCGAACTCTACTGCTAGAGCGTTGTGATAAAAATTGAAGTAAAACGGATGCGGTTTGGCTGCGAGCCGCATGAGTGGCAGAAGGCCTTCGAGATCGGCTAGTGCTCCGTGGTGGTCGCCTTTCGCGCTCTTGAGCGCGCTAATAGTCAAGCGGGGGAAAATCGTGGTGATTAAATCATGCTCTCCACCGGCGCGCAGTGCTTCGAGATAGAATCTGCCCGCCTCGTCAAGGTCGTTATGCTCGTGATGTATGGCGCCCAGGGTCTGCATCGCTCGCGCTCGACAGTTGGCGGTCGGACTATCTGCAATCTTCTCGAGGAGAGTTCGGGCCTCGTCAGTTTGGCCTCTCCGCTTCATTATCAAGGCGTAATAGTAAGTCCCGGCTTGTTTAGCTTCCGGCAGCGCGAGATTCAACAGAATCTCACTGACCTCAGCGAGCGCTTCCATATCGCGTAAGCCAATGGAATGCTCCGCGATTCGAATCAAATTGGTTACAAGGCGATGGAATACTTCTTGTGAATACGAGGCTCGAACGAGTTCGAGCTCGATAAGACGTTGGCACAATGATCCATGGCCGCGTGCAGTACGCGATTCGGCAAATTCCGCTAAGGAGGACGATAAGTTGGCCAAGAAACTATTGCTCACAGCAGTTTGCCTGTTAGTTCTTCCAATCCTCAATTCACCATCCGGTGCGAGTGGCCAGAAAGGCGCCGTTGCCTTTCAATCGGTCGCTCTTGCCGGTCACGTTATCGTGGGCGGCTGGTGCGAGTGCGGCGGCAGCACGCCGGGTTGCATCTGCGACCCCGGTGAAGTACCTGGGGGTCAACGCGCCATGCCGGTGTCGGATCAAGCTAATGATTCTTTGAATCCGGGCGCTATTCCAATACCGGAAGCGTTGCCTGACCTTGACTTTGGCTCAGGCGCGCTTTTGCTGGCGCTTGCTTTCTTCTTATGGACTAGATTGCGGGCATAACCTCCCAACCGCATTCTCGTACATGTTCGAATGAAACTCTATGGCCGTCGCAACCAATCGCGGCTGGGGTGATGTGTGCCACCCCATCGGGCGGCATTCTACTATAATTACTGAATCATTGCACCTAGAATTCTTATTGAGAAATGCTTCATACCTGGTAGAGCGCCAGATCGCAGGGCCGGGAAGTGGCATCTCGAGTCACCACTCACCGGCCACGCATCGAGAATCACGCCTTTGCTTCCTCGCCTTCTCGGCAGATTTGCGTTACAACTATGATCACGTCAAAGCTCAGGAATCTAACCATGGCCGAGGCTGACCATATCAACACTGTCCCAGGACGCTCGCTGAGCGCCGGGGAAATCTACACCGAGATGAAACGACGGCTTGAGCAAGGCGCGCGTGCCGCGATGGCAACCGTTGTAAAGACGCGCGGGTCAACGCCTCAACAGGTTGGCGCGAAGATAGTGATATTTGACGACGGCTCATTCATCGGGACGGTGGGCGGTGGGTGTGTTGAAGCAGATATCTGGGCTGAAGCGCACGAAGTGCTGCGCACAGGCCAGACCGACATCTATCACTTCAATTTGAATGACGAATACGAAGATGCCGAAGGCATGGTCTGCGGAGGCCAGATGGATGTTCTCATCGAGCGATGGGCCTTTGACGAGCAGTAGGTCAGATAACGCCTGCCAGTATGCGGCCGGCATTGTTCGAAACTGTTGAACGAAGAACAACGCGGACCTCACCCGCCTCTATAGATATCGTCTTGCATTCCTGTGCTAGACTCTCGATATGTCCGACCAGCGCGTGCTCATAGTGGACGATGAGGAACCCGCGCGGCAGGGTCTCAGCGAAGTAGTCGCCAGATGGGGCTACGCGACAGACACTGCCGCCGATGGGCGCGAGGCTGTCGAGCATGTTGAGAGCTTCGCTCCTCACGTTGTTATCACCGATGTGGTGATGCCAAACCTTGACGGATTCAAGCTGCTGGCTCATCTCAGAACGGAGCACCCGGAGACCTCGGTGATTCTGCTGACCGGTCAAGGTTCTGTTGACGCGGCTATCCGCTCTGTCAAAGACGAAGGCGCTTTCTACTATTTTGAGAAACCCATTGACATGCGCAGGCTTCAGCTTGTGCTGAGGAAAGCCGCCGAGTACAGCAGCGCGCGACGTGAGAACGAATTGCTTCGCCGTCAGCTTCGCCAGTACGGCGCGTTCGGCGATATGGTTGGGGCATCCGACGCAATGCGCGCGGTCTATACCGTAGTCGAGCAGGTGGCTCCTAGCGCGGTGTCGGTGCTTATCACCGGCGAATCAGGCACCGGCAAGGAGATGGTTGCGCGCACGCTTCACAAGCTCAGCCCGAGGGCTAACCAACCCTTTATCGCCATCAACTGCGCAGCGGTGCCCGAAACGTTGATGGAGTCAGAGTTGTTCGGTCACGAGAAAGGCGCATTCACCGGCGCGGCTAACCGGCGCATAGGCTGCTTCGAGCTGGCTAACAACGGCACGCTGCTGCTGGACGAGATCGCCGATATGCCGTTTCTTCTTCAAGCAAAACTCCTGCGCGTGCTTGAAGACAAGAAAGTGTGGAGGCTCGGCTCAACTAAAGAGGTCAGCGTTGATGTGCGCGTGATCGCGGCGACCAACAAAGACCCCGTGAAGGCAGTCCAGCAAAGCACTCTGAGAGAGGACTTGCTGTACCGATTGAACGTAATTACAATCAAGCTTCCGGCGTTGCGTGATCACCGCGACGATGTTCCGCTGCTCGTTCAGCACATGATCGACGAGCTGAGCAAGCGGCATAACAAGGCGGCGCGACTCATATCCCAAGAGGGAATGGAGACGCTGCTGAGTTATCATTGGCCCGGCAACGTTCGCGAGCTTCGCAACGTGATCGAACGCGCGGTTGTGATTTGCGACGGAGAACAAATAGAGCAGCGCCATCTGCCTTTTCACATCACCGGCCAGGAACCCTCACCTACCGCCGACGCCGTGATGATACCGATCGGCATGCCCCTTGAAGAAGTCGAGCGGCGAGTGATACTCAGCACTCTTGCTCGCACCGAATACAATAAGACGCGAACTGCTGAAACTTTGCACATCAGCCTCAAGACACTTCACAACAAGTTGAAGGCGTATAGAGAGGCCGGTCTGATAAAAGAGGAAGGGTAGGCGCGGATCCTTAAACTCGAATCGTCTCGTACAAACATGGCGACGACAGTAACCGTTCAGGAACATCTACAGCACACCGACCAGGCGGAGGCCGGAATCACGGAGCAGGCGCCCGGTTCACCCTGGCTGAAGCTGGGTGTCCGCGCTCGCCAGATTGCCCTGATAACCCTGCTTGTAGCGCTCGTAGTCGTGCTCACGACTGCGGTTAACATCGCGCACTTGACGGGGGTGATCGTCAGCCGCACGCAGGAAGAGGCGCGCCAGTTATCGCGCCAGATTGAATACGCCGTAAGGCAGGAGCTTGCGCACAACAGCGCTGCCGATCATTCGAATGACTATGCCGCGCTCGCTAGCGAACACTCCGGTGTGCGGGGGCTGATGGAGTCAACGATCGTCAGCTCGCGCACAATCGCTTACCTTTATGTAACCAATGTTAGCGGTGAGATAATCACCGACGCCGAGGGACGGCATGAGTTGGCGGCTAACCGGTACATGATAGGCGACGTACCGACTGACCGCCCTAACCTTGACCGTTTGGCCGATCAGAGCGGTTACGTTCAGCTAGCTCGAGTGTTGCTTGGTCCGCCCATTTACGAGTATCACAAGCGGCTGGAGGGTGAGGGCTCCTTTGCTGCCGAGCTTCATGTAGGCGTGTCTGCGGCTGGTGTTCAGCGTGAGCTGGGCTCTCCGGTGAAGACCAATTTGATTATCGGGTTGTTGGCAATTGTCGGAGCCGCCATTGTCGCGATCAGCTCGGCGAACCTGCTCCTGAAGCCTCTCGAGGCGATATCGACCAGCATCGATCGATTGGGACTAATAGACGAGCCCGGAACCATCAGCGATTCACCCCGAGACCAAACGGTGACCGGGGTGACTTCGCGGCTCAGACAACTGGGCGAGCGGCTTGCCGGCGAACGAAGCGAATTGGAAATAATGAGAGGCCGCTTGCGCCAGGTGGTAAGCCACCTAGAGGAGCGGCTGCTTATGATAAACCGCGAGGGCCGCGTGATCCTCGCCAGCCCCGACGCGGAACAGACATTGGGGCTTGATGATATTGAGCTCAGCGGGCTGCCCATAGACGAGACGCTTGGCGCAGATCATCCCCTGGTCGTGACCATAGAACGCGCCTTCGCCGAGAGGAGGTCGATAGCGCGAACGACTCTGCACCTTCCCGGCACCCCGCATCCTCGCCAACTTCTGGCTTCCGTCCAGTATATCGAGGACGCCGGTGAACCCGTGGGTGCGCTCGTCAGCATGCGCGACTACGAGTCGTTTCAAAAGCTCGAGTCCCAATGGGACCTGGCGAAAAAGCTGGCCGATCTCGGGCGCATCACGTCGGGCATCGCCCACGAGGTCAAGAACCCGCTCAACGCGATGGTAATTCACCTGGAGATTCTTCGTTCAAAGCTCGAGTCGGGACACTCGGATCCCAGACCCCAGCTAGAAATACTAGACTCCGAGATCAAACGACTCGATCGAGTCGTGCAGACCTTCCTCAACTTCACCGGACCGGTCGAGGTTCATCTGCAGCCCATCGATCTGAATACGATTGTTAGCCAGGTTATCGCGCTGGCTTCTACCGAGGCGCAGGGGCGCGGAGTGACGATCAACAAGCATCTCGATCCGGGCCCGCTTGTGATAAAAGGGGACGCCGACCTGCTCACGCAAACGCTGCTCAACGTAATCATTAACGGCTGTCAGGCGATGTCCGAGGGCGGTCCCCTGAAAGTAGCGACGTCGCGCGGCGACGATGGTTCGGCGCGAATAGCCATAACCGACCGGGGCATCGGAATCGCTCCCGAAGATCAGGAACGGATATTCAATCTCTACTACACCACAAAGAAAGGCGGTACCGGCATCGGGCTGGCTCAAGCGTTCCGCGCAGTGCAGCTTCACGGCGGAGAGATCCGCTTTGATAGCCAGGTCGGTGTGGGCACCACCTTTGAAATCATCCTTCCCGCGGCCCCGTAATCCAAGCGCGCAGAACAAGACTCTCAACGAGTACACGTGATGGCTCACGGTTCATCAGAGTCGCCGGTGAATGAAAATGAAGATGGAACTAGAGAATTCTGCGATCAGTCAAACTCATCGGTGAGCGGCTGCCGGCCGCCAAATCCACCATCGGTCTCGTGCCACCAGCCTATTTCATCCTCGTCGGGTTTCCAGCACAGGTACACGATGCGCCCATCGCGATCGAAAGGGAAATCTACCAGGCCGGTGCGGAAGTCTTTGACATGTACGCCGAGGTATTCAATCTCCTGAATGACTTCACTGAACGCGATCATGTGAGCAAGATAGGCTGGACCCTGCAGACTGCCACCGCCGCCCTCGCTGGCCTTTTCTCTCGCCAGATCGATCTCGACGCGCATATCCAGCAGCGCTTCGCGCTCTCTAATGACGCGCGCCAGCAGCTTGCGCAGGCGCGGTATCAGACTGCGAGCTTCGCTCAGAGTAAACACTCTGACCTCTTCAGGTTCTTCGTCGTACATTGTTCGTTTCCCGCTTGAGAGTGACGGCATTAATGCTGCACCAGGCGGCCGTCAGGGTCAAGACAGGAGGTGGCGGGCGCTCAAGGCCACGCTGCGCGGTCATCGTCTAGGGCGCTGGCGTGTGGGCTGATTGAATTCAGGGAACCTCGACCCCGCGCCCAGCAGCGCGATAGTCGCTCGAGTGTCGGCGATCAACCGCCGCCGAACCGTGGCGCGCAGGCGTTCGCTGCGCCCGTCCGTCCAGTGATCGATCAAAAGCATCATCCGATGCCAGCTCGCTTCAAGCTCATCGGCAATCAACGATATCTGAGTTATGTCATAGGGAACGGCGATCACCTCGCAGCCGAGCCGGGCGAACACCGACAAATACCTGGCCGTTGCCAGATCGGGGCAGAGAAGTCTGCGGTTGCCAACCTTGAGCTCGATGCCCAGCAAAGTATGAAGCACATCCACGGACGACTTCTTTACCGGCGCGCGCAGCTCGTACTGCCGCGTTCTCTGAGAGCGGACTTTGTCGCGGTAAATGGAAGTGATGCACAGATCGCCGAGTTGTTGAGCTACCTCGGAGGCGATGTCTTCGGCCTTAACCGGGCGAACACGGCGCGAGAGATGGCCGTCGATTGATTCAATGATTGTCGGTTCAGTTTTCATCGAGTTAGCTTGTTTGTCTGCATCAAGAGCTTGTTTGTCTTCACCGGCTGAGTTCAAAGCTACCGTCGCCTTTCTCAAGCTCGGGGTAGGGAAGTTACCGACACCTCTCTCAATCCAGTTCGGGGTTGGGAAGCTACCGACGCCTTTCTCAAGCTCGCGGTCGGGAAGGGTGGCTTGCCCCCGCTCCGCTTCAAGGGATACTTTGCTCTGCCCAAGAGCGGGGGCAAGCCGCCCTTCCCGACCGCGAGCTTGAGCCTGTGCGCGTCCAACTTGTGAGAGCGAGTCGAGGAGTCGCCACTCGCGACGCGCGCAGATTCACTTTCGCGCCTGCGACATCTGGTCGCGCGCGTGTTCGAGCGTATCCAGCACTCGGCCGGGCAGAATACCAAGATAGAGAGTCCCGAGCAGTGCCAACACTATCGCTGCAGCCATCGATCGGGCGACCCGCGGCGCTTTGAAACCGGTTGCCGGCTCGGCGAAGAACATTGCTACAATCACACGCAAATAGTAGTACCACGAGATCGCGCTGTTGATGACGGCGATCACCACAAGGACGTGAAAGCCTCCCGCCCAGGCCGACTTGAAGACCAGAAGCTTTGCGACGAATCCGCCGGTGAGCGGGATGCCGGCCAGACTCAACAGAAACAGCGACAGCGCGCCCGACAATCCCAGCGACTGAAATCCGATTCCCGCGTAGTCACTAATCTCGACCCGTTTGTCGCCGCGGCGCGCGATCAGCTCGATGACTCCGAAGGCGCCGATGTTGATCAGCACGTAGCTCAGAAGGTAAAACGCGACCGCTCGCCAATCGCCCGCGACAATCCCGATCAGCGCGTAACCCGCGTGCGCGATTGACGAGTAGGCGAGCATGCGCTTGATGTTGCTCTGGACGATCGCTACCAGATTGCCAATCGTCATCGTCAGTATCGCCATTACGACGAGCGCGTCTGTCGCGGCTGACTGCAAAGTGTGCAAGGCTCCGGTGCTTAGTGCGAACGGCATAGCCGCGAACGTCAGTATGAACACTCGGGAGAACGACGCGAACGCAGCGGCCTTCGAGCCGGTCGAGAGAAACGCGGTGACCGGTGTTGGCGCGCCTTCGTACACGTCGGGTGACCACACGTGGAACGGAGCGGCCGCGACTTTGAAGCCGAAACCGACGATCATCATCGCCGCTCCCGCCAGCAGCATTGGCCCTGAGAATAACTGCCCCGGCGATGCGATCCGCTCCTTTATGAGTTGTAGATTCGTGGTAGCAACCGGGTTGGCGGCAGGGTTGAATGTCGCGCCGTAGACGAACGCGATCCCGTACAGCAGGAACGCCGTCGAGAAAGAGCCGAGGATGAAGTACTTCATAGCCGACTCGTTCGAGCGCAGATCGCGGCGACGATAACCGCACAACACATAAGTCGATATCGAGGTGATCTCGAGCCCCAGGAAGATCATCACCAGATCGTTCGCCGCCGACATGAAAAGCATGCCCGTCGTTGCAAACATCAGCAGCGCGAAGTACTCGCCTGCCGGAAGCGATTCGTCTTCTACCCAGCGAAGCGATATCAACACGGTCAGGAACGTCACTATCAGAAAGATCATCGCGAAGAAGAGCCGAAAATCATCGGTGATGATCATGCCCTTGAAAGAACTCTCGCCGTTGCGTCCCCAAAGGCTGACGACTGCGACGGCGGCTGCGATCAATCCCAGCAGCGACACGGCGCCCGCGACTCGGCGTTCGATCTTGCGAGCCAGCGCGTCGATCATCATTATGAGCACCGCAACCGAGGCCGTGATCGTCTCAGGCAGGATCGCGTGATAGTTGATTCCGAGGCTTTCCATTTAGCGTTCTTCTATGACGATCGTGTTGCGGTTCGCTTCTGCGGCAAGCTCAGCAGCCGGGGTGACGCGCGCCTTGATTGATTGAATTGCCTGATTGCTGCGTGAAAGGAAAAGGCCCGGATACACCCCCATCGCAATGACCAATACGACAATCGGCGCGAGCACCAGCTTCTCTCTGAAGTCCAGATCGGCGAGCTTCAGGTTGGAAGTGTTGCGAACTTCGCCGAAGATAACGCGCTGATACATCCACAACATATAGACCGCCGAGAGGATCATCCCGAGCGCAGCAAGCGACGCGAAGAGCTTTGCGTGCGGAAGCAGAGTCGATGTGAACGTGCCGATCAGGATCAGGAACTCGCCAACGAATCCGTTCAGCAACGGGAGCGCGATTGACGACAAGGTTACGATCATGAAGAAAGTCGAGAACACCGGCATAACGTTGGCCAGGCCTCCGAACTCGGCTATCAATCGCGTGTGCCGGCGGTCGTAGATCATCCCGACCATGAGGAACAGCGCGCCGGTGGAGACTCCGTGATTGAGCATCTGATACAACGCGCCTTGCATGCCTTGATCGGTGAAAGAAAAGATGCCCAGCACGACGAAACCCAGATGGCTCACGGATGAATAAGCGACCAGCTTCTTCAGATCAGGTTGGACCATAGCCACCAGCGCGCCGTAGATGATTCCAACTACGGCGAGCGAAGAGATCAGCACGGCCCACTGATGCGAGGCGTCCGGAAAGATCGGCAGGTTGAATCGCATCAAGCCGTAGGTTCCCATCTTGAGCAGCACGCCGGCCAGAAGCACTGAGCCTGCGGTTGGTGCTTCAACGTGCGCGTCCGGAAGCCAGGTGTGAAAAGGGAAAAGCGGGACCTTTATTAAGAACGCCAGCGCGAACGCCCAGAACAACCAACTCTGCGTCGTCGCGTCCAGGATCAAGGCGTGAGTCCTGACGTCGTTGGTGATCGTCGCGATGTCAAAGGTGTAGTTGAGCGTTTGACTCCCGTGCAGCCAATAAAGCGCGATGATGCCCGCAAGCATCAGCAGCGAACCGACCACAGTGTAGATGACGAACTTCAGCGCCGCATATATGCGCCGCTCGCCGCCCCATACTCCAATCAGAAAATACATCGGGACCAGCATGACTTCCCAGAAGAGGTAGAACAGGAACATATCCATCGCGACGAATACGCCGAGCATTCCCGTCTCGAGCGCGAGCATCGCGGCGAGAAACTCGCGCTGGCGTTTGTGGATCGAGTTCCACGATGATAGCAGCGCAAGCGGAACCAGAAACGTCGTGAGGATGACGAGCCACAAGCTCAAGCCGTCAATCGCGACGTGATAGCGAACCCCCAGCTTGAACGCATTGATCCATTCGACGTTTGTTTCGAATTGAAGCCCTGTGCCTTTGTCGAAACCGATCGGCAGCGCGAGTGAGACAGCGAACGTCGCGAGAGCGAAGAGAAGCGCCGTCCATTTGAGGACGCTTTCGTTTGGTTTGTCGCCTCGCCCGATTAGCAGCAACGCAATCGCGCCGGCAAGCGGAAGCAAAATGATGATTGTTAGTAGGTACTCGCCCATCTCGACCTGTACGGGCGGCCCTCCGTGGCCGCCCCTCGCTCCTTAGCTTCCGTGAGTGCGCTATGCGACTGAGGGGCGGCCACGGAGGGCCGCCCCTTACATGCTCAACTTGATTACGAAATAGCCGATTATCAGCAACGCGCCGAGTACTACAACCGCGACGTAGCTTCGAGCCAACCCCGACTGCAAGTAGCGCAACGTCCCGCCGAACAGACCGGCGAGCTGGCCCGCGCCGTTCACTGCGCCGTCTATGATGCGAACATCGATGAACTTCCACAGAACGTTGATCGCGCCGGCTTTGATCGGTTGAATGACCGTCGCATCGTACACTTCATCGACGTAGTACTTGTGTTCAAGCAATCGTGGCGGTTCCCAAAGCGGTTTGCGATTGAACCAAACCCAGCCCATCGCGATTCCTAGTATCGCTATGATTGACGAGATCAGAGTAAGTGTTATCTCTAGGCCGTGATCTTCAGCGGCCGGAGCATGAGCCGGCTGGGGCACGGATTCGCGAACAAGCGGTGCGACCCGCGCAGGGTTGGGCTCGGCGCCATGAGTGATTTGTTCCCGGGCGATCGAGGGCTCGAGAAAACGTTCAAAGTAGTTCGAGATTCGACCGCCCGAAAGGCCCTCGGGCACCCCGAGGTATCCGGCGAGCGCCGCGCCGACGGCCAGTACTACAAGAGGGATGACCATCGAAACCGGCGATTCGCGTGGAGGACCTCCGTGATGCTCATGCTCGCCTGCGGCAGAATGAGGGGCTGTAGCTGATTCTGAGGAGCCAAACCTTTCTTTGCCCCAGAACGTCAGCACCATGAGCCGAGTCATGTACACGGCGGTCAGAAGCGCTGTTATTGCTCCGACGGCCCACAGCACTGTTGGCCACGAACCCGGAAGCACATTCGTGGTGAACGCGCTGAACAGTATCTCGTCTTTGCTGAAAAACCCCGCCAGCAACGGCACGCCCGAAATCGCAAGCCAGCCAACGAACATAGTCGCAAACGTTATGGGCATGTACTTCTTCAAACCGCCCATGCGCTTCATATCCTGCTCGTGATGCATACCGATGATCACTGAGCCGGAACCGAGGAAGAGCAGCGCCTTGAAAAACGCGTGAGTGAAGACGTGAAAGATGCCTGCGCCGAAAGCGCCTACGCCGCACGCGAGGAACATGTAGCCGAGTTGCGATATAGTCGAATACGCCAGCACCTTCTTGATGTCCCATTGCGCCAGCCCGATCGTCGCCGCGAACAGCGCGGTAGCCGCCCCGATTATCGCCATGATCAGCATCGCGGTCGGCGCGTGCGTGTAAATCGAGCTTGCCCGGGAAACCATGTACACGCCGGCCGTGACCATCGTCGCGGCGTGTATCAAGGCGCTTACGGGTGTTGGGCCGGCCATCGCGTCGGGTAGCCACACGTAAAGCGGTAGCTGGGCGCTCTTGCCGGCCGCGCCAACGAACAAGAGCAAGGCGATGGTGGTTATGCCTCCGGCAAAGATAGCCGGCCATCCGAGCGGGTCTGCTGCCTGCGCCATCGCCCAGTTGAACGCCCCGTGAACGCTCCGCGCAGGATCGTCGAAGTAGAAAATCGTGCCGGCTTTCGAAAACAGCAGCATCACTCCGAGCGCAAACCCAAAGTCGCCGATGCGGTTGACGACGAACGCCTTCTTCGCGGCGTCGTTGGCGAAGTCCTTGGTGAAGTAGTAGCCGATCAGCAGATAAGAGCAGAGCCCGACGCCTTCCCATCCGACGAACATCATCAGGAAGTTGTCACCGAGCACCAGCGTCAGCATCGAGAACATGAAGAGATTCATGTAGGCGAAGAACCGCCAGTATCCCCTGTCTCCGCGCATGTAACCGGTCGCGAACACGTGAATCCAAAACGCGACGAAGGTGATAAACAGGATGTAGATCGCCGATAGTGAATCTAAGACGAACGAGGCGTCCGCGCGGAACGAACCGACGCGAATCCAGGTGAACAGATAGTCATAGAACTTCTGTCCTTGTTCCAACTCGGCGTGATGCTTGAAGAAGAGGTAGAACGAGAGTATCGCCGACACCGCGACCGTAGAGCAGGCGATGAGCGCAATCAGGCGCTCGCCCATACGCTTGCCGAACAGCCCCAGGATTGCGGCGCCAACAAGCGGCGCAAGGATAATCGCGGCTAGCATTTTCTAAGCATCACTTTTCACAGCTTCAGCGTATCTACTTCGTCAACGTTCAGCGACTCGCGGTTGCGGAAGATGGAAATGATGATCGCAAGCCCAACCGCAGCTTCGGCGGCAGCTACAGTCATCACGATGAAGACAAACAGTTGGCCGCCGACGTCGCCGAAGAAACCTGACAACGAAACAAGCGTCAGGTTAACCGCGTTCAGCATCAGCTCAATGCACAAGAATATAGTTATGGCGTTGCGCTTTATGAAGACCCCGACTCCGCCTATTGTGAAGAGCAGAGCCGAGAGTCCCAGATACCACGACAGAGGAACCATTGTTCTAATCTCCCTCGCGTCTCGCCAGCACCATCGCTCCGACAACCGCCATAAGGATCAACACGGAGGTCACCTCGAACGGAAGCAGGTAATCCGTGAACAGCGCAGTGCCTATGCTCCAGGTTGTGCCGACAGCCTGCTCGGCGTTTGCGGTCGGAACCGCGGGAAGGGTGCGCGCGGGGACGAGTTGAATAACATAAAACATTTCAGCGATCAGCAGCCCCGCAAAAGGAATTGCAAGATAACGCAGTCCCTTTTGCTTTTCGATCTGAGGCTGGTCCTTCGGCACGTTCAAAAGCATTATGACGAATATGAATAGCACCATTATCGCGCCGGCGTAGACGACGATCTGAACCGCGGCGATGAACTGCGCGCGAACGGTCAGATAAAGCGCAGATAGTGACAGCAGCGTTCCGATCAGCGACAGCGCGCCATAGAGCGGGTTTCTCTGAAGCAAAATATTCAGCGCGCTCGCTAGCGCGAGTACGCCGAAGATGATGAACAGTGCCTTTTCTAAGGAGAGTTCCATTTAGCGGTCTACTGCATGAACAAGATCACTGTTGAAGTGATGATTATGTTGATAATCGCCGCCGGCAGCAGAACCTTCCAGCCAAAGCGCATCAGTTGGTCGTAACGGAAGCGCGGCACGGTATAGCGAATCCACATAGCCGTAAAGATCAAGGCCAGCACTTTGACGACAAAGTAAACAGGTCCCAGGATCGGCAACCTTCCAACGAATGGGCCGTTCCACCCGCCGAAAAACAGCGTCGTCGATATGGAAGAAGCGGTTATGAGATTCAAGTACTCGGCCATCTGAAACATCACGAAACTCATCGCTGAATATTCCGTGTGATAGCCGGCGACAAGTTCCGAGTCCGCTTCCGGCAAATCAAAAGGCGTGCGATTGGTTTCGGCAAGCGATGCTATATAGAAGATAACGAACACGAACATCAGCGGGAAACGAAATATGTTCCATCCCATATGCCCAAGCCCGACGCCTTGCTGATCAACAATGCCCACGAGATCAAGCGTCCCGGCGTAGAGCAAGACGCTGACAATTGACAGCCCCAGCGCAAGCTCGTAGCTGATCATCTGCGCGCTCGACCTCAACCCTCCCATCAGCGAGTACTTGTTGTTTGACGACCAACCGGCAAGCACGATGCCGTATACGCCTACCGATGTCAGCGCGAGTATGTAGAGCAGCCCGACATCCATCCGCGTGACGTGCAGCTCCACTCGGTGACCGAAGAGCGTGATCTCGCTGCCGTACGGTATCACGATGAAGGTCATCAAGGCCGGGATCAGCGACAGCGCCGGAGCGAGTATGTAGAGCCAGCGGCTCGCCTGAAGCGGAACGAGATCTTCCTTAAAGATCATCTTCAGTCCATCGGCCAAAGGCTGAAGCAACCCCCACGGCCCCACTCGATTCGGCCCGACACGCAGTTGTATCCAGCCCATGACTTTGCGTTCCATGAGCGTGACGTAGGCGACTGCCGTCACCAGGATGAGAAGGATTACGATGGTCTTGATTGTCCACTCGAGCAGGAGGTTAGCCATAAGATCTGATCGACGTAAAGGCGAGCTCAAACTCTCATCATCTGTTCCAATCGAGAACGCCCTTGCGCCAGACGTAAACCAATCCGACGAAGAGGACCACCATGAAGACCATCATCTCGCCGTAGAAAACGTACTTCAAATGCCCGTAGGTTTCTGACGTCACCACGCCTCGAAAAATCACCGCCCAGGGGACAAGAAACACGGCTTCGATGTCGAACAGCAAGAAGGCCATCGCAACGAGGTAGAACTTGACGGACTGACGTTCGCGCGCAGTGCCGACCGGCTCGACTCCGCACTCGTATGGCATGAGCTTCTCGGCGGTCGGGCGACTTTTTGCGGCCAGCCGCGAGAGAACAATAATGACTGCTGCCATGCCGGTTGCGATGATCAGGATCAGAAGAACGGGAAGGTAGTTGACCATTATCCGGTTTGCTTGTCTCTTGTTTATGCCCGACTCTCGGCGCGACCACTCTGTACGGCTCAAAATCCGGCCGCCATTTGAGACTAGGCATCTTATCGCCTGCTGAAAATTAGTGTCAAGCAAGAGAGGCAGTGGCGTCGCGCACTTACGGTTTAACACTCATTGCAGCGACGGAGAAAAGTATTGTTGCTGAGTGTGGGTTCGATTAACATCGTGGCGAACCCGTCACCAAAGCCGGGTTGCCCTTAAGCTTCAGCCAGGCTCGAATGCGACGCAACCGAAATTGAATTCGGCATATCGGAACTGACTATGTACTTTAAGTGCGAGTACTGTAGCGGCGCGATTGATGAAGGCGAGACGAAGTGCGGAAATTGCGGCGCTCCATTCGTTCGCAACGACGCTGCCCGACCGGACTTCCGATTCTGCCCGCTCTGCCATCGCAGGCTTCTGGCGCTGGGCAGCCCCGCATGCAACTACTGCGGGCGGCTGCTGCCTGACGAGTACATAAAGGCCCGTGAGTCCGATCTCAAGCGAATAGCTCAAGTCAAAGAGGGGGAGGAGACGAGCGAGGTCGGCCGGAAGCTGGATGAACTGATTCGCCAAACCGCCATGAGCGGGCGAAGACGGGCTCCGTCGCCCCTCGGCTCGGTTGACATCGCGAGTCTTATCGATCTTTTAGAATAGGCTGCAGTTCAGAGTACTGGCTTTAGCCTGCAGAGAAGGCCGTTCAGAGTACAGGCTTTAGCCTGCCCAACTGCACTCGAGGTTAGCTCTTGCCGGCGTAGCGCAGGGGATCGACCGGCTGATCATTTTCTCTTATCTCGTAATGTACGTGCGGACCGGTTGACCGGCCGGTGCTTCCGGCGTTGCCAACCTGATCACCGCGTTTCACTCGCTGTCCAGCCTCGAGTGAGATTCGCGAGAGGTGCCCGTAACGACTCGTGATTCCATTGCTGTGATAAACGATTACCAAGTTACCGTAGCCCGCGTGGGGAGCCGCATAAATCACCAGGCCATCTGCAGTCGACGTGACCGGAGTGCCAAAGTCCACCGCGATGTCGAGCCCCTCGTGAACCTCGCGTCCTTCACCGTTGAATGGATTGCGCCGCATTCCGTACCCGTCCGTCACGTATCCGTTCACGGGCAGCCCCCTGGGAATCGAGGCCAATCGAAGAATGTCGGAACGCAATCGATCGTTGATATGCCGAACCTCGCGCTCGAGGTGATCGGCTGCCTTGTCGAGGGCTACAACGGTCTCCGGTCCGCCGATTCCCACCAGTTCATCGATCTCAGGCGAGTGCTCCATCCTGGCCTTTCGAGCCAGTTCCTTTGACATATCCTCGACGTATGAGATCTGGCCTTTTAGCCTCGCATAAGAGTTCTGATAGGCGTCGTTGGTTTGTTTGAGGTTCTCGTTCTCCGCCTTGACGGCTACGTACTTAAGGTTAAGGGCTTCATGCTGCCCGAGTCGCAGCACGCCGAAGATAACCAGTGCAACAGAGATGATTCCAAATCCGGCGGCGGCGCGAAGAGAGTTGCGATGAATGCTAAGCTGTCTGACTTTTGATGTTCGACTTGGAGAGATCAGGAAGGTATAGACCCGGTTATCGTTCGACATTCAGGACTCCTTGCCTCTTCAGTGTATGAAGATGTTGCCAGGTCCCACTGCAACACCAGAACAGCTCTACTGCTTTTTACCAGGTGGGATGATTCCGCTCAAACAGAACGCGCAGGCTATCACACGGTTCAGGCGGACCGCAATAGGGAAGGGATCAAAAAACGTAAGCGTAAGAAATTTGCAATAAAGTGGCTTCGGTCTCGCCGGACCGGAGTTCGGGGAGCTATTGAATGTCAGCAATTTTGCCCTCGACGAAGACAGCCTTCATGTCAGGGTAAGCGCAGACAATTCTCAGAGCTTGTTGCGTTTTCACACTTGCGCAGCACGGCTTGGGGAAAGGACCTTGAAGATGATCCATGCCGCCAGTGCCAGAAGCACAAGCAGTACTGCGACACCAAGAAGCTTTAGGACGAAAGTCGCTAGCGTGAGCAGAAACACTGCCAATTTGATGGCTATTGCGAAAGCCACGAGTCCGAGTACGAATCTGATAAATCCCACGACTAACCCCCTATCGAGCTTTGCGACGGAACATCTAGAGCTCCGTTGCCGCTGATGTCGCCGTCAGTTGACGAGAGCCTTTGCCTGTGTCGGGCGAGCTGCGCTCGCCTGAATGATGATGTTCTTGTAAGAAGTCCTCAACTTGATCGTCGGGCCATCCAGTCCGAGCGCTGTCACAAGGCTGTTCCGCACTTTCTGTTCAAGCTGGCTGAAGCCAATCGGCTGAATCTGGCCGTTCGCGCTTTCAGCGTCGAGGTGGAAGCGGCTCGACTGTGGGATAACGATCTTGATCTGGCCGTGGTTGTTCTGGACGTCGATATCGCCGGACGGTTCGACCGCGGACATTAGAGTTACATCGCGATAGCTCGTTTCCACGTGTACGCCCTCATAGAAATTCTTCACCACTACGTCGCCGTGGGTTGTCTCGATTGCAACGCTGCCCTTTACGTCTTCGACGTTAACCGAGCTCTGCTCCGCTTGCACTTCCAAGTCCCCGGCTATTGAAGAGATCTGAAGGTTGCTGTTGGACGACAACACTCGCAAGTCGCCGCTGATGTTCTTCGCGCGAACGTCGGAATGAGCGGCATCTATGACGATATCCGCGGTCCGTGTTACATCAACGCTGGCGTGCTCGGTCTTGAGTTCCGCGGTCTCTTCCAATCCCTGCGCGACTATTCGGCAAAACGGCGCGTTCACGCGCACCGGCCCGGAGATGTCCCGGAGATCAACCGCACCGTTGCTTCCGGTGCTTGCGGCTATGTCTACGCTGCCGACCACATTGGATATGCGCGCGCGTTTGGCGCCGGTAACCGTCAAATTGCCCTCGATATTCGCAGCGGTAACGTCGCAGTAGCTAAGGGCGAGATTCACGTCGCCTTTGATTCCAGTTAGGTCTGCCTGGCCATAGCTCGCTCTTGCGGTCAGGCTGCCGTGAATACCGTTAGCGGTGACCGCTCCGTAGCTGTCGGTTATCGAAATACTAGTATATGAAGGCACCTCAATCTGAATGTCCGTCGTGAACTGATCGGCGACCTGGTCTCGGTTCGTCGTTATGGAGAGGCCGTCTGCCGTTTGATTCATGATCAGGCGAATCCGATCGGCGATCTTGCGCGCGTCATCCTGGCTCCAGCCGCGAACGCCTTTTATCAGAGTTGCTCTAACCGCCGTGCCCCCTCCGGTGATCTTGACGCTTCCGTAGCTGTTATTGATGAAGATCGTCATCCCCGGCTTGATGTCGTTGCTGATAACAGGCTGATCGGTAAACGCATACGCCTCGCCCACGACCGAGTCGCGCAAACCGCTGAGGAAGCTCGGCAACCGCAACGCGGAAAGAACCGACGGGTTATTGGCTGCGCGGTTAGCAAGTACGCCGGTGGCCACAATCAACAAGACGACCAGCACTCGCATTGGAGTAAAGACTTGAGGAGGCGGTCCCTCAGCGTGACGATGTGAGTAGTATCGGACCAGCTCTACGCTGGCGAAGACAACCAAAAGAAGGACCCAGTAGCGACCGTATACCTGCAAGGCGTTGAGGCCCGGTTGAAAGCGGGCAGCGAGAAACAGAACGCCGATAACTATCAGAAGCATCCCGACTAACGGCGAGCGCGGCTTGCGTTCGACGGCAAAGCCCATCACTCGAACTACTCCCGCGCAGATCAGAAAAACGGGCCATAGCTGCATCAGCCATCCTGCAACCCCTGACCCCGCCGGAGCCAACACCAGAACGAGTCCCGCAGCCAGGAGCAACAGCCCAAGCAGCAAAGTTCCTCTTCTGTTCTTGCGTCCTGCAGACAACTTTCGTTCTACCTTCGACCAGCCGGACGAGACAGCCGTCCGCTGCGTTCGGATGATCGCTCATTGAATCTTCCAGGCACCAAAGAGTACGGTGGCGGCGCAGGGTGCTGATCGTAACTCTCGTCGCGCGACCGCTTGAAGTATCGCGTCAGCAGGTAGCCGCCCAATATGATCAGAGCAATGGGAAAGAGCCGCACGAATGTCACGAATGTAATGAACGCGAAAGGCCTAAGGATCTGAACAACCAGAAGCAGCCCGGCCGTAATCAGCACGACTCCGATCAGCGGCGCGCGTTTGATTAGAGACCGCTTGAACCGCTGTTCATCGGCCGCGGCGCTTTCTCCGCAGGCGATCAAGTTCGCAGTGCGATACGCGTCGACGATTGAGTATAGGTAGAAGGCGAGTCCTGCGAGAGCAAAGAACCCCGAGCCTACTCGAATGGCGGTGAGTTGGAAGAGTCCAACTATGGTCGCGAAGTGGACAACGCCTTTTATGTTCTGGTGATTGTAGACGGCGCCCATGCCGGGGAGCAAAGCGAACAACGCCGCCAAACGCGCCCTGCCTCTTGGTCTGTCGCTGCTGTAGTTTCGTGAAAGGCCTTCGACCCCCATCACTATGCAGTCCTGGCAATATGCGTAACCTTTTATTCGGTGATCGCAAGCGCGACAAAGTGGTCGCGCACAACTAGAGCACTGGACTCGAGCAACGCTTCCGGTGTGGTACGAACAATACATAATCAGTCCTGCCTAAAATGAAGTCCTTTTCGGCTAGCTCCACCGACTAGAACGCTTTGCTTCCAGCCAGGGTTCAAGGAATCGCTGCGATCGCGCAGCCTAATTCCTCTCGCGCATCTGTTCGGGCCGGTTCGAATTCGGTTCTGGGTTTTGATCGTGGCTGTCTTTGCCGTCGGGCTTGGTCTCGCCGCCCAGCGTATCCCAGAACTCGCCAATCCCCAGCCCGACGCGTTCCAGGCGAGCGACAACTTCGTCGGTCTGGGTGTAGACGTCGGCGCCCTTCGTATACAGCTCGGAAACCTTGACGTTAGCCTGGCGATAGATGCCGGCAACCGTCCCGTCGTCCGAGAATCCAAACAACAAAAGACCGAACGTGGCCATCGCAAGCGAAGCCGCCGTCGCAAAAGTCCACCGCGCGCTTTCGGTTGTTCGAGGGATGAGGTGTCCTGCAAAGGCGGTTAAACGATCGGCAACGCGGCGTCCGAGGCGCGGGCTCCGCTCAGGCATCATCGCAATCAGACGGGCAAGCAAGGGCTCGGGAACGTCCACTTCCTCGAACGTGTGCACTGAATGACAAGCGGCTACCGCATACACGACACCGGTAAGCAGCGTCGAACACTCGTCACACTTCTCGGCATGGTCTTCAAAACAGTGGTAGGTCTGGGCTGGCACGAAGCCATCAAGGAACTCCGTAATCAATTCTTCAAATCCGCCGCAGCCCAGGGGCCCGTGCTCGGCGGGAATCGTGGCAAGCATTGTCTCGAGCCTCGCGGGCGCTTCAAGTTCGTCGTGCTGCCTGCAAACGGAGATGACCGCTTTCACATCGTCCATCAGTGCCCGGCACGCGCGGCACTGAAGCGCGTGCGCTCGAAAAAGGCTCACGTCCCCGGCCGAAAGCAAGCCGTCAAAGTAATCGCTCAGCCGTTCCTCGAATCTGTTGCAATCCATCTGTTCCTAGCGGAGCAAACTCCGCCCTCCAAAATCAGGCCCGCACCGGCCGAGTGACTCAGCCAGTCAGGGCGTTGTATTTCTTACTCGCGCAGTACGACAGCCACTGAGCGCTGATCGTTTGGCCTCTGACTTCGGGCTACTGATCGCTGGCCGTCTTAGTCAGGGTTCACTTTCATCCGGCGCAATACCTTGGCCAATTCAATCCGGCCCCGGTTGATGCGGCTCTTCACCGTGCCCTCGGGTATCTTCAGAAGATCTACAATATCCTGATACGTCAATTCCTCGATGTCTCGAAGGATGACGCACTCTCGCAGGTCAGGAGATAGCTTGTTAATCGCCGCGAGCACCTGCAGTCTTCGCTCCTGGCGTTCAAGCGTTCGCTGTGGGCTGTCGCTGGCTGAAGGGAGATGATACTCGTGGTTGGCCAGGTCGTCGCCCGATTCGGTCGGCGTTCGCTGCCGTTTGCGATAGTCGTCGATGACCAGATTCCGAGCCAGGCGCATCAGCCAGTTCGACAAATCCCCGAGCGTCGGATCGTACTGTTTCAACGAGCGGTATACGCGGATGAAGACCTCCTGCGTCAGGTCCTCCGCCGCGCTGTGACTGGAGGTGAACCGGTAGGCGAGATTGTATATGCGCCTCGAGTATTGGCGCACAATCTCAGACCACGCCTGCTGGTCACCTTCCACACAACGCTGAACCAATTCAGCATCGGTCGATGTCAACGCGAGTTGTGCTCCCACCTGTCGCCTTCTCGCAAGCTACTCGTTTAGCTTCCCGATGTTATGGTGAAGTCTTCCAAACTCGCTAAACGAGACGGTGACGGAAAATGTTTCAAGCCCGCCCGCAGCCGCTCCGCCTGGGACCGCGATTGCCATGCGGAGCCTCCATATTTTGTGCTAGAATCCCCGCTTGCCACAGTCCATAGCGGCTGCACTTCAGTATAAAAGACGTCGAGGGCGTCAGAAATCCGAGCTTGATTTCGCGAAAAGTATAACACGGGGAGCGTCGGCGCTTTGAGTGGAAGAGTCAAAACGATCTTAGGCTTACTGGTGGGCGCGCTGTTCGTCTATTGGTTCGTTCACAAGCTCAACTGGCTTGAAGTCCGGAATGAGGTGCGCGAGGCAAATTGGAGCCAGCTTGGCTTGGCCCTCGCGCTACTCGTTGGTACCTACTTCGTGCGAGTGCTCAGGTGGCGTGCGCTGCTCGAGCCGATGGCCCGTCCTTCCCTCCGTGCCTTGTTTCAGGCCACGATGATCGGCTTCACCGCTCTCTTTCTTGTAGGCCGCGCCGCCGAGATGATAGTCAGACCGGCGGCGCTTTCAGTTAAAGAGCCCGTGCATCCTTCGGCCAGTTACGCCACAGTAATGATCGAGCGCGTGTTCGACATGGTGATGGTCGTTGTTTTCTTCGCGGTGAATCTGGTCTTCTTCGAGTATATCGCGCGAGATGCTGATGCAATGCGGATGTTCGGCTGGATCAAGCTAACCGGCGTGCTGTTGCTGCTCATCGCCGCAGCCGGCATATACGGTCTGTCTGCTTTCAGACGAGGACGCAACGGCGCGCTCACGTATCTTGAAAGGAAGCTTGGCTGGCTGCCGCAAAGCGCGCACGCGGCCGCCATGAGCCTGCTGAGACATATCTCGGAGGGGCTTGCGGTGCTCCACGATGCGCGCGGGCTGACGGTCACTGTGTCATACACGGTTTTGCTCTGGCTGATGGTAGCGCTTGCGCACTTGTTAGTCGTGCGGGCCTTTGGGATTTCGTACGCCGAGGTTCCTTTTACCGGCGCGGTGTTTGTGATGGGTCTTTCGATGCTGGGCTCGGTTGTGCCGACACCTGGGGGCGCGACTGGACCATTTCACACGGCGACCGCCGCGGCGCTTGCGTTTCTCGGAGTCCAACCGAACAAGGCGGCTTCGATAGCTATAGTCCTGCACGTTGTGATATTTGCTCCGGCGATGGTATTCGGCTTGTACTATCTCGCGAAGGAAGGTCTGTCGCTTGACCGGTTGAGACACATCGGCGAACAGAAGAATGGCGAACAAAGGGCCGACGCAGCAGTCACGCACACGCAGGAGAATGAAGGAGCGATGGCTGCACGCGGATGATAATCCATGCATAAAGAGAGATTTCTATGAAGTGTCCGTTTTGTTTGCATGTGGAGGACAGGGTAGTCGATTCGCGCGAGAGCCGCGAAGGCGACGTGATACGCCGGCGCCGTGAGTGTTTGAAATGTGAGCGCCGCTTTACCAGTTACGAGCGTATCGACGAGATACCGTACATGGTCGTGAAGAAGGACGGCACTCGCGCGCCGTTCTCACGTGAGAAGGTGCTCTCGGGAGTCATGAAGGCTTGTGAGAAAAGGCCGATTCCAACCGCAAAGATCGAAGCCCTGGTGAATCAAGTCGAGAAGTACGTCCAGGAGTCACGCGAACGCGAGCGCTCGACTGAAAGAATAGGCGAGTTGATAATGCGGCGGCTCAAAGAGCTGGACAAGGTAGCTTACGTCCGCTTCGCATCGGTCTATCTCGATTTTAAGGATGTGTCCGAATTCATGAGCGAGCTTCGCTCGCTGGTGCGCACCGGCCGGGTCAAGTAGTGGCCCGGTGAAAACAGCATGAGTGCGTCAGACATATTTGAATCCACCGCAGACTTCGTTGCACGATTGCGCTCACTGAGAAGCCTGCGGCGCGACCGAAAGCTGGAACTTCGCTGCCAAGTGATCAGGAAGCCCCTCTCTCGCAACGAACGAGATGAGGTGTTCGGGAAGACTGCAGGTCGGTGCCATATCTGCGGGGGCCTCATCGAGGGGGCATGGGAGGCTGATCATGTCTTTTCACATTCGCTCGGTGGCCAGCATGCAGCGGACAACTACCTCCCTGCTCATCCAATCTGCAACAACTATCGCTGGTTTTACGGCCCAGAAGAGCTTCAGTGGATTCTGAAGCTAGGTGTCTGGCTTAGAACACAGATTGAAAGCGAGACGGTCTTGGGCCGACTTGCAGCCAAGGCGTTCTGCTCCCGCGAGCGCGCGCGCGCAGGTCGGCGCAGAGCAGGCAACCTCGAACCAGGGACTGCACGCAATGACGACCGCGCGACTCTGCTGGGCAATTCGCGAGGCTTGGGACGGGGCCGTCATCGGTGAGCTATGCGGTGGGCCGACTAAAGAGGTTATCGCTTGAAGAGCAGCGTCAACTGATAAGGCAGATCGAATTGTGAAACAAGTCATTGTAGACGAGAACTTGCTTCGCGAGATCGTCGACCGGCTGGTCAAGGCGATCGACCCGGACCGAATAGTTCTCTTCGGCAGTCGAGCGCGGGGCGGCGAGCGAGGCGATAGTGACATCGATCTGCTGGTTGTTAAGGACTCCGATGATCCCCCACACCGACGGCTGATTCCCGCCTACCGCGCACTAACCGGAATCGGTGTTCCCAAAGACATTCTCTGGCGAACTCCTAGCGAGATTAGAGACTGGGCGGGCGTCCAAAACTACATCGCTACACGTGCCTTGCGCGAAGGAAGAGTGCTCTATGAAAAACGAGCTTGACCTGGCGCGGGCTCTGATGAGCAAGGCCGAAAGCGATCGGCGTATGGCTGAGATCGGCATCGAGCATGACGGGCCTTTGGACGCCGTCGCCTTTCACGTCCAACAGACCGCTGAGAAGCTGCTTAAGGCCTTGCTTGCGTCGCGAAGCATTGAATGTCCGCGGGGATAGACAGGGACGTACTCTATGTATGACAAGGAACTGGTATTAGGAGTCTTATCGCGGACATTGACTTCCTGCTATGTCAAACGATCAATCTGTTAGACCCTATCAAATCGTCTTGGATACAAACGTGCTGGTTACCGCATTCCGCTCGCGGCGCGGCGCGTCTCACAAGCTCGTCACTTTGCTCAAAGACACACGCTGGCAAGTTAATCTTTCCACACCGCTTGTCCTGGAGTATGAAGAGGTGCTGAAACGCCCCGGCCTCGTTACCGGATTCAGCAATGAGACCATAGATGTGTTTCTAGACGGTCTCTGTGCTATTTCCAATCAACATGATATTTTCTATCTGTGGCGTCCGTTGGCACGGGACCCTGATGATGATTTCTTGTTAGAGCTTGCAGTTCGAGCCCAAGCAGATTTCATCGTTACATACAACACGAGCGATTTGCTACCGGCGACGCAGTTTGGCATCGCGTTAGTTACGCCGAAAGAGTTTTTGCAACGGATGGGAGAACTTGCATGACAACCATAGAAACACAGATCCCCGAGTCGCTCTACAACCAGGTCAAGTCGCTCGCCGAACGTGAAAGCATAACCGTTGACCATCTCGTGGCAATCGCGTTAGCGGCACAAGTATCCGCTTGGCTCACGAAAGACTACATAGCGGAACGCGCCCGTCGCGGCAGTTGGGATGAGGCTCTAAAAGTGTTGGCTCAAGTCCCCGATGTCGAACCTGCTGAACACGACAGGCTCTAAACAAAGGCGTATGCCAAACGATCTCGTCAGCTCATGTAAGAGCTACATCGCAATCCGCGCAAAGCCCGCAGCAGAGGAGACTCATCGAAACGTTGAAGGGAGTGCCGGCCGCAGAACCCAACGCGTGAGTATGACCATCAGCTTTGACAAAGCCCGTGAGAAGCTTGGAATTTGATGGGGCCGGCCTGTGCTAGAATTCGCGTCGAGGTGATGAAGACCATGGCTGCGAGAGTTCCCAAAGAACCAAAAGGAACTAAGCTGAAGCTAGTGTGTGAGATTCGTGGCGGCGAGCCGTACGAGTATTATCCTCTCGGCAAGTACATCGTAGCCGCCCCTGGCGTTTGCGGCGGGCGGCCGACGATCAAGTATCACCGGCTCGATGCCCTGCACATCATCGGCTTCCTGGAACGCGGAGACAGTCCGAAGCAGATCGCACGCAACTATCGCATTCCCGTCGCGGCCGTGCATGAAGCAGTTAAGCTTGCGTCACTCTACGATTATGAAGAGAGCTATTCATAGAAAAGGAAGAGAATTGTCCCTCAACTTATGTCATCACTAATCGAACCAGAAGAGATTCAAATCGAGCGAAGCGATGAGCAGTTAAAGCTGCCGGATTCGCTTCCCGTCTTGCCGCTTCGCGACATCGTCATCTTTCCTTACATGATCGTTCCCCTGTTCGTGCAGCGCGAACGTTCGATTCGAGCTGTCGAGCAAGCGCTGGCCGAGAATCGAATGATCATGCTCGTGGCCCAGCGCGACCTCGAGAAAGAGGAACCTTCGGGTCCCGATCTCTACAATTATGGGACTGCCGCGTCGATCATGCGGATGCTCAAGATGCCCGATGGCCGCATACGGATCCTTGTCCAGGGGCTCGCGCGCGCCAGCGTCACGCGCATCGACGAGAACCTTCCTCACCTGCTCGCTCATATCCTGCCGCTCGCCGACACCGAGCCCGACGCCGATGAGCTCGAGCTGGAGGCCCTCATACGCAACGTGCGAGCCTCGCTCGAGCGCGCGATCACTCTTGGCAAAAACATTTCCGGCGAGGTCATGGCCATCGTCGCCAATCTCGAAGACCCCGGCCGTCTCGCCGACGTCGCCGCTTCAAACCTCGAGCTCAAAGTCGTCGACGCTCAAAGCGTGCTGGAGAAGCTCAATCCTTCCGAGCGCCTTCACCGCGTCAACGAGCTGCTTGCCAGAGAGATCAACGTGCTCATGGTTCAGCAGGAGATCAACACTCAAGCTAAGGGCGAGATCGATCGCAGCCAGCGTGAGTTCTATCTGCGGCAGCAACTCAAGGCGATTCAGACCGAGTTGGGTGAAGGCAACGAACTGGGCGAAGAGATAACTCAGTATCGCGAGAAGATGCTTCAGGCCAAGCTGCCCGAAGCCGTCGAGGAAGAAGTCGACCGGCAGATCAAGAAGCTCGAGCGCATGCATCCCGACGCCGCCGAAGCGGCGACTCTTCGCAACTACCTCGACGTGATGGTTGCGCTGCCCTGGTCCAAGGCTTCCGAAGAAAACCTGGACCTCAAACGAGCTCAGACGATTCTCGACGAAGACCACTACGGGCTCGATAAGGTCAAAGAGCGAATCATTGAAACGCTCGCCGTACGGAAGCTGAAAGAGAAACTGAAAGGCCAGATACTCTGTCTGGTCGGACCGCCGGGCGTCGGGAAGACCAGCCTGGGCCGCTCGATCGCGCGCGCTCTCAACCGCAAGTTTCAGCGGCTGAGCCTGGGCGGCTTGCACGACGAGGCTGAGATTCGCGGCCATCGGCGGACTTACATTGGAGCGATGCCCGGCCGCATCGTTCAATCCATTCAGCAGGCGGGAACAAACAATCCACTGATAATGCTCGACGAGATCGACAAAGTTGGCGCCGACTTCAGAGGCGATCCATCGTCGGCGCTCCTCGAAGTGCTCGACCCCGAACAGAATTTTTCTTTCCGCGACAATTATCTAGGCGTGCCGTTCGATCTCTCGAACGTTATGTTCATGACGACCGCAAACATGCTGGACACCGTGCACCCCGCGCTGAGAGACAGGATGGAGGTCATCCGCCTGGCGGGGTACACCGAAGAGGAAAAAGTCGAGATCGCTCGCCGCCACATCATACCCAAGCAGATGGAAGCGCACGGCATCACGCTTCGACATATGGCCATCAGCCGCTCGGCGCTGAAGGGAATCATTCTCCAGTACACGCACGAAGCCGGCTTGCGGCAGTTCGAACGCGAGATCGCCGGCATCAGCCGCAAAGTTGCGCGCCGAGTCGCCGAAGGAAGCGACGCGCTCGTTCGCGTGACCGTAAAGAATCTTCACGAGTTCCTCGGCATTCCTCACGTTTATCCGGACGAAGTGCTCAAGAAGGATCAAATCGGTGTAGCGACCGGGCTCGCCTGGACTCCGGCCGGCGGCGACGTGCTGTTTATCGAAGCGCTCCTTACGGCCGGCAAGGGATTGCTGGTGCTCACTGGTCAACTGGGTGACGTGATGAAAGAATCGGCACAAGCCGCCCTGTCGTGGGCAAAGGCGCACGCCGAAGAGCTGAACATCGATCCCGAGAAGTTCGGTAAGTTCGACATCCACGTGCACGTTCCCGAAGGCGCGATCCCGAAAGACGGACCCTCCGCGGGAGTAACACTCGCCGCAGCCATGGTTTCGGCGCTATCGGGCAAAGCGGTGAAGCGCTCAGTGGCGATGACCGGCGAGATCACCCTGCGCGGAAATGTGCTGCCTGTTGGAGGCGTGAAGGAAAAGGTCCTGGCCGCGCGCCGCGCTCGCGTGAACACGATCGTGTTGCCTCAACAAAACCGCCGCGACCTCGAAGAGGTCCCTAAAGAGTTGCAGAAGGAAATCACCTTCGTGTTTGTCGATTCGGTGCAACAGGCGTTGAGGACCGCGCTTCTGTAGCCCCGAGGTTCAGGACATCGACCAGCCACAGGGGCCGAGCCCCAATTGTTTCAATTCTGTTGCGAGCCGCTATTTCATTGACGGCCTGGAATTTAGCGTGATATAAAAGCCGCATTAGGCAGGTGTGCAAACGCCAAACGGTTGAGACTGCGACTCTGCCCCTCGGTGACCGAGCAATTGAATCAGTCACGTGAGTCGCGACTTCATCCTGACATTTTGAGAACAGGAAGGTAAAACCCATAGATGAGGCTAGCAACAGCGGCGAGTCGTGTTCCAGTTGTGCTACTTCTTTCGTTATTGCTCATCGGAACCGCCGGACCAGTGCAAGCCCTCGGCGGGTCACAGCAACCGGCCTTACCCACAAGCACTCGATCTGTCATTGACCGCGCGGAGGAAGCGTGTCTGCGCGGCGAAGAAGCGTTCGCGAAGGGCTTGCCCGACATCGCTCGCAAGATGTTCGATCACGCGCTCGACACCGTTTTGCAATCAGGGATAGACCTGAAGACCGATACCAAGCTGGCAGCTTACTACCGCACTCTTCTAGATCGAATACACAAGCACGAAGCTCAGCCCGGAGACGTTCACGACGCGGCTGATCGGCCCGAGGTAGCTGAGCCTTCGGTGCTCGACGAAGTTTCTGAGATCAAAGAAGCCGAACTCGCGATGGTCACTCCGGATGGAGTGAAGATCTTCGGCCGTTACGATTTCGACTTCGCGGTTGCGCCGCCGGTGTTTCAGTTCATCAACTTCTTCGTTGCCGGTCGCGGCCGTTCTACGATGGAAGCCGGGCTCCAACGTTCGGGTCGCTATCGCCAGATGGTCGAGAAGGTCTTCAAGGAAGAGCGTGTTCCGACCGATCTGATATGGCTTGCCCAGGCGGAGTCGGTCTGGAAGCCTAACGCGCTATCACGCGCCGCGGCGAAGGGCATCTGGCAGTTCATACCTTCGACCGGCACGCGTTATGGATTGGCGCAGACGACGTGGATCGATGAGCGGTCTCAACCCGAGAAATCGACTCGCGCCGCGGCGAGGTATCTGCGCTGGCTGCACGACCATTTCGCAGGGGATTGGCTGCTTGCGATGGCGGCTTACAACTCGGGCGAGAATCGAGTAGATGGTGCGATCGCCAGATGTGGTTACGCTGATTTCTGGGAACTGTACAAGCGAGGACTGCTGCCGCAAGAGACTCGCAACTACGTGCCGGCGATTCTTTCGATCATCATTGTCAGCAAGAACCAGAAGCGTTACGGTTTTGATGTAAAACCGGATACCCCGCTCAACTACGACACCTTTGAGGTTCCTGCGCAGACCGATCTAAAGGTGGCCGCCGATCTAATCGGCGTGCCCTACGAAACAATTCAGGACTTGAACGCCGAGCTGCGGCGGGGCACCTCTCCGGCAGGTCAGCGCTACACAATTAAGCTCCCGAAGGGAATGAAGAAGCAGTTCGAGATTGCGTACGCCGATTTGCCCGAGACGCAGCGTGTGCGCAAGATCGCCGTTCCCAGCGAGGAGATCGCCGAACGATACCGCAGCGCGTACCGGGTTCAAGTCGCCTCTTATCAGGTGAGAAGGGGTGACACGCTCGCTTCGGTCGCGCGCCGATCGGGTGTCTCAGTGAAGGAGCTTGCCAGGCTGAATCGCATATCGTCGCGCGGCGAGTTGCGCAAGGGCCAAACGGTCAAGATCCCCAAGGCAGTGCGCGCATCGCGAGGCCGCCACGGGCGTGTTGGTCGCTATCGAACATTGCCCGCCGTGCGTGGGCGCCACCGCGGCTCAGTGCGAACCCACTCGGCCCGCCACACCTCTTCGCGCCGCCACCGGCGCTAGAGCCACCCTGGGAGCGCAGGCATCCTTGCCTGCCTCTTTCTTGCGCAACGCCAAGCAGGCAGGGATGCCTGCGCTCCCAGGGCTCCGTCTTCGCTTAGTGCATCACTGGGGCAGGGAGAAGCGCCCGAGATGCCCTTACGGGTCTCTCAACTACGCCTTGCTACGCAAATAATCATCCGTGCCTTCGATCCAGTCGACCCGAATCGGCGAGAACACATCCATTTCGTCGGTGTCTTCAATGGCTTCGGCGCTGTGGTGCACAAACGCAGGAATCAGCAGTGTCTCACCGCCTCGAACGACGATCTCGCGCCCGTCGATTAAGAACTTCAGCGCGCCTGTGAACACTGTCGTCAACTGCTCGCTTTCGTGATTGTGCGTTGGAACAAGGCAGCCCTTCTTTAGAAATATCCTCGCCATCGTCATCTGCTCGCCGGAGATGAAGCGCCGGCTGAACAGTTCGTGTACTTGCTCTTCGGGCATCTCGTTCCAGTTGTATAGCTTCATTGTGATCCTCCGTTTGGATTGTTTTCGAGGAGAAAGAATCACTGCGGTCGTCGGTCCTCCGTCGTCGGTCCTCGGTCATTCTTACGCTAGAGTGGCGGTCGTCACCTGTGATTCTTTGGACGCGCGCACCATCTCGACAAATAAGCGATGCGCGCGCGCGTCTTCAGTAAGCTCGGGATGAAACGTGGCGGCGAGTATGCCGCCCTCTCGAACTAGAACGGGTTCGCAACCTAAACGAGCAAGGACCTCGACATTCGGACCGGCGCTCGTGATCCGCGGCGCGCGTATGAACACTGCTTCAATTGGTCCGCCTTCGATCGTTGTTTCGACTTCGGCGATAAAGCTGTCAATTTGACGTCCGTATGCGTTGCGCTCGATTCTTATGTCAATCAACCCTAGCGAAGCCTGAGCCGGATTATACACCTCCCGCGCGAGCAGAATAGCTCCTGCGCACGTTCCGAAGATCGGCCTGCCTGCGCGAACAAAGCGGGCGATGGGTTGGCCGAGATTCTCTTCCTCGATGAACTTGAGCATCGTCGTGCTCTCGCCGCCTGGCACTATCAGGCCGTCTATTGCATTGAGCTCGTCGGCGCGCCGGACTTCGATCGCATCCAAGCCGATGCGTCGAAGCGCCCGGGCGTGCGCGTCGAAATCACCTTGAATTGCCAGCACGCCAACCACGCTGCTAGTCATCGTCGAAGTCATAGTCGATTCGCATCACGGCTGAGTCGGCTTCGGTAAAACCGTTCTTGATGTAAAACCCTCGGCGGTAACTCTCCCTGGCGCGATTGGTTAGGAGTTCGAGCCGCCCGCAGCCGGAGTGCCTGGCGATTCCTTTGGCCTGTTCGATTAAGGCTCTACCAATGTCCCGGCCGCGCCATTCGGGTGCGACGACCAACTCGTCGATGGTCACCAGGTTCGCCGTCAGACGAAGCTGAGGCCGTCTCGATAACGTCGCCAGGCCGATCACCGCACCGTCAGCTTCCGCGAGAACTATGAAAATCGAAGGGTCTTCCATTGCGGCGTGGTAGACCTCCACGAACCGCGCGAGCGACAGACCGGGATAGCCTAGCGCGCTCATCAACCCGAACACGGCCTGAAGGTCGCCCTCGGTCGCAAGGCGGATGATGATGCCCGGCAAGATCACTCTCGTTACCATCCTCGAGTCTGGAGTAAGTCGCCTTCTGCCATCTTCGATACGTCGAGTCCTCGCATCGCCTCGCCCAGTTCTTCGCTTGCTTCGAGCACGGTCTTTGGGTCGCCGAAGTGCGTCGTCGCTTTGACGATGGCTCGTGCGCGAGTCGCCGGATCGGACGATTTGAAAATGCCCGAGCCGACAAATACCGACTCCGCGCCCAATTGCATGCACAGCGCGGCGTCCGTGGGCGTCGCTATTCCGCCCGCGGCGAAGTTTGGAACCGGCAGCCGGCCTTCGCGTGCAACGAGGCGAACCAGCTCGTAGGGAGCGCCGAGCCGTTTCGCTTCGGCCATCAATTCCTCTTGTCCCAAGATCGTCAGCCGCTTGATGTCATGCGCAATGCGTCGAAGATGACGCACGGCCTCGACGATGTTGCCGGAGCCCGCCTCGCCCTTGGTGCGAATCAGAGCCGCGCCTTCGCCGATGCGGCGGAGCGCTTCACCGAGATCGCGCGCCCCGCACACGAACGGGACTTTGAATTGCTGCTTGTCGATGTGATGCTCTTCGTCGGCTGGCGTCAACACCTCGCTCTCATCGACGAAGTCGACGCCGAGCGCCTCCAATACCTGCGCCTCAGCAAAGTGGCCAATGCGCACCTTGGCCATAACGGGAATGTTGACCTCAGCCATTATCTTGCGAATCTTCTTGGGCGAAGCCATGCGAGCCACCCCGCCTTCGGCGCGTATGTCGGAGGGCACGCGCTCAAGCGCCATCACTGCCACGGCGCCCGCGTCTTGCGCGATTCGCGCTTGCTCGGCGTTGGTGACATCCATTATCACTCCGCCTTTGAGCATCTCGGCGAGCCCGGTCTTTAAGCGAATCAAGTTGTCGTTCATTGCTGTCCCTCCCGGAAGCTCCAAGAATAGTGTTAGCCAACAAAGATCTCGCCGCGTCCGGCGATTACGACTCCACCGCCTACGCGAACTGCCGTGACGTCGCTGGTCGCCGGATCGACATCGACGTCGATGTACAACAAGCTGGGCCGTTTCATCTCAAAGCCTTGTTCGCTCACGATCTTCGTAGTCGCTTCGGCTTTGACGAGCCTGTGACGCACAAGGTAGAAACCAAGCGGTCCATTTGCTGATCCTGTAGCTGCGTCTTCGCTCACACCCGCGGCGGGCGCAAACACACGGCAATGGACTGTGCTTGTCGGGAGCACCGTCTCATGCGTGAAGACCAAAACCGTCGAGGCGCCGACGTCGTTGCTGATGCGTTCGAGTTCGCCGGTGTCCACTCTGATGTCTCCGATGGCGGCGCGGTTTGCGACCGGCACGATCATAACTGCGATGCCGTTGAAAATCGTTTCGACCGGCAGTCCTGTTTGTCCGATCCGTGACGCGTCAAGCGAGAGTGCCTTTGCCAATCGAGCCACATCGGAATAAGCGCCGCGAACAATCGGCAACGGCTGGGTCATCGTCGTGCGACCGGGCTGACCACTGTCGGTTCTAACCTCAACGTGGATTGGGCCGACGCCCGCTTCCAGGGTGACTGAAGTCAGCGGTTCGCTCCACGGTTTCATTCGCTCGGCGACTATCACATAAGCCGAGCCGACCAGCGGATGTCCGGCGAATGGAAGCTCGCGCGCCGGTGTGAAAATCCTCACGCGATAATCGCCGCCGCGCTCGGGCGGAAACAAAAACGTCGTCTCTGAATAATTCATTTCACGCGCGATGTTTTGCATCATCGCCGGCTCGAGCCCCGAGCCGTCTGTAAACACTGCCAACTGGTTGCCGCCGAATCGCTCGTCGGTAAACACATCGGCGATCACGAATTGTTTGCTGTTCATGTGAGTCTCCGTTTGAGAACACGTGCGATGCGCTTGATACCCTCCTCGATCATCTCTGGTTTCTGATTTGAGAAGTTGAGCCTCATGAAGTTGAGCTTCGGTTCGCAGGCGAAGAACGAAGTGCCGGGAACAAACGCGACCCGTTCGGCTACCGCTTCTTTAAAAAGCTCCTCCGCGCTGACGCGTTCAGGCAATTCGAGCCACAAAAAGAGGCCGCCCTCTGGCCTGGTCCACCTGGTTTCGGACGGGAAGTATCGCGCTATGGCCGATAGCATCATTTCACACCGTTCTCCGTAGACCCTGCATAGAGATGCGACGTGCTGGTCGTAATCAAAGGTCTCGAGCAACCGCGCGGCTGCCCGCTGTTCGATCGTGCTGGTATGAAGATCGGCCGCCTGCTTGGCTATCACGACGGTTTGAAAGATCTCCTCCGAGGCTGTTAGCCACCCAAGCCTCATTCCCGGGCTGAGAGTCTTAGAGAAGGTGCTGATGTGGATGACCAGCCCCTCGCGGTCCAAGGCGGCCAGCGACGGCGTCGGCTCGCCCGTGTATCGAAGCTCGCCGTAGGGATTGTCTTCGAGAATCGGAACCCGGGAGCGCGCGCACAGCTCGAGCAACTTCAACCTTCGTTGATATGAAAGCGTGGTGCCCTTCGGGTTGGAGAACTCGGACACGATGTAGATCAGGTTCGGCTTGGAACGCTCGAGGGCGCTTTCGATTTGGTCGACGCGCATGCCTTCGTCGTCGCTTTCAATCGGAATAAAAGTCGCTTCGTGTCCGCAGAAGGCCTGGAGTGCAGCGAGATAGCTTGGGTTCTCGACAACAACCGCATCGCCGGGTTCGAGAAAGATTTTTCCAACGATGTCGATGCCCTGTTGTGAGCCGGTGGTGATTAACACTCGATCGGCAGTTGTGGCGATGCCGCCCTTCTCCATTCGACGCGCGATCCATTCCCGCAGCGGACGCCAACCTTCTGTGGTGCTGTATTGCAACGCGGCCGGCCCGTCGGCGGCGAACACATCGGCATATGCCTGAGCGATTGCGGCCACCGGGAACATCTCCGGTGCGGGGAGGCCTCCGGCGAAGGAGATGATCTCCGGCTGCTCGGTGACCTTGAGCAACTCGCGAATCGCCGATACATGCATCCGCGACATTCGGCTCGCAAAGCGATGACTATTCCCGTCGAGAACTGCCGGGGGCATCACTTCGATTGATCTGCGTTGAGTAGCCATTCATCTCCTCCGTTTTCTTTTTGCAGCATCACAGCTCATCTTCGAGTCCGTTTTGCAGCGCTTCGGCGGCGCTGTTTTGGAGCAGCGTCCGGTGACGCGGGCGTGATGTGCGAGCCTTCCTTGATTGAGGACGTGACCACCGTGGTGAGTGTCCTGGTCACCCCGGGGATGTGGCGCAGTAGATCCGATATCAGGCGGTCGAGACTATTCGTGTCTTCGGTAACGACCTTGAGCAGGTAAGAATCAGGGCCGGTGATGCGATGGCATTCGAGAACGTCCGGCAGGGCGAGAATCCTCTTTGCAAAGCCCTCATTGTACTTCGGGTGCTCGATGCGAACCCCAATAAATGCTGTGATGTCCTTGCCCAGCTTCCGCCCATCGACTCGCGCCGTGTAGCCGGTGATGATGCCTTCCTGTTCGAGCTTTCGCATTCGCTCGGCCACTGCCGGCTGTGAAAGACCGACGGCGGCCGCCATTTCCATCTGTGTCGCCCTGGCGCTCAGCTGAAGCAAATCGAGAAGCTTATAATCTATCGTGTCTAAGTTCATTTCAGTAAGATAATCCAAGTAAATGTCGAGTGCGCTTATAATATCCCCGCCAATGGCTGAGGTCAACAAAAAAGTTACGCATTGGACTCGGTATGAATCTTCGCTATGAACCTCGAGGTTTGAATCATAGCAACTGGCGGTTGACATAACGGCTGGCGGCCCGCAATCTCAGATAAAACTCATCAATCGATCAGGAGGCCTGGGTGGCGGCATGGAACCTCACGCTTGAATACGACGGCACGCGTTACCACGGTTGGCAGGAGCAAAGAAACGCACGCACCGTTGCGGGGGAGATTCGCATTGCGGCTGAAGAATTCTTTGCAAAGCCCGTAGAGATCGCCGGAGCGGGGCGCACCGATGCTGGAGTGCATGCGCTCGGACAAGTCGCCCGCTTGCGAACCGATTGGCGACAAAAGCGTGTCGATCTGCTTACCGCACTGAATGACAGACTGCCTCCGGACATCAATGTTCTAAGAGTCGAGGAAGCGCGAGGGGGGTTCGATCCGCGAAGGGCAGCGTTTGCGCGCTACTACCTTTATCAGATCTCGACCAGACGCACCGCGTTCGCCAAGCGGTTCGTGTGGTGGGTGAAAGACAAGCTGGACCAGGCGGCGATGCGCGAGGCGGCGCAGTCGCTCCTGGGACGCCACGACTTCGCGCGCTTTTGTGATAAGAGGGCCGGCGAAGGCTCAACGATCGTGGTTGTCAACGATGTGCAGTTTGGGACTGACGGAGATCTGCTTCTCTTCCGAGTTGGCGCGTCGCACTTTCTCTGGAAAATGGTGCGACGGGTCGTCGGAGCGCTGGTAGAGGTTGGCCGCGGATCGATCGGCGCCGCCGAATTCGCCAGCCTCATTGACTCGCGGCCTGCTGCTGGCGACGCCGGTCGGTTCGACGTTGCCTCGCACACGGCGCCGCCTTCGGGGCTGTTTCTTGAACGCGTCGTGTACGAGAAGAATGAAAAACCGGGGCCACTTTCACCGGCGTTTCCGGCGCGAAGAGAGTGACGACTATCGCCAGGCTTGCTACGAGTCTAAGGGAAACTTTGCCGGCGTCGTGGCCGAGGTAGTCCGGCGGGCACGATGACGGATGTACTCCACCAGCATCGGCAGCACCGAGATGAGCACAATCGCTATGACAACGAGCGAGAAGTTATTCTTGACGATCTCGAGATTGCCGAAGTAGTAACCCGCGAAGACGCATATCGCGACCCACGCCACTCCGCCGATCACGTTATAGGCTATGAACCGCCAGTAGTTCATTCTTCCGAGGCCCGCAACAAAAGGCGCAAAGGTCCTGACGATGGGTATGAACCGCGCGATAATTATCGTCTTGCCGCCGTACCGTTCGTAGAACGCATGCGTCCGGTCCAGATGCTTCTTATTCAACAGCCGGACGTTCTCGCGATGAAACACCTTCGGGCCCACCCAGTGACCCAACCAGTAATTGACCGTGTCGCCTACGATGGCCGCAATCGACAGAAGCACGAACAGCCAGAATACGTTCAACGATCCCAAAGCGGCAAAGGCTCCCGCGGCGAATAGCAGAGAGTCGCCCGGCAGGAAAGGCGTAACGACCAGCCCGGTCTCGCAGAAGACAATGAGGAACAGGATCAGATAGGTCCAGGTCCCATACTGGCCGATTATGTCGTTGAGATGTTTGTCGAGGTGAAGAAAAAGGTCTATCAGCTTGCTGATCAATTCCATATGATTCCGAGCGCCGGACTAACGACGCACTTCGATCGACTCCTCCGCGGGAAATTAGTTCGGCCAGCCGTGCCGCCCGATAAGCTTAACAAAGACGCAGGCATCGTGGTTCTCCTGAACAATGCCGCTTTCGGTCTTTATCACGCGAACGAGCGTCTGATGCTCGGCGTCGCCTATGGGAATCACCAGCCGCCCGCCGACTGCTAGCTGCGCGACAAGCGGTTCGGGCACATCGGGGCTGCCGGCTGCGACGACGATCGCGTTATAGGGAGCGTGATCGCTCCAACCGATCGTGCCGTCGAACCATTTCACCGTCGCGTTGTAGCAGCCCAATTGCCGGATGTTCCTTTGAGCCGACCGGGCGAGCTCGCTGATCCGCTCAATCGCGAACACGCGCCCGGCAACCGCCGAGAGCACCGCAGTCTGATAGCCCGAGCCCGCTCCGATCTCGAGAACCGTTGAATCTTTGTCCACCTCCGCAAGCTCGGTCATCCGAGCCACCATGTAAGGCTGAGAGATTGTCTGCATCTCACCGATCGGCAGCGCGTGATCCCCATAAGCTTTTGCCTCCAGCGCTTCGGGCACAAACAGGTGACGCGGAATCTCGCCCATTGACTTGAGCACGCGTTCGTCGCGGATACCGCGGGTCCGCAGCAGATCGATCATCCGAGCGCGATGAGACTGGTATAGGTCGGCACTGGAAGCTTGTTCTACCGTGTGGTTTGTCATTTCGATTGTTCGTCCAAAACCATGTTCCAGTCTCGCAGTTTGAACTCTTCGAGCATGCGGTAGTCGGTCATGTCGGTACGCAACGGAGTGATCGATACCAACCCGCGCCCCAGCGCTTCGTAGTCGGTCCCGGCTTCTTCATTCCAGGCCAGCGATTCTTCTCCAATCCAGTAATATTTTCGCTGCCGGGGATCGGTCCCTTCGATTATGTTGGGTCTGATGTTTTTCGTTCCTTGCCGGGTGATCCGAGCGCCGCGAATCGGGCCGGGTGGGATGTTGACGTTGAGCAAGGTTCCTTGCGGTAAGCCGTCGCCGAGCACCCGCCTCGCAATCTCGGTCGCGAATTCCGCGGCTGCAGCGAAATCGAAATTTGTCCTCTGAACCAGGCTCACAGCGATACCGGGAAGGCCGTATATCGAAGCCTCTAACGCGCCGGCAACCGTGCCCGAATAGGTAACGTCCTCACCCAGGTTGCCGCCTTTGTTGATGCCGGAAACGACGAGCGAGGGGAGATCACCTTTCAGCAGATGGTTCATCGCAAGCGTGACGCAATCGGTCGGCGTGCCGTCCACCGAGAAGTGATGGTCATCGATCTTTTCGATTCGAAGCGGGCGCGTCAACGTGAGTGAATGCGAAGCCGCGCTCATTTCGTGAGCGGGCGCGACGACCAGCACTTCGCCGAGTGCCCCGAGCGCCTCGGCCAGTGCGATTATTCCCGCCGAGTGTATTCCATCGTCGTTGGTTACCAGTATCTTGGGCATACGTTAGGTGCGCGCAAAAACGAGAAGGCCCAGGACGAAAGCTTGCAGACTCGGACCCGGGCTTTGACGCCGTTTTGGCGGGATTACACTTTGGAGGGTCTCTGTCTCAGGTCTTCCGTGCTGGGTCGGGATTCTAATCGGGACGACTGGATTCGAACCAGCGACCTCTTCCACCCCAAGGAAGCGCGCTACCAGGCTGCGCCACGTCCCGTCCACATAGATGCTCATGCATCGTCACGTTCAACGTTTGATGCTAGCATCCGTGTTTAGACGTGTCAATAAATCCTCAAGATCGCTCTTGATCATTCGCAGCACACGGCGGGTTTGCGGTGAGGTTGATTGATGTGCTGTTGATGAAGTTGCGGCGCCACGCTCAACGGTTTCCGGTGCGTGCTCCTCGGGAAGCCTCACCCGTGCCGAGCCTCCTCGGATCTCGTCAAGAAGTCTTTTTTTCGCTCCGGCGATGGTGAATTTTTCTTCGTAGAGCAAATCACGGATTCGAAGAACCATCTCTACGTCTTTGCGGCGATAGACTCGCTGACCGGCTCGGTTCTTTTGAGGCGCGAGCATCGGGAACTCAGTCTCCCAGTACCGAAGCACGTGCGGCTGGACCTTTATCAGATCGCACACTTCTCCGATCCTGAAGAACAACTTTTCGGGAATTATTGATGCGGATTCCATGATTTTATCCGCGCCTTAAAGGGCTGAGCTTGCTCGAGCTCTCAAACCGAGCGCATCGACCGCGACGGTCTGAAGACCAGAGCCCGATGACCGCCAAGTTCAATCGGCTCACCGGTGATGGGGTTTCGCCGGCTCCTTGGTTTGCGATTCACGACTTCGAGGGTGCCAAAACCGATTATGTGAATCCTCTCGCCTGTCCGGAGCTGGCGCTTGACGATATCAAACAGCAAATCGACCAGACGTAGCGCTTCGCGATTTGTCAGGCCGCCGTGATGTAGGTGAACAACCCGTGCGATGTCGGCCTTGGTCATTGCCCTGCCCCTTGCTCGAAGTACAGTCCCGAGGCCGGCGTCCACCAGACTGAGAGCGCGGATTATGGCCGCAGAATCCGCGCAGCCCTATGTTAAGCAAACAAGCGAACGGTGTCAATGACTGCTGTAGCTTGGAAACCCTTAGCTTTGACAGCGGTTTAGCTGGGCAATGTGAAGGCAACGCTCAAGGGGCAGCGTGGGCTTCAGCTTGTGGTCTCCTGAAGAACATCACCCAGGCAAAAGATAGCGCGGGCTTCAGCCTAAGCCTCCCGAAGGACATCAAACAGGCTAAAGCCTGCGCTACCCCGTGAGGCCCGTGCTACATCGCGGCTGCGGATTCTGTTTGCGCTGAAAGCGCGGGCCGGCGGTCGAATCGCACCCCGACTTTGAAAATCTCGCTGAACCATGTGGACTTGCGCTCTGCCGACCACATCTCCAACTCGCACTCACCTGCGCTTGAACCGATGAACGTCACGTTACCGTCGGCCACCATGCAGCGCACATCGCTTATCAACTGTCGATGTGAGCGGTCGAGCCCGTCGGCTATCTGGAGTATCGAAGCCAGGCGAAGCATCGTCGCTCGCTTGCCGCGGTCGAGCCCGTAATAGTCTTCGTGCTCGCGGCGCGAACGCGCGTCGTTTGATTTCCTGGGAAGCGAGCCGCGATGATACCGCACCATCGTGGCCATCACGGCGATCTCATCCCCGCTGAAGCCGGGCATCTCCGAGTTCTTTATGAGATACAAACCATGACGGTGGTGATTGTTGTGTGCGATGTGAAATCCGATATCGTGAAGAATCGCCGCGTATTGCAGCAGCTTGCGATCCTGTTCGCTTAGCTGGTGCACCTCTGCCGTATCATCGAATATCTGCGTCGCCAGCCGCGCGACGTGATGCGAATGAGTCACATCGTAGTCGTAACGTCTTGCCACAGACAACACCGACCGGCCGCGCACATCAAGAGTCGAATCATCAGTCACCGGATACAACAGCGCATCTTGGCGGCCCGAGGGTGCGAGCGCCGGTACTTGAATCTGCGGAACCGCATGTATTTCGCGCCTGCGCCGCAAGTAGTTGAGTATTACTCCCTCTCTAAGCGACCAGTCGCAACTGGTTATCTCGGTCGCGCCCAGATCGGAAAGTATGTACTGCAGCAGCAGTCCGCCCGCGACAATGATATCGGCGCGCCCCTTCTCAATTCCCGGAACGCGACGCCGCTCTCGAAGAGTCATACGCGCCAACTTGCGATTCAACCATTCGATTTGATGCAACGTGACGGTCTTGTTGAAGGATTCATATTCGGGCACGCTGTCACTTCCGTAGGGTTCATCGCCCTGCACCAGCGCGCTTGCCATGTTGAGCACCGTGCCGGATGAACCGATGACGAAATCATAACCAACCCCCTTGATCTGCCAGGCCGCTCGGGTGAAGTCAGCTCTGATGTTTGCGATCAAGCGGTTGCGTTGTTCGGTCGAGATCGGATCGGTGTTGATGAATTTTTCGGCGAGCCGTACCGCGCCGATGCGCAGCGACAACAACAACTCGGGCTCGCCGCCGCCGGTTATGATGAACTCGGTCGAGCCGCCGCCTATGTCGATTATCAGAGCCCGCCGGTTGTTGAAGTCAGTGACTTCAGAGACAGCCATCGCTATCAACCGCGCTTCTTCGACACCCGGCAGCACTTGAACGTCCAGACCGACTTCCTTCCGAACCCGGTCAATGAACTTGGCGGAGTTACGGGATTCGCGAACTGCGGAGGTGGCGGTTGTGATGATCGGATCAGCGCCATTGTGCTCAGCCATCTTCTTGAATCGCCCGAGTGTGGTTATAGCTCGCTCGATGGTTTCTTTTGAAAGGCGATGCTCGCGCAGTGTGCCGGCGCCCAGCCGGACCATTTCCTTCTCGCGGTCGATGATTTCAGGATGCTGGCCTTGCACGGCTCGAACGATTACGAGGTGGATCGAGTTTGATCCGATATCTATGGCTGCAAGTTTCATAAGCGGCGTTGGTCCTCGGTCTCTATTGCTTCCCGTTTCTAATTCGTTATCTGAGCACTGAACCACAGCTTCATTATTTTTCGGGAAGCCTGGCAGTAGTAGCCTTGATGCTGTAATCCAGCCAGCCTCTTTCGTTAGTATTCTTGCAGCGCTGGCGGAGTATCTCAAGAGCTTTCAGCCGCGCTTCAAGCGACTTTCGGTGATTGGATTCCGCTGCCAGCGCGATGTCAGTCAGATGGAGAGCAGCGATGGCGTCTCCGGCCTGCACGCGCGCGATGGCGAGCGCGGCAATCGCGTCAGGCCCGCCGGCCAGCTTAACCACGTCAGGGTAGACCGAAGAGGCGGGCCTGTCATACATCGTCGAGGGATTGAGATCGAACCATCCGACGTAGCCTTCATAGATCCCTCGGATCGACCACACAAGGTTGCCGTAGCTCTCCCCGAGGTCGAGCGCCTGCGGCAGCTTGATCTCGCGCATCAGCGTGTAGACGTCCTTGCCGGCGTTCATTCCTTTGACCACCTCGTCATGGACATACTGAATAGCATCGCGATAGCGCGTCAGCCGGCGCGTGATTTCGTCATTTCCGGGAATGGGACGCCCGTGGCTCGGAAGAACGATCTCAGGCTTGAACGCCAAAATGGTATTGAGCGAGTTGACGTAATCAAGCGCCCATCGCGGGGGGGTCCCGCGCAGTGTGTAAATGTTCGGGAATGACTCGTAGTAGTTGTCGCCGGTGAATGCCGCCTTGTACTTTGGCACCCAGACCGTCAGGTGGTCGTATGTCTCGCCCGGCGTGCGATAGATCTCGAACTTGACTCCGCCCAGCGTGAGCTCGTACTTGTCGTCGAAGAGAATAGTCGGTTGGATCTTCGCGCCGTAGTTGCCCGCCCACTTGCCAGCTTCGGGAACGGGCAAACCGAATTGCGCAGCGTTGCGCTTTCCGTAGAAGCCAGCGAGCCGCGTCTGATAGTGCACGAACTCGACGTGATTCTTTTGAGCGATGATCTGAGTACCGGCTTCCTTCCAGAGCGGCAGGCCTCCGGTGTGATCGCCGTGCGCGTGGGTCAGAATAATGTACTTGATTGGTCCTTTGTTCTCGGCAGTCAGCAGTTGATGGTGCCTTCGCGCGTGCATCGCGATCGAGGTGTCGATGATCACGTTCCCTTCGCTGGTGGTCACCATGAAAGTGTTGCCGAAGCCCTGGACCATACTGATGGCCTCGTTGACCTTGACGACTTTGTCGCCGATTCGGAGCAGGTCGCTCGGGTTGTCGGCGACCATTCCTTGTTGACCGCGCACGACAAAAGAGTTGCTGGTTGTCAGAAGCACCGCCAGACAAAGGCAAATGCGTAGGAAGAGAAGTTTCATATATAGCTCCGGGCGTTGAAGGGAAGTCTTGCGCTGAATTGAAGGTGACTGTTTACCGCACGGGAATGAGCTATGTCAATGTGAGAGACTGAGCCGAGCTTGGGTAGTGTCCTAGTCTTGTGTTGGTTGAGTGCTATGGAAACCACATCAGGCCGACTTTCAACTGATGAGATTATCCTTGCGGTGGCTCAGTTGAGCCTGCCGGAGATCGAAGAAGTGTTTGACCATGTCCTGGCGCTTCAGGCTGAACGCAAGGCGGCGCATTTGTCACCTGCGGAGTCTGCATTGCTGGTCCGCATAAATGAGGGTTTGCCGGCAGACCTATTGGAACGCTTGGCCACTCTCAAGGCCAAACGCAAGCATGAGACAATCTCCGATGCCGAATACGAGGAACTGACTCGGCTCGGAGATCAAGCTGAGGAGCTTCACGCTGACCGATTAGCGGCGCTGGTCGAACTCGCGAAACTGAGAGGAGTCAGCTTGCCCGTCCTGCTGGATCAACTCGGCATTCATTTCCCCGATGATAGCTTTGTACATGAAATAGAGCGGAAGTTTCGACGCCTAGTCATGCCGCAAGGCAGACACGCCGAGGAACCTGGATGAGTAAACTCGGCACGCGCGGCAAGGACATTGAAGATGAAACGCTTGATCTTCTGGCAGGCGATCAGAATGACGAATACGGTAGAGTCGAGCGAATCCTGAAACGAAAGCGCTATGCTTGGAAAGATCCCGAGCTTGCAAGACCATCTCGGTCTTCATGAACTTTCTCTCCTCGCTAACTTCCTGCCTTCACGCTCTAGTTCCTTTCTGTTCTGTTTTTTGCTGAGCGCTTCTGAAAGACTCAATCTGTTGTTAGGGTTATTCCGGCATTTCAAACGCGGCGTTGGATTGCTACGATCTCTGAAATGCAGAACTGCAAGGTCATTATCCAATACGATGGCACGAACTATCACGGCTGGCAGGTGCAGCCGAATGGCCGCACGGTTCAGGGCGAGCTCACCAGAGCGCTCTCGATCCTCGATCATCGCCCCGTCACCGTTTACGGCGCCGGACGCACCGACGCGGGCGTACACGCTGAAGGCCAGGTCGCAAACTTCTTCGTTGAACGTGACTTCGAACCCCGTTGGTTGCGGGACGCGATCAACGGCAATCTTGACCGCGATATTCGCGTCCTGGATGTCGTGCCCGTCTCAGATGCGTTCAACGCTCGCTACTCGGCCACGCAAAAGACCTATCGGTATCGCATATGGACTGGTGATGTGGTCAGTCCGTTTGTCTATCGATACGTTCATCATTATCGCGCGGGACTCGATACCGTGGGGATGGAACGCGCCGCCGCCGCCCTCCTCGGTACGAACGACTTCAGCGCGTTCACCGTTGCAAACTCTGAAGTCGAAGACCATGTTCGCACGCTTAGCCGCCTGGATATCGAACAGGAAGCGGACGAAGTCTCGATCATGGTCTCGGCTGATGGCTTCCTCCGTTACATGGTCAGGACCATTGCCGGAACGCTGATCGAAGTGGGGCGAGGTAAGCGAACGGCGGCTAGTGTAGCCACAACAATCCAGAGCCGCGATCGCGCAAATGCCGGTCCTTCTGCTCCTGCCAACGGGTTGACTTTGGTTTGCGTGGACTATTAAATTGACGAGTGTCGAGTAGCCCCCGTTGCTCGTCGGATTCACTCATCGCTTCAAAGAAATAATGACCATTAATATTCCTAGAGAGTCTGAGAGCGTCATCGAGAGCGGTTCCGCGGACGAATTCCTTCTCAGGCAAATCGACTCAGCCAGACTCCCATCGCACATTGCGATCATCATGGACGGCAACGGCCGGTGGGCTGCGCGGCGAAATCAACCTCGCGTTGCCGGGCACCGCGCCGGCGCCGAGGCTGTGCGCGCAACTGTTGAAGCGTCGGCCAGGTTGGGCATCTCTTACCTTACGCTCTACGCGTTCTCGGCGGAGAATTGGAAGCGCCCCCGCCTCGAAGTGGAAGCGTTGATGGGATTGCTGCGCGAGTTTCTTCGCAAGGAAATCCGTAGTCTCAAAGCGAACAACATCCGTTTCCAAACCATCGGCCGAGAGCAAGGACTCGAGAGCGCACTCCGGCGCGAGATTGATCGCGCTCGGCGCGAGACCGCTGACAACAGCGGAACGGTGCTCACCGTGGCGCTCAACTACAGCGGGCGATCGGAATTGGTTGAGGCTTGCCGCGAGATTGCCGCCGAGTGTCGCGCCGGGGGCCGCGACCCTTCAGAAATAACCGACTACGATATCGAACAGCATCTGTTCACCAGGGACCTGCCGGATCCCGATCTTCTCGTTCGCACCAGCGGGGAAATGCGCGTGTCGAACTTCTTGCTCTGGCAAATCGCTTACAGCGAGATATACGTGACCGAAGTGCTTTGGCCCGACTTCCGCCGCGCGAATCTTTTCGAAGCCGTCATCGAGTATCAGAAGCGAGAGCGGCGATACGGCGACGTCAAACCGGGGGCAAAGAATTCACTGATCGCCGCAAACATGAAATGAGTGGTTGGTGATCCGTGATCCGTGAGGCGTGAAACGGGTGCGTGGAACGTGATGCGTGAGGCGTGATGCGTGACGCGTGATGCGTGACCGGATCGAGGCTATGAACGCGCACTTCCACCTCATCCGGTCACGCATCACGCATCACGCATCACGTTTCACGCATCACGGTCCACGCATCACCTTTATGAAACGTATCCTCACCGCCATCGTCGCGCTTCCCATCCTGCTCTACGCCGTCTGGAGCCAATCGCCATACTTTTTCGTGGCCCTGACGACCATCGCCGTTGTTCTCGCTTTGGGCGAGTTTTATAGCCTGGCATCAAAGGTTGGCTGCAAACCGCAAGTTGTTCCCGGATACGGCGCAGGGCTGGTGGTGATTGCGAGCTTCGTCTTCGAGGAACCGGCACTAACGGTCGCAGGGATAGCTGCGCTGTCGATCGCGTCGCTCTCGGGAGCGATGTCTCAGCCGAACGATATCAAGAAGTCGCTGGTGTCGGTTTCGGCAACTGTCTTCGGCGTTGTCTATGTGGCTCTACTTGCGGGTTGTCTGGTCGGAGTTCGAATGATGTCCGAGGTAGCGTCGTCGACGCCCGTTCCTCATCTTGTCTCGAAGCTGCTAATGACGTTCTTCGCCATCGTGATGATGACCGACACAGGAGCGTACTACACGGGGCGCGCGATTGGACGTCACAAGCTTGCTCCGCGCATCAGCCCGGGCAAAACGATAGAAGGGGCGATCGGTGGGTTCGTGATGGCGGTCGTCGCCGGCTACCTTTGCAAGCTGACCTTCTTTCATGAAATCCCTGTTGTGCACGCGTTGGCGCTTGGCGCTGCGATGGGAGTGATCGGGCAGATCGGTGACCTCGCCGAGTCAATGTTGAAGCGCGGCGCCGGCGTGAAGGACTCAGGCGTTTTATTGCCTGGCCACGGCGGAATGCTGGATCGCGTCGACAGCATCCTGTTCTGCGCGCCTGTGCTCTTCTATTACTCGCGATTGTTTGCCACGAACTTCTAAGCGGAGAAGGTAGGATGAAGGATGAGGAAGAATCGTTCATCTCACGTCTATCAGTCTTCGGCTTACGCGCCCTTCGAGATGTTGGGCCGGTCTGGCTCGCGCTCGCCCTTCTGACGACGATTCCATATGCCGCCGCCGCTCTACGCACTCCTAATGGCTACGCGTTCACTGGAGTGCTGACCGCGTACGACGACACCTTCACCTACTTTGCATGGATAAGACAGGGCGCTGATGGTTGTCTGCTCATGTGTGACCTGTTCACCTCTGAGCCGCAATCCTGTGAGTTTTTTCTGCCGCTGTGGACCATACTCGGGGCAATCGCTCGGGTCACTCGAATGCCTGTAGCGCTGACGTTTCATGCCGCGAGACTCCTCGCGGGTCTGGTGCTCTTACTCGTCGCGAGTGCGCTCGCTGCCAGCGTGATGAAATCCCGAACGCGAGTGCGGTACTCGCTGTGGTTATATGCGATGTCGGGTGGCTTCGGGTGGCTTGTTTATGCCGTGAAAAACAGAAGCGACTTGTTCGGCGTCCACGCAGCATCGGGCTCAGCGGACTTGAACATGCCCGAGGCGATCGCGTTTCGGTCGGTCTTCGCGCAGGTGCATTTTGCAGTGGGAGCAGCTCTGATTTTTGCTTCGATCAAGCTGTTGTCCAGCGCCCTCGTCGAGAAGAAACCAAGCCGGGCGCTTATCGCGGGAATCCTGGTATCGCTGCTTGCCGTTGTGCATCCGTATCTGGTCGTCGTGGTTTGGGGAGTGGCGGGAGTGGCATTGCTAACGTGGCCGTGGTGGAACGACGGACCGAAAAGACGGCGCTCGTACTATAACGCGGCAATTGGTGTGGCGGCTGCCGGGTTTACCGCCGGGACTATTCCAGGCGTCGCGTACATGGTTTATCTGAACCGATCAAACGAAGTCTTACGCGAGTGGTTGCGAATAACGGATACCTTGTCGCCCCCGCCCTGGGAATACGCTCTCGGCTTCGGCATCGTGGCGATGTTGGCTGTGCCTGGCTTTTTCCTGATGTGGAGGACTCGGGCGCCGCACGGCCGCTTGCTTCTCATTTGGGCTCTCGTGCAAACCGCGATGCTCTATGCGCCGTTGAGCTTCCAGCGGCGGCTCGTTGAAGGTCTGCAGTTGCCGCTTTCGATAGCGGCTTCAGTTGCGCTGTTCTGGATCGTGCGCAAAGTTTTCAAACGGCCCGCCGGGGCGCATTACCGAAAATTGTTCCTGGTTGGCGCTGTCACGTTTGGTTCCCTCACGAATGTTGGTTTCGTCATCGGGCAAATGATCGCGCGAGGACCTGGCCCTGAGTCTATCGATTCTACCGATCCAAGACGATACGTGCCCCTTGATTTGATTGCGGCTTTCGACTGGTTGAGAGCGAACACAGATCGTGATGCCGTGGTGTTCTCGTCTTATTTTACGGGCAGTCTTGCCCCGTCAATGACCGGCTTGCATGTGTTTCTTGGTCACTACGGGCAGACAATCCACAGTGATGAGAAGGGGGCTCAAGTCACCGCGTTCTACGGAGGGACGATGAATGACGAGGTTGCGCGGGAGTTGTTTATGGAGCACCGAGTGCGCCATGTCGTGTACGGACCATTTGAGAGGGAGATTTCGGATAGCTTCGCGCCGCCCAGTTGGCTCAAGCTTGCATATCGGCATGGTGATGTTGAGATTTTTGAAGTTACTCAGGAACTCGGTTCACTGGCGCCATGACAATTCTCAAGCTGGCGGTCGGGAAGGGTGTCTGGCCCGCTTAGCGTACTTTGCGAGTCTTAGCGTGCTTTTGCGAGAAATACGGTTCGCGCAAAGAATGCAAAGACTCGCAAAGGACGCTAAGCGGGGGCAAGCCACCCTTCCCGACCTTGATCCTGAGTAAGGTTCTGTTGTTAGCCGAACCAGCGAGCTGTGTTGAGTAAATACGGTGAGGAATGGCAGATACTGGTCTATTACGGGCGACATCTTCGGGACGGCGGCGGAGAGGCCGATTAACGGCGACGCGAGCTGTCGTCGTAGCGCTCGCCGTTGTCGCCTTGTTGAGCGGGTTCTACTTCGCTCGCAAGAGCGGCGCTGATCCGAATGTTTACGGGAACGACTTTAGCGTCTACTATCACGCCGCGCGCGAGGTGATCGCCGGCCGCGACCCATACCAGCACTCGCTGGGTGACTGGACGCCTTACATTTATCCGCCGCTTCTTGCAGAGCTAACCGCTCCGTTCGCTCTTTTGCCTTTGCCGGTGGCCGCTTACTTTTGGTTTCTGATCAATGTTGGGTCGGTTGCTGCCGCCGCCTGGATGTCAGCTAATCTTGCGAGTGACGGCAAAAAACGCGACTCTGCAGCACTGAAGCAATCCGTCGACGAGTCGTTTGCGTGGCGAGCGGTAATTGCGGCGAGCGCGGTGGTGATCGTTTTCCGCTTCGTGCTCGACAGTTTGAGTTTGGGACAGGTTAATCCGCTGGTTGCAGCGCTCTCGGTTGCTCACGTGTACCTTTACGCGCGTGACCGAAAGGCACTATCGGCGGTCGCGTTGGTCTTTGCTGTTTCGATCAAGCTGACCCCGGCAGTGCTGCTCGTGTATCACATCGCCAAGCTCAGATTGAAATTCGCGGCAGCCTGCGCCGCGCTTCTGGTTGCAGTCACAGCCTTGAGCTTCTTGCCGTTTGGCGCGCACAGCACTGATGCTTTTCGAGTGTTCGTGAACCGGACCGTGAAGAACGAACAGGGCTACGACTTTGCGTACGCAGGCAATCAATCATTGCGCGGTGCGGTCGCAAGGCTCACGGCGCACGCGAATGAAGCCGCCCAGCCCAACAACGAAGGGTCATCTCGCCGGCCGGGGGACGCAACGACGTTGCTAATCTCGATTGCGCTGCTCGCCTTGGCAAGCTTCGCAGCGGTCCGCGCTCGAAGCGACCTGGCCGCCGCGGCGCCGTTCTTTTGTTGCATTGTGTTGCTCTCGCCGCTTAGTTGGAAAGCACACTACGTCATTCTGATCTTGCCAGTGACGTTACTGTTCGTGCGGGCGAGAGCGTCGGCTAAGGCGCCGAGGTGCTTGATAGCTGCGGCGTTGCTCGCTGCATTTGGCCTCTTCAATCTTACAAGTCCGCGGGTGATCGGTCTTGCGGCAGCCGAATGGGCAGACGCCCACTCGTTAGTTTTCGCGGGCGCGCTATTGATCTTCATAGCCTGCGTCGCAAGCGCTGGTAAGCAGGTGCGCTCCCAGGACTCGCAGGACTCGAAGTTTGGCAAGCAACCTCGCGTTTGCTAATCTGAACCATCGAGATCAGCGGAGACTACATGAGCACGAAAAAGCGCACCGAAGGAAAGGCCGAAACGAGCTCGGGTATTGAGATGAAAACCGTCTTCCGGCCCGAGGACGCGCCGGTAGACTACGAGCGCGATTTAAACGATCCCGGCGAGTTCCCGTATGCGCGCGGACCTTACGAGACGATGTATCGCGGCAAGCTGTGGACCATGCGGCAGTACGCGGGATATGCATCGGCGGCTGATTCGAATGCTCGATATCGATACCTTCTTGAGCAAGGGCAGACCGGGTTGTCGGTCGCGTTCGATCTACCAACGCAAATGGGTTACGACTCGGACCATCCGATGGCGCGCGGGGAAGTCGGCAGGGTCGGCGTCGCGATCGACACAATCGAAGATATGGAAATGCTGTTCGATCAGATTCCGCTCGACAAAGTCTCCACGTCGATGACTATCAACTCGACCGCCGCGATACTGCTCGCGATGTACATCGCTGTTGCCAACAAGCAAGGCGTCTCGCCCGACAAAATTTCGGGGACGATTCAAAACGACATTCTGAAGGAGTACATCGCGCGAGGCACTTACATCTATCCTCCTCGCGAAAGTCTTCGGATCGTGACCGACATTTTTGCTTACTGCGCCCGCGAAGTGCCGCGTTGGAACACGATCTCGATTTCGGGTTATCACATTCGCGAAGCCGGTTCCACGGCCGCCCAGGAAGTGGCCTTTACGTTGGCGGATGCAATCGCTTATGTGCAGGCTGCGGTGGACAGCGGTCTGGACGTCGACCAGTTCGCGCCGCGCATGGCGTTCTTCTTCAACTCACACAATCAGTTTCTGGAAGAGGTGGCAAAGTTCAGGGCGGCTCGCAGGTTGTGGGCGCGAATAATGCGCGAGCGCTTCAACGCCCGCGATCCACGATCTCAGATGCTTCGCTTCCACGCGCAGACCGCCGGCTCATCGCTGACTGCTCAGCAGCCGGAGGTGAACATCGTCCGCACGACGATTCAAGCGCTGGCGGCGGTGCTGGGCGGAGCGCAATCGCTTCACACGAATTCGATGGACGAAGCGTTGGGGCTTCCAACCGAGCACGCCGCGCGCATCGCGCTTCGAACGCAGCAGGTGATCGGTTATGAATCGGGTGTGCCCGACACGGCCGATCCGCTCGGCGGGGCGTACGCAATCGAACACCTGACCAATGAGATCGAGCGATTGGCTTCCGACTACATTCAGAAGATCGACGATATCGGCGGGATGCTGCGAGCAATAGAGAAGGGGTTTGTTCAGCGCGAAATCGAGCACGCGGCGTACGAGTATCAGCGCAGAGTTGAATCGGGGGAACAGACGATCGTCGGCGTGAATAGATTCACGTCAGACGAGTCGGCTACGGTGCCGTTGCTAAGGATTGATCCGGAACTCGAGCGGCAGCAGATCGAGCGGCTCAATCGCGTGCGTGCGCGCCGAGATGGAGACGCGGTGAGTGCGGCGCTCGATGAAGTGGAGCAAGCCGCTCGCTCTGATGAGAACTTGATGCCTCGCATCATTCGAACCGTTGAAGCTTCCGCAACGCTTGGCGAGATATCCGACCGGTTGCGCGCGGTGTTTGGAGAGTACACCGGCGCGAGCTATGAATAATCCGAATCTCTCTACTTTCAGGACCAACGGCACGATCGCCGGTCAAACCTGTTGAAAGCGCCTCAGTAGGCCGAAGTGATGACTGACAACATTCTTGAAGTCAAAAACCTCAGCACTCACTTCTTAACCCGGGCCGGCACTATCAAAGCCGCGGATGACCTGAGCTTCGCTATCAAGCCCGGGTCGACGCTCGCGCTTGTCGGAGAATCCGGCAGCGGCAAGTCGGTCACCAGCCTCTCCATCATGCGATTGGTTCCGTCGCCAGGAAAAATCATGGCGGGCGAGATCATATTCAATGGCCGCGACCTCATGAAGCTCGACAATGAGCAGATGCGGCGGCTGCGCGGTCGAGAGATCGCTATGATCTTTCAGGACCCGATGACTTCGCTCAATCCTGTCTATACGGTCGGAGACCAAATCGCCGAAGCAATCGAGCTTCACGAGGGTCTTCAGCCCCGGCAAGCTTGGAAGAAAGCTGTTGAGATGATGACCCGTGTGAAGATCACGGATGCCGGGCGGCGCGCGAAGGATTACCCGCACCAACTGTCGGGAGGCATGCGCCAGCGGGTGATGATCGCTATGGCATTGTCATGCAAACCCAGGCTGCTTATCGCCGACGAGCCGACCACCGCGCTTGACGTGACGATTCAGGCCGAGATTCTCGAGTTGCTTCGAAACTTGAGAGCGGATTTCGCTCTGTCGATGCTGCTGATCACCCATGATCTCGGCGTCGTCGCGGAGACCGCGGACCGCGTAGCCGTGATGTATGCGGGGCGCATCGTCGAAGAAGCTTCGGTCCGCGAGATCTTTCATAACCCGCGGCATCCTTACACTGAAGGGCTGTTGCGTTCGGTGCCGCGTCTTACGGAAGAAGGGTTGAAATTGCGCCGGCTTCAGACGATCGAAGGCGCCGTGCCAAATCTGTTGCATTTGCCTGAGGGTTGCAAGTTCGCGCCGAGGTGCGCGTATGTGATCGATCAATGCAAGAAGGGCGAGGTCCCACTGATTGCGGTGAGCGACGAGCATCGCGCGCGATGTATTCGATATGATCAGGTCGGCGATGAACCAGCAAAGACTCATTCTGAGCGCTCAAGCAACGCGCAAACAAAAACGGGCGTTGGCATGTCGTAAAACGGCCACTTCTGACTCGCGGCAACTTGAATTGAACAGATGACCGTTGAACCAAATTTAGTCGAAGTACGGAACCTCACGAAACATTTTCCAGTGGGCAGTGGACTCCTCGGCATCGGGCGCGACGCTGTGAGAGCCGTCGACGACGTCAGCTTCAGCATCCGTCGAGGTGAAACGTTTGGCCTGGTGGGTGAATCGGGCTGTGGCAAATCAACCACGGGACGCTGCATCCTCAGACTGATCGAGCCTACATCCGGCGGCGTGAGCTTCGACGGCCAGGACTTGCTCGCGCTGAGTTCTAACGATCTGCGCCGGCTGCGGCGAGATATTCAGATTATCTTTCAAGACCCGTACTCATCGCTCAACCCACGAATGACGGTGGGCCGGATCGTCGGGGAACCGCTTACCATTCATCGTATCGGCGATCGAGGCGGGCGGCGGGATCGCGTAGCGGAATTGCTCCGGCTGGTCGGACTCGAACCCGAGCACGCGGATCGCTATCCGCACGAATTCTCAGGCGGCCAGCGGCAGCGGATCGGCATCGCCCGAGCGCTGGCGCTCAATCCCAGATTCATCGTTTGCGACGAGCCAGTGTCGGCGCTCGACGTATCAGTTCAGGCGCAGGTGGTGAACCTGCTTCAAGATCTGCAAGAGCAGCTCGGTCTGACGTATTTGTTCATCTCGCACGGGCTGTCGGTGGTCGAGCATATCTCCACTCGGGTCGGCATCATGTATCTCGGCAAACTGGTTGAGATAGCTTCCAGTGAAGAGATATTTCACAATCCGCTTCATCCGTACACGCGCGCCCTGCTGTCTGCCATACCGATTCCCGATCCGGAGATTCGACGTGAACGGCTGCGGTTGACGGGAGACATCCCCACGGCAATCGAGCCTCCGTCCGGTTGCCGCTTCCGCACGCGCTGCCCGATCGCCGAGCCTCGGTGCGCAGACTCAGAGCCTCAACTGATCGAAGTGAGTTCGGGTCATTTTGTTGCGTGCATGGTGGTTGCGCCATCTGAGAAAACCTAGTAGGCTCACGAGGAATTTTGGACTTTAGATTTTCGATTTTGGATTGATGAGTGATGACTGCAATCCAAAATCCACAATCTAAAATCCAAAATCTCACACTGCCCTCAGGAGATAAACGAAAATGAGTCAGCCCGAAGATCAGATCCCTGCAACCCCGCCGTATGGCGCGCCTCACCAGCAAGACCAAACACCCGTTGATGAACCTGCGCGGCTTGGACCCCTGGCCAGGCTCACCGGCGTGTTGCTGTCGCCCGGCGAGACGTTTGCGGATGTGAATCGAAAACCAACCTGGATTGCTCCGATGATCATCGGCATCGCGACGGTTCTTGCTTCAACGTTCTTCTTTCAATGGCGAGTGCATCCCGATTGGGATTCGATCATGCGCAACCAGATGAAGAAGCAAATGGAGAAGAGCAACCAATCGCTCACCGAAGAGCAGATGCAGCAGCGCGTCGACTTCGGGAAGAGTATCGCGAAGTTCTCTCCAATCATCGCGGCGGTCTTCACGCCGATCATCTATGTGATACTCGCCGGCATCTTCGCGCTTGGCCTGATGTTCATCCAAGCTAAGACAACATTCAAGAAGATTCTATCAGTAGTCGCGTGGAGCTCCGCCGCAACCGGGATTGTCGCGACCGTTGTGACCATGGCTTCGCTCATGGTGCGCGACGAGGAGGGCCTTCGAAGCATCGACCCAACCCAGTCGAGCGGTATAGTGCCGTCGAATTTGGCGGCGTTTCTTTCGTCCGAGACGTCGGCTGTGATCAAGTCCGTAGCCGGCTCGATTGACATCTTTTCTATCTGGTTCTTGATATTGTTAACGATTGGCTTTGCAGCGATCGCCGGATCACGCAAGATCACAACCGGAAAGACGGCCACGGTGGTCTTCGGCTTCTGGGCAGTGTATGTTCTGGTCAAAGTCGGTTGGGCCGCGGTGTTCGGAGGCTAACGTAACGACTGGACGCCTGATAGTGTCCTAAACTTGTGTTGGTCGACTAGAACACTACCAAGCTAGCGCGTATTTGGACTGCGGTGGCGTCTGTGCATTCCACCGCTTTTGGTTCTCCCGACGAAGCCACAGAAAGCCAACGCACAAAAGCCGCCGCAGTCCAAATATTCCGTCGCCCGTCATCGGTCTTGCGCCAGGGCACTTGCGAATATCAACACAAGATTAGGACACTACCCGACGCCTAGCACTCACCGTCGGTGGCCTGTCGCGCAACGTTGGGTGCAGGGCTCGATATTAATCCGCTCATGCATCTTAGTTGGAGCGCCGCCGCGTCCTTGCAATCTCATCAACCGCCACTCGTGATCCCGGGGTAACGAAACTGGTTTTCTTGAGGGAGGCCCGGCCGACTGCCGGACGACTTGCTCTGCGGCACAATGATTGCTCCAACCAGGACGTGAAAAAAACGGCAGCCAATGACATCACAAAGACAAAGCCGCGAACCGGCGTCGATATGGTCGACCTCATGGAGGAGATGCTGTTTCAGCGTGCAGCCAGCGGGTTAAGGCCGGTGCTGTATGTCTCATCCTACACTGATCTTGAATGCAGCATGCTTATGTTGCTCGACGACATGGGCGAGGTTCAGTGGTCAGGTTCGAACCAGCCCGTTGCAAAACAAGCCGGCTATTACATGGTCACAAACTAGACGCCGGTGCGACAATATGCCTCAGTGCGGTGTATCGCCTTAGGACGTCTATTCTCAGATCTGTACACGCTGACGGGTACTACGAAGAGTCTATTCGTACCTTAGTGCCTCGATTGGATCCAGGCGAGCGGCTTTCATGGCGGGCCACATCCCAAAGATCAAGCCCACGGAACAGGATACAACAAACCCAAGCACGACTGCCCACAAAGGAATCACCGAAGGAAGCGTCGGGGCCAGTTGTCTGAGCGCCAGGCTGATCACCCAACCGGCAAAGATGCCGATCACCCCGCCCACGGCAGTTAATGTTATAGCCTCAGTCAGGAACTGCCAGATGATATCGCTCTTTCTGGCCCCGATCGCCCGGCGTACGCCGATTTCCTTGGTCCGTTCGGTAACCGAGACAAGCATAATATTCATCACGCCGATTCCGCCTACCAGCAAGCCAGCCGCCGATAGCGGAAAGACGATGACGCTGGCGACTGAAGCGAACTGCGAGATCACTTCGAAAATTGAGCCGGGTGTGCTGATGCCGAAGTCGTTCGGTTTGTCGTTGGGCACGCCGCGACGGCGCCGCATCAGCTCGGTTATTTCATCGATGAGCCTGCCAAACCGATCGGGCCTGGCTTTCACGTTGATGGTGATGTCATCGATCTCCGGGTGATCGCGCTTGAGCGTCTCGAACGGCAATATCAGTTGCCGGTCTTCGACGGGGTCGCCGCCGAACAGTCCGCCTGGCGCCTTTTCCATCACGCCAATCACGTGATAAATCTTTCCGTCCACTTCGACTTCCCGGTCGAGCGGGTCGAGCGCGCCGAAGAGGGTCTCAGCGATCGCCGACCCGAGGATAGCGACCTGTGACCGATGGTCCTGCTCGGCCGGGGTGAAGAATCGGCCGCTCCTGATGTACACGTTGCGAACCACGTCGTAGTTAGGCCACACGCCGAAGATCAGCGGCCGGTTCGCTTCGATGCCTTTGTGTTTTACGACGGGCTGCGTGCCGCCGGGTCCGAAAGACCCTACAATCATCGTGGGGCTTACGCTCTCTGCCGAGGGAAGCTCGGCAACCGCTCGCGCGTCGTCGATGGTCAGGTTCTTACGCGAGCGCTCGGATTGCGAAGGACGGCTGAACCGAATCCCGATGTTGTCCCATTTGGTGACGAACACGATGTCAGGGCCGAAACGTTTCGTTTGTTCCAGCACAAACTCGCTGAGTCCCGTCAGGAACGACGAGATGGCGATAACGGTCATCGTGCCGCCGATCACGCCGAGCATTGTCAGAGCGGAACGCACCTTGTGCGTCCGCAGCGTGTCGAGCGCCATCAAAACGTTTTCGCCGATCTCTTGAATATGCATAGCAGTAGTGCGTGATTGTTGATTCGTGATGCGTGATGCGTGATGCGTGACCGGAGGTCAGAGTTCAACCACTCAGTCACGCATCACGCGTTACGAATCACGCATCGCTGCTCACGAATCACGGTTCACTTATCATTACGTTCCTTCCTAATCTGCTCGCAACGCGGTGATCGGATCGAGCCGCGCGGCGCGGTTCGCAGGGTAGAGCCCGAAGAATACTCCGACGAGCGTTGATACCGAAATCGCGATGACCGGAGCCCAAAGCGGGATGGCCACAGGCACCGGCACGAATTGCTTCAGGATGGCCATGCTGACGACTGCGAGCAGCAGACCGATCAGACCTCCGATTCCTGACATCATCGCCGACTCGACGAGAAACTGCATGAGTATGTCTCGCCGAGTCGCTCCGAGGGACTTACGAATCCCGATTTCGCGCGTGCGTTCGGTCACGCTGGCGAGCATTATATTCATAATCACGATGCCGCCGATCACCAGCGAGATTCCGACCACCGGAAAAGCCACGGCGGCGACCACGCTGACGATAGATCCGAGCAATTGCTCGGTGGCTTCATCGGTGGCAATCGAAAAATCATCCGGCTTGCTGTAGTCGAGCTTGTGACGGGTGCGCATCATTACTCGCACCTGATCCTGAACCTTCTCGGGAGGGACATCCGGGCGCCCGCGGATGATGATTCGAAAAGTGGGCGAGCTTCGCTTGCCGAATGCCTTGAAGAAAGTCAGCAGCGGAAGCTGAACAAAATTGTCCTGAGATTGCCCGAGCACGGAGCCTAGCTTCTTAGCCACTCCTATAACCGTATACAAATCCGGGCCGATCTTTATGTCTTTGCCGATCGGATCGATTTGCGGGAACAAGCCCTCTGCCACCTCAGAGCCCAGGAACGCAACATCCTTGCGGCTTTCGTTGTCGAAATCGTTTATGTACCGGCCCTGCGCTATTTCAGTGCTTGAAAGCAGCAAGGTATTCGGGGTGACACCTTGAACGCCTACGCCGTCCAGGGTGACGTTCCCGTATTTGACGGGCTTCGAGCCGCCATCCTGCGCGCCGATTTGCTCGGCGAGGGTAACCGATTCGCGCAACGCCGCAAGGTCGTCGATTGTCAGGTCGGGGTTGCGGCGAAAGGCGTCGAGGAATTTCTGAAAATCGCCGAAGCTGGTGACGCTGGCTTTCTGCAAGCTGAACACACCCGCGCCGAGCGTCGCAATCTTCTCTTTGATATAAACGTTCGCGCCTTCGATGACAGTGGCGACAGCGGTGACCACTGCCACGCCGATGATGACACCCAGCAGAGTGAGGAACGACCTCAGCTTGTGGGCCATTATCGAAGAGAGGGCAATGGCGGCGGCTTCAATAAACTTGTTCATAGAATGCGATGCGTGAAGCCCGTGCGATTCCCGATTATAGCAACTGGTCAGGGTTTGCATAATGCCCGTCCGGAGAGTTACCCGATCAAATCGGAGCGACCGAGCTTGTGACTGATGCTTGTTATGCCTAATGGCCCGGAATATAATGACAGCGTCTCTTCGACAAAGGATTGAACTATGAAAGTCTTTCTCAGCTATGCCAAGTCAGACGAGAAGTTGGCAAGAAGGATAGGAGATGGCCTTAGTCAGGCTGGTTTGACCGTTTGGGACTATAGACGTGACGTATTGCCGGGTGACCTTTGGTCGGAGAAGGCAACCCAGGCACTCCGAGGATCTGATGCGATGGTTGTCCTGCTGACCCCGGACGGTGTCCTCTCCGAACAGGTCCGCTGGGAGATTGAATACGCTCTAGGCAGCCAGGCGTTCAAGAACCGTCTGATCCCAGTCATCGTCGGTTCACCGGATAAGATCCAAAGAAACAGCGTTCCTTGGATCCTCTGGAGACTGCAGACTATCAGCGTCCCGGAGCATGGGAACCAGAGGAAGGCAATCCAACAAATCGCCCAAAGACTCGCACAAGCTGCGTGAAGCGTGCGCGACAACCGATTCGACCCACAACAGGTACATGTGACGCCGGTCCCATCTTTTTGTGCATTGGCCGGTTAAGCTCAAGAGAGAGCGATTCTTTGGGAGGAGACTATGCCCCAAAGAGAAGTCTTCCTTTCTCACTCGAGCCAGGACCGCAAGTTTGCTACTGAACTGGCCGAAGTGTTGCGGCGCCATGGTATCCCCGTGTGGTACAGCAAGACTCATATTCGTGGAGCGCGGCAATGGCACGACGCAATTGGCCGCGCACTGGCAAGATGTACGTGGTTTGTCATCATCCTCTCGCCAGGCGCCGTTGATTCGATGTGGGTGAAGAACGAATTGCTCTTTGCCCTAAACCAGCGTCGCTACAGAGACAAGATCGCCCCGGTGCTTTACAAGAAGTGCAAGTACGAGAAACTTTCCTGGACACTGTCCAGTTTCCAGATAGTGGACTTTACAGAGTCGATCGAGGAGGGCTATCGCGAGCTTCTGAAGGTCTGGGAAGTTGACTTGATACGCCAAAGCAAAAGAAGAGTCGGGCTGCGCGTACGAGAAAGCCTAGGCGAAAATCAGGCTAGGCTTCTTCTCGCAACAGCAGAGCTAAGGATCGAGTGACCTTTACCTTCGCTCGTCCAGATTGATGCGGCCGTCGAGGATGTGGAGCACTCGATGAGCGTGCTCGGCGATGTCGTGTTCGTGGGTGACCAGGATGATGGTATTGCCCTGGAGATGAAGCTCATCGAAAAAGCGCATGATCTCGTGCGATGTTTGCGAGTCGAGGTTTCCGGTCGGCTCGTCGGCCAGCAGGATCGACGGATTGTTCACCAACGCGCGCGCGATCGCTACGCGCTGGCGCTGACCGCCCGACAGCTCGTTAGGCTTGTGATTCATCCGGTCGGTGAGGTCGACACGTTGAAGAGCCAACTTAGCCATCTCGATTCGCTGGCTTCGCGGCGTGCCGTTGTAGATCAGCGGTAGCTCGACGTTATGCAGGGCGGTCGCGCGCGGCAGCAGATTGAAAGTCTGAAATACGAATCCGATCTCTTTGTTCCTGATGTGAGCGAGCTCGTCGTCATCCATCTCGGATACTAGCTTGGTGTTGAGAAAGTATTGCCCCGAAGTCGGCGTGTCGAGGCAGCCGATCAGATTCATCAGAGTCGACTTGCCTGATCCGGACGGGCCCATGATCGCAAGATACTCGCCGCGCTGCACGTCGAACGAAACGCCGCGCAGCGCATGCACTTCCTCAGCTCCCATCTGATAGGTCTTCCAAAGATCGTCCGTGCGGATCACGCTGTCGGTTCCCGCAGCCGCGCCCAGATAGGCCAATTCCTTGTCGAGCACTGCTTCTTCGATCATCATATCGTCGCCTCTGGTTGTTTCTGAATGGTCCCCCATCCCTCCTGCTATTTCTTCTCTTCAACCTTAACTGGTCCAGCTTCTCGTTTGACCTGATCGCCGTCTTTCAGCGTGCGCAGCGTCTTGTAAGGACCAATGATTATCTCGTCGCCCTCGTTCAGCCCGCTCTTGATTTCGATCTCCTGGTCGCCCTTTATACCCGTGGTGATCGGGGTGAAGTGGCCTCGTCCGTCTTTGCTGAATACGAACACGCCCTCAACCTCTTTCTTCTTCGATGAGCCGGTCGCGGGCTGTTCCGCGGGCTGCTGGTCCTTTGGCGCCTCGCGGGGAACTATCGCTTGCAGCGGCGCGGTCAGCACCTCGACAACGGTCGCCGTGGTGATGACCGCGGTCGACGACATGCCCGGCCTGAGTTTTTCACGAACCGGTTCAGTAGGGTTGAGCTTGATCTTAACGACGAAGTCTTTGGCTTCTTGAGTGTTCGCTGACTGCGCAATTGTTTGACCGGATCGCGTGATGGCGGAAGCACCCTTCTCAATCACTTCGCCGTCGATCTCGAAGTCGCCCAGAGCATCAACCTTCACTTTGGCTTTCTGACCTACCTGCACATCGGCGATATCGGTTTCATCGACTTTGACCTCGGTATTGATCTGCGACATATCCGCAACGGTCATCAGCGGTGTAGTCGAAAAACTCGCCAGTGCATACTCGCCGACTTTGACGGGCAAACTCGAGACTACCCCGTCGATTGGCGAGAATCGTGTCGACTTCTTGAGCTGGTCGGCCTGGCGCGCGAGATCCGCCTGACCCTGTTTGACGCGCGCTTCGCTTGAGTGGAAAGACGCTTTCGAGCGTTCAACTCCAAGCTCTGCATCGTGCAGCAGCACCTTCAGTTGAGTTATGCGGGACTGCTGGGAATTGACCACGGCTCGGGCCTGATCGTAGCGCGACTTGGCCGAATCGAATTGAGACTTGGTGGCTACACCGTTCTCGACCAATTGCTGATAGCGATTGTACTCGCTTTCTGCGTTAATGAAGTCGGCCTTGGTGCGCTCGAGGTCGGCCTCGGCCCCCACAAGATTGGCCTTCGCCTGATTGATATTGTTCTGGGCCTGCTGCACCGCAACCTGTTGATTGGCGGCGTCGGCCTGCGCTACGCGAACCGAGGCCTCGCCTGCGGTTACCGCGAAGCTTGATTGAGTCGGGTCTACGCGAACCAGCGGCTGACCCTTCTTAACCGGATCCCCTTCGCTGACAAAAATCTGTTCGACACGGCCGGGAACTTCCGCAGTCAGGTTATACAGGTGTACCGGACGGATGTCGCCGGACGCAGTCACCTTCGATTCAAGCCGCGATTTGCGCTCGACCTTTCCTACCTGTACGGGTTCACCTTCCTTTTTCTGGACGGCTTTTGAGAGGATGACGATTGTGATCAGGCCGATGACTGCCGCCGTTATTATTACAGTCTTCTTCTTACGTGTAGTCTTGAACTGCATGGATAAAGATTGTCCTCCGAATGTTTTAAGCGAACATGCAACCGCCTCGTAGTACGCCCTTGTTCTTCTAGAGGTTTCAATAAATCTAAGCGCTTGCTACGACGATTACCTCAGTCCCTCGCTCGCTGTTTCTGCTCCTCTGCTCGATCGATTTGCCGCCGCATTGCCTCACATTGTGCAAACGAACCGCCAACTCGGTTTATTAACATGGTCCTTAAAGCATGATGATAGCGAGTGCGAGGAAACCATGTCAAAGAAATACGTTTCAGCGCATCGAGCGGAGTGCAGCCGGGGAGTGGGATGGCGCTCGTGCAACCGAATGATCGGCGAAGACGCCGGAACAATGCCGTGAATGACGCTTAGTAGACGTGGCATCGAGGGCATGCGTTAGATTCTCGCGCACCATGGTGGGCCGCTTCCGCTGGACCCATAGCGGCTGGCTGAGTCCGGCGACGCTTTCGAAGGCTGGGTTGCCCGGTGATGACCTTGTCTATCCACAGGAAGCCGCTATGCGGCCTGGCCTGTGCTCCCGTGCTCGGCTGTCGGTAGGAAGCCGCGATGCAGCCACCGCGAAACTCTGATGCGCACTGTCGGGGCATTTGCTGATTCAAACTAACGGAACCTTGTGTTATCCTAGTATCCCCCTTCCTTATGAACGAAAAATCGGGACATCTAGAAGAAGCCTGCCCCAACTGCGGTGCAGTCGAAAGCGAGCCTGATTCCACCTTTTGCCAGACGTGCGGCTCGAAGCTCAGCTCTGCCCTGCTCCAGCCACCGGCACCCCCCAACGCGTGTGAGCCCGGCAAGATCATAGCGGGCCGCTTCATCGTTCAATCGCTGCTTTGGACCGCTCCGACATACAACGCTTACGAAGCATTGGTGCAGGGTTCTTCCTCGTTACGTCACACGATTATCGAGCAGAGGCTGAGCTTCGACGATCCGCTTGCCGGAGTGTCGCCGGTCACGCCTGAGGGCAGCGATCAAGGGAGAGTTTCCGGTTCTCTCGAAGAAGCCGCTCCCGCGTTCGAGCGATTTGGGCTGTTCAAGCCCATCGAGCACGCGATCGACGGCGACGACGTGTACATAGTGCTCGAACACATCCGTGGGCAGGCCGTCGCGCACTTCGATCAGACTGATGAGAAGGAAGCGCGCGCGATCGGTCTGCAGCTTTGCGTGCTTGCGGAGCAGTTCCACCGGCATGGATGGGTCTACAACGGATTCGAGCCCTACGGCATCGTGCTGGACCAGGAGAAACATGTGCGACTGATCGGCTTCGATCGTGCGCGGCAGGCAGGCACCGCGGTCCAGGACGCGCCGATTTATCCGAGTCGCGGGTTCACGGCGCCGGAGCTGTTCAGCCCCGACGCAGTCTACGACGTCAGGTCCGACGTTTATTCGATTGGCGCGATGTTGCACTTCTTGCTAGCGGGGGAAAGCGCAACCATGGGCGACACGTCGGGCCTTTATCCAATCGCTACAGTCTTCCCGAACTTCGAGCGGCTTCTGGCGCGCGCAATTGCGGAAGAGCCCGGCGACCGGTTTCAAAGCATAGCTGAGCTTCGCGAAGCGCTGACTGATTTGAATCTGCCGGTGTTGTTGCAATCTGGTCATTTCACCGATGTCGGTCTGATTCGGGAGTTGAATGAGGACAGCGTGCTGGCGCTAAACCTGACGCAGTATTACGAATCGGTCCAGACGCAAATAGGGCTCTACATCGTGTCGGACGGGATGGGCGGCGAGGCTGCCGGCGAAGTAGCCTCACGAGTCACAGTGCGCGCGGTCGCCGAATGGATGACCGAAAAGTTGATCTCGGCTTCGCTCAAGTCGACCCACGATGAGAAGATTGCCGCGCCCACTCAGACTGGAGGCTTGCGGCTGGCGGTTGCTAACGGTCACGAGATGGCTACCACTGAGATGTTGAAGCAAGCCGTGATCGCTGCGAACCGCGAGGTGATGGCTTACGCGGCTGCCAATCCACAGGAGCGCGGATTGGGCGCCACGGTGACAGTGGCAATGGTGGTTGGAGAAGTGCTGACCATTGCTCACGTCGGGGACAGCCGCTGCTACTTGCTGTCGGGCGACCGGCTCGAACAACTTTCGGAAGATCACTCGCTTGTTCAGAAGATGGTCAACACGGGCAATCTCTCGCGGACCGAAGCGCGCAGTCATCCTTATCGCAATGTGATCTACCGCTCGATCGGCGCCGACGAGCAGATCGAGATAGACATCGTGCGTCGAAAGCTCATCAGCGGCGACATGCTGATGCTGTGTAGCGACGGGTTGAACGGGATGCTTGGCGACGATCAGATTCGCGACATCCTCTTAGTGAACCCCGATCCGAATGCCGCAGCAAAAGAGTTGGTCGTAGCCGCCAACGCCGCCGGTGGCGAAGACAACACTTCAGTACTGGTCGTGCGGATTAGTTGATACCCCCCCCCAACATAGGGCCCCAACTTAAGCTAAACAGTTTCAAGGCCAAATCCTTTGCGCCTAAGTTGTCCGGCGAGCGAGCGAAAGAAACATAAGCCTCGAGTAGCGATCGAACTGATCGCGGTGGTCGCTGATCAAACTCGCCCGCGCGACGGCGCGAAACGCTAAGCCAGTCCGCTTGATGCCGCGTGATTCATTGCGAGTCCGCTCCGGCCATGCATGCTCGAGCAAGCTTCTTACCTTCGGGAAATCCTCATCAACTATCGCGCCGGGCGTAGCAGCACGCAGAGTCGCGACCGCCGCCCGGAAGTTCATATCCGATCTGACCGACAGCGGCGAAACCAATCCGGAATAGTCGAACGCATCGGACTTGATTCGGAAACTCTGATCCAAAGAAGCGGTGTAAACGTCGAGCAACGTTTCTTCTGAACGATACTCGGACGTATCAAGCACGCTGGCCGGCTGAGCGCTCCTTCGGCCGATGCCCTCCGTATAGTCCACACGCTTGTTGCGCAGCTCGCCCAGCACCAGCAGTTTTATTTCGGCTTTGTTCACGGTCATCTCCGCGCCGGAGTGAAAGACCCGAATCTGGTCGTCAGTCAAAGTGAGGCGGCGCGCGCGGAGAAGTTCGCGGTCAAGCTGCATTTCTTCATCGGCAACCACAACGGCTCTCAATCCGCATGTGCGAACCAGCGCGACGATCATCTCGGCTTCAGCGCGAGTGCGGCTCCGCGCGAGCGGAACGGGCTTTTCCGCGCCGATCAACGCCTCGGCTTCCGCCAGCTCGAGCTGCAGCGCGGAGGCAAACGCCACAACAACGCTTTCATTGGAGCGCGCGGGGGAGCGTGCGGGGAAGGGCTCGAGTATTGTGTTGAACGCGTGATCGGCGGGATCGATGTTCCGCTGAGGCGGCGCGGACTGGATGCTTGCGAACGGCAATGACTCGCCGCAGTAGATACATTCGCCGCGAGCGGCAGGCGTTCGCCGCTGACAGCGCGGGCAGTTAGTCACGTCTTGGCTCAAGGGTTTCTCACTCTCGGGGCTGAGTGGTTGTGAGGGCTCGGCGGGAATTATACACGAGGGAACAGGTTGATCGGGAGCCGGAATTGAAAATTGACAATTGCAAATTGAAAATTTTCAATTTTCAATTCTCCAGCCCCTAGACTCCTTCACCCTGACCGCTGAACACCCGCCATGCTACATTCATCCTTATGAAGCTTCGCGATGCCCTAACTCGAAAGAAAATCATTATCGCTTCTTCGGTCCTCGTAGTTGGTCTGGTAGTCGCCGGTTTCTTCGCTTTGCGCCGCCCGCCCCGAGTCGCGATGGATCGCTATGTGCCGAAGGACGTTCTGGCGTATGTCGAGATCAACAATCTTGCAGATCTGATCGATGGTCTGACAAGCACGAAGGCCTGGCGCGAACTGGCGCCGGTGCTCGGGCTTTCCAGTCAGCTTCGACAGGTTGGCTTCGCGGCAGACTTGATTGGCCGCTCCGGTCTCGGTCCCGACGAAGCCGTGGTTGCCGGCCGCGCTCAATACGCCATCGCGATCACCGGCATTGAGTCCAAAGCGGGAGAGACTGAAGAGGGCGCCTACCTTCATCTGAAGCCCGATTTTGCGCTGATAATCGAGACTCATTCGAACCCCGAGACTGCGTCCCGGCTTGTGGGTGAGCGAGCCTCGCTGATTGCACAGCGTATCTACGGAGAATCCGTTGTTGAGCTCTCGGATGACTATCGCGGTTCGCGTTTGCTGGTTTTCCATGGCCCGGACGCTACGCGGCAGTTGGTAGTTTCATCCACGGGAAGCGTCATAATCGTAGCCAATCAAGCGAACGCGATGAAGTTGTGCCTCGACGCGATCGCTGGGCGCGCCGCTGCTCTCGCCGAAGATTCGACGCTTAAGCGGATGCGCCCGGAGGTTGGACGCGACCCGTCGGCCTTCGCGTATGTGACGCCGAGCGGGATCGAGAAGCTTGTGGAGTTGTGGCCGGTGTTGATCGCCGGTCGCGGACCTGTGCCTGAGGGCATCAGCTTGTTTGCCGATCTTATCGAGCATATCTCGAAGCAAGCCGGAGCCGGGGTGCTTTATTCTTCTGAGTTCGGAGAAGGCGGGGTCACCGAAACATATCTTACGGTTCTGCGTCCGCAGATCGCGGAAGCGTTGAGTCAATCCTTGAAGTCGGCTTCGCAAGCGGGCTTTGCGTCGCTGGGAATGATCCCCCGGACCATCGAGAGCCTGGTGCTCCTGAATGTGGAAGGAGCCGGTGAGCTGCCCGAGCGCGTTCTTAAACAGCTCTCGCCAAATATCGATGTAGTAGCGGGTGTTGCGCTTCGAGAGTTCGTCATAAGCTTTCGCGAACCATACGGGCTTGCGCCGTCGGATTCGGTCGGCGATGCGCTGGGTAGCGAAATCGCGGTGGTCAGTTTCGGCGACAGCCAACCGAGCCAACCGAGCCAACCGAGAATGATGCTTCTTCGTGTGAATGACCGGTCTCGAATCGCGCCGATCGTAAACAGGTATTTGGCTCGCAAAGCGGCCAGGATTACGGCCGAACAAGACACCGGCATCGAAGTCCTGGTTTCGTCGAACGAGGACCGGCGCGCGGCGGCTTTTGTTGGAGACTTTCTCGTACTCGGGACCCGCGATCAGATTGGGACGATCATCGCCACGCAAGCGAACCGTGACGGCATCGACGGTGATGAGCGGCTCAAACAAGGTCTCTCGACTCGTCCGGCTGAAGCTTCGATAGTCTCTTATCGTCCTCGAGTTGAAGATGCCGGAAAGCTATTGCTTGGGATCTCGAAGTTGATGCGTGTCAGCGACGGCTCACAAGAGTTACTGGATCGAGATGAGGCGCGAAAAGCGATCGATCGTCTGCCGCCCTCAATAAGCTTTACAGAGTTTCGCAGCTACGGCGTCTACACTCAGACTCATTCAGCGGTAGGGAATTTCAGCTCGATAGCTTCGCTCATTGGGAGCGGAGAGTGACCGGGGGAGCGAGCGACGCGCAATGAAAAATAGAAAATGGAAAATGGAAAATTGGAACGGCTAGATTTTCCATTTTCCATTTGTCATTTATCATTGCGGTCCTTCATCCATTTACTCCGTCACCGCGGGTTGAGCCCAGCACGGCGGCGGGAGTCTTTCTTCTTCGGCGGCGAAGGATGCGAGAGCGGCGGCGTTCGCGAACTTCGATGCGATCGCGCACCTTGCCGTAGAACTTGGTGAAGTAGTCGTACATCGACCACAACGCAAAGAACACTACGAGCCACAGCATCGCGCGGCCCGCGCCGTAGCAGAGTATGCGGAACTCATCGAGCGACATCGCTCCGTTGCTCGCGATTGTCGCGAGCGTGCGGCCCATCTCTCCGAACGAAGCGAAGGGGACTTCGGAGTTGACCCCGTTCGGCGGCTGAAGCCCTGAGGGTCCGCCAGGCGAGCTTCCCAGAATCAACAGCGTCACCGAGATCACCTGGGTCAGCATCTTGAACTTGGCCTTCTTTGATGCGCTGATGGTGAAGCCTTCGGCGGCGGCGATCGACCGCAATCCCGACACGGCAAACTCGCGGCCGATGATGATCACGATCGCCCAGGCAGGCGCGAGCCGGTTCTCGACCAACGACACCAGCGCGGCAGAGATGAGCAACTTGTCGGCGATCGGATCCAGCAGGATACCCAGTGTAGACACCTGTCCGCGCTTTCTCGCGATGTAGCCGTCTGCCCAGTCCGTGATTGAAGCGCCTACGAACAAAGCAAGCCCGAACAGTTGTTGAGGTATGCCCAGCCAGTCGCTTGGGAATTTCGTCAGCAGGACGACGACCAGCAATGGGACGACGAATATTCTGGACAGCGTTAGCGCGTTCGGAAGGTTCAAGTTCCAGTTTCCTGAATTAGTCTCTTGGGCACAAACGTTAAAGCCAAGACGAGGGCGATTAGTCGAAGCGGCACATCCTTGCTTCTTACCTGCTTGACTATATTTTTACCCTGCTTCATTGTCAATCCGCGTCTACAGATAAATTCGAATACGGATGAACAAGCGGGTGAAATCCGGTGGGCAACTTTTTTTATAGCTTTGTTCATCCGCGTTCCGATTTGCCGCATCTAACTCAACCGGCAAACGACTTCGGATGTGCGCTCTCATTCACAAGATGAAACTTACTCGCGGCCGGGCGCTCATCGCAGCGGCGTTGGGCGCTTCGTTGCTGATTGCCGTCATCCTTATTTATATCGTCCGGCTCAACCGGAGCCTCGCCGGTGAGCGAGAACGCCAGACGGCGGCAACGCGCGTCGAAGTCGAAGAGCACTCGTTGCGCGCGCCTTTGACTGACGGTCTGACTTTGTATCTGAACGCCTCCGATGTGCGAGCCGTCGCAAGCTTCAAGGGGGTCCGTTACCTGGCGACGTCCGGCGGGCTGATCGCTCTCGATGAGGGTGGCAATGTTAAGCGGCGATTTACCACGCTCGATGGATTGCCTGACAACGACCTGACCGCGTTGGCTGTTTTTCGCGAGCGGCTGTTTGCCGGCACCGCGAGTGCCGGGCTTGTGGCGTTTGATGGGAACGGGTTTACCGGTTACCGCTTCGCGAGGCCCAAGGCGACGCGCGTCAGCGTTCTGGTTCCAACCGAGAGCGAACTCCTGATTGGCACCCTCGATGGAGGGCTATTCGAATACGACGGCCAGCAGTTCTCGCGCCGATTCAACTCGGCTACAGGAGCCGATTTCAGCCGAGTGACTGCGCTGCTGCCGTTCGAGTCACGGCTGTACATCGGGACTCAAGACAGCGGGTTGTACGTCTGGCGCGAGGCCCATATCGAACACCTCACTACGAATGAAGGGCTGCCCTCTCCGCACGTGACGGCGATGAGCGTGCTGCCGGCGAGTTCGTCCGATAAAGGATCGGTCGCGATTGCGACCGACTTCGCAGTTGTCGCGCTCAATGAAGCAAATGAGATCAAGCCGATCTCGAATCGCCCGAACATCACCTCGCTTGCGGTCAGCGGTGAGCATTTGTGGGCTGGCCTGTTTGGCGGCGGCATCGTCGATCTGAATGCCAACGTGGGGAGTAGGCGAGGCCGCGCTAATGAAAGCAGATCGAGTCTGTCTGAAGCCGCGGGCATACCGGCTTCCGCGCCGGCGATAGTTTGCGCGAGTGACGGCAAACTGTGGGCGTTGACTTCCGAGGGAGCGTTCGTGCGCGATGAGCGAGGCAGCAGCCCCGCGTTTGAATCCCTGGCTGCACCGCTTGTAGGCGATCGAGTCTTGAGCTCAGGTCACATAACCGCGCTCGCGTCTGACGGAGCGGGCAGGTTGTGGGTTGGGTACTTCGATCGCGGAATCGATTTGATCTCGGCGGAAACAAGCGAACGGCTCTCCCACATCGAAGACGATCGCGTGCGCGAGATCAATCACCTCGCTTTTGACAACCGCGAGGACCGAATGTTGGCCGCGACGTCGCGGGGGCTGGTGGTGTTCGGCGGCGCTTTGAAACAAACGGTGATGACCCGCGAGCAAAGCGGCTTGATAAACGATTCGGTTGCGCACGTCACCCTTGCTGATATCGATTCGCGGTTGTTGGCTACGACCGGCGGACGGGCTTTGGAGAACCTGCGGGGTATCCAGGGCCGGGCGGTGGTGCTTGCGACGGCGGGAGGGCTGACCGAAGTCATCGGCGGCCGGACTCGCTCGATCACCGCGTTTCACGGGCTTGCGAGCAATCATCTCTATACGTCGGCCGCGGTAGGCTCTCGCCTATTCGCCGGGAGCCTGGCTGGTCTCGCCGAGATCGAGGGCTTGAGAGTCTTACGCACCTACAAGACTTCGAATTCGCGCTTATCGCATGATTGGGTGACCGCGCTTGCGGAAGCGGATGGCACGCTTTATGTGGGCACCAACGGCGGCGGCGTAGACGCCCTGCTTCCTACCGGCGAGTGGATGACCTTCGGCGATGAGATTGGGAAGGTCGAGGTCAATCAGAACGCGATGCATTACGATGGAGAGCGGCTTTATGTTGGGACTAGCGACCGGGGGCTTTTAGTCTATAATACGCGCGATCGAAAATGGTCTCGGATCAGCGCTGGACTGGCGTCTCAGAACGTCACGGCGATAACGAGTGATGATCGGTTTGTTTATGTGGGCACATTCAACGGGTTGGTACGAATTGAAAAAAGAGTCGTCCAATGAAGCAAGAATAGACCACGGATCACGCGGATTAGACCGATGTACACGGATCATCCGTGAAAATCCGCCCAACCCGCGCGATACGTGGTCTATTCTGGAACGAACGTCGGCGAAGATCCTGATAGCGGTCGCCTTCCTGATGTTCGCGCCAGCAGTCGCTCGTGCTCAGTCGGGCGTGCTCATCCCCTCGAGCACCGAGAAACCCGATCCATCGGTGCTCTCGCTTGACGAAATGAGCGTGAATGTTCTGATCGACAATCAGTATGCTCGCGTTCGAGTGACTCAGATCTTCGGCAATCGCACCGATCGCGTTCAAGAAGGCCGCTATGTTTTCTTGATCCCGACTACCGCGTCGATCTCGGACTTCGCGGTGTGGGATGGAGACGTGCGAATCCCTGGAGTCATTCTCGAAAAGCGCCGCGCCGAAGAGATCTACACAGACCTCGCGCTGCAATCGATCGACCCCGGTTTGTTGAAGCAGGAAGGCGAAGACACCGCAAGCACGGCATTCACCGTTCAGGTCGCGCCCATACCCGCCTACGGCACCAAACGGCTAGAGCTCGAGTACACCGAATTGCTGCCGGTCGACAATCTTGAATCTTACTTCTCGTTTCCGTTAAAGCCGAGCGAGTACGGCGCTCAGTCGGTCGGTCATCTCGAGATCCGTTTGCAACTCACTTCGCGTGTTCCGATGAGCGACCTGAGCATCAAGGGCAAAGCTTATCCGCTGAACTTCATCGACAACTCGGCGCAATATAAGTCGGCGACCTTCGCGGCCAACGACTTTCAACTGACCGAAGACTTTGCTTTCAGCTACGGCTTGAACGTCCGAGGCACGGCGTTCGAGTTCCTGGCATACCGGGCGCCCGAACGCATCACCGCCGACGAGCTCCGCGATCCGCGATTGGCCGAGCGCGAGCCTGACGGCTACTTCGAAGCCGCCGCCGTCTTCAACCAGGGCGGCCGCTCTCCCGGAGCTTCTTCGCCGCCGCCTGCTCGATCGATTCTAGTGATGCTCGACACGTCGCTGTCGATGCAGTTTGAAAAACTCGACCGCGCTTACGAAGCGGCCGAAGGCCTGCTGCGCTCGCTCACGCCACAAGACACGTTCAACGTGATGCTGTTCAACGACGACGTCGCGGTCTTTAGCAACAACGCCGTAGACGCGCGTTCGGATCAAGTCGAACGCGCGCTCGCTTTCATCAAGGCGAGCTACCTGTCGGGCGGCACCGATGTAGGCTTGGCTCTGGATCGCGCGGCCAGCTTGGCGAAGGCCATGCCTTCAAGAAAAGAGCGTTCGATCGTGATGATCACCGACGGGAACTCGACGCTGGCGACCACGCGCACGAAGGCGATAGTCGATCGATTTCAAAAGGCGAACGACTCCGGTCCGCAAGCTCGGTTGTACGTGTTCGGCATTGGCTCTGACACAAACCTCAGATTGTTGGGTGAGCTGGCGCGCGCGTCTCGCGGCTACTTCGATTGGAGTCGCGAGACTGATGATCTCTCGTTCAAGCTGAAGTCATTCGTGAGCAAAGTCGGCCGCGACCCGATCGATTCATTGAAGCTGCAAAACGCCGACGCCTCGAACTTCTACCAGGTCTATCCCGATTATGAAGCGACGGCTTATGACGGAGCGAGGTTGTCGTTCGTCGGCCGCTACAAACGCCCGGGGCCGGCTTCGCTCACGTTGACCGGGAATGAAGCCGGCAAACCGGTTCGGCTTACGCAAACTGTCGAGCTTCCCCAACGTGACGACGCGCACCCGCATGTTCCGCGAATGTGGGCGCGGGCTCGCGTCGATGCGCTGCTCCGGCAAATCGCGCTCGACGGCGAAACAAAAGAAGCGATCGACGAGATCATTGCGCTGTCGAAGAAGTACAAGTTCGTGACTCCGTACACCTCGTTTCTTGCGGCGCCGCGCTCGCTGCTTCGTCCGCGAGTGATCCGGCCGGGTGATCCTGTGCTGAAAGTGCGAGCCGATGAGTCGATCACCGAAGTCACCGCCGTCTTTCCATTCGGTCTGACTAAGCGAATGACCTACATCAAGAATGAAGACGTTTGGGAGACGCGGTTCATCGCTCCGCGCGAAATGGCTGATGGGGTTTATCACTGCCGGTTGGTGCTGGTTGATCGGCAGGGCAGGGCCTATCAGGAAGAGAAGAGCTTTGTGATAGACAGCCGGCCGCCTCGGCTTCAAGCGTCCCTGGGTCAAACGTCGAATCAAACTGTCGCCCATGCCGGCGAAGATTTGGTGGTCACGGTTCGAGCAGACAGCGACACTCGGGTGATCGCGGCGCGCATCTTCGGCTCGCTGCCGGCGCCGGTTGTGTGGGACGCGAAGGCAAAGGCCAACATCGGACACTTGAGGATACCGGCCGGCTTGCCGTCGGGGAGTTACACGATTCAGATCACGGCGGAGGACTTCGCTCATAATTCGAGCGTGGTGGAGTTGGTTGTTGAGGTTATTGGCGGTGCCTAAGCGGGTGACTGAGATGTTTGGCGATGGACTTGGAGCGCCTGCTCGCGGGTCACGCTCGGAAAGTTGTCGAGAAACTCATCGAGCGTGAGACCGGCTTCAAGATTAGTGATCAGAGCGTCGATGGGAACGCGAGTGCCAGTAAACACCGGAGTGCCGCTAACGATTTCAGGATCGACGGTTATTGGAAGGCTTTCGATTTCTTTTTCGTCAAGCACGAGTGTCATAGCTTTTAGTTCCTTTGGAGAGGAGTGTACAACACTCTGTACGCGAATTAAAAATACCTAAACGCTGGGGAGTTGAACGGTTGAGGTGTTAGGAGTTGAACGCAAAGGCGCAAAGAGACGCAAAGGCGCAAAGATACAAGAATGACCGATTCGCCGCCGCGTCCTTGCGCCTTCGCGTCCTCGCGTTAAGAACGACCGGTTGATATGCGCAAACGTATCTATTCAACAATCGCAATAACGATCGCGCTAGCGTCCCTCGCTGTTGCCACGTTCGTCGTAGCGCAGAAGTCCGCCCAACGAAAACGAGTGGCGCACAAGCCGTCGCCTGCACAACGTGCTGCCAAACGAAGACCTGCTGCTAACCGCAATACTACTGCGATCACCGGGCCGGCCCGGCCTGCTGATCCCAATCGCGCGCCGCAGAAGCTTGTAGACGATGCGTTGTACACCAACGAAGAGTTCTTCGGAAGTCAGTCATCCGTCGCCAGGCCTTACGCAATCGCGCTTCAACGAATCGATGCGCTGCTTGCCAGGTATCCGAAAGACCCGAGGCTCCATCTGTACGCCGCGAGGCTTTCGGAACGAACCGGACAGTTTGATAGGGCTATCACCGAGATGCGCGGGTACGCGGACCTGAGAGGACGCTCGCGAGATGCGCTTCGAAGGCTGGCTGGTTTCTATGATCACCGCGCGCGGTTCGCCGATGAAGTGAGAACGCTTCAGGAATTAGCCAGGGCATCAGCAGCCAGCGAGCGAACGGCGATCTACAAGCGGGCTGCGGAGCTGGTTCGCACGCGGTCATTGAAAGAGTTCAAGCCGGCTGATTTCTTCGCCGAACTGGTAGCCGCCGATCCTTCGAACATTCAGCCGATCAAAGACTACGTTGAAGAACTCCAGCTTGCGAAGCAGTACAGAGAAGCGCTAGCGGTGCTGGCTTCATACCAGCCGAGGTTTCCCTCTGAGCTTGCTTATTTTCTGCGGAGCCGTTCCCAGATTCTCGAGACGACCGGCGACCGCCGCGGCGCCGAAGAAGTCTACGCGCCGGTGTTTGATCCGAACTGGCCGCGAGCGCTTGCGGGTGATTACTACGAACTGTTACGGCGCTTTGGCCGCTATCGAATCGTTCGCCGCGCGCTCCAGGAACGCGTTAGAGCGGGCGCGACTGATCTTGATACCGTAACCCGGTTGTTCAGCGTATACACCTACGAAGGCGGCTACGAGCAAGCCGCGCGGTTGCTGCTCGAGCTTGAAGACCGGCGCGCCGGCAAGAAGTCGCCGGCAGGCGCTCAGCCACAAACCGGCGCTGTTGCTTCTTCGTCGTGGACTCCGCGCGAGCTTGAAACGGTAGCCGGGATGTTCGCCTCGGTAGGGCACTACGATCAGGCGTCGCGGTACCTGTACACGTTCTATCTGGTCGGCGGTCTTGAACCCGGAACTTCATCGCGCGAGGAAGCGCTATACCGTTTGTTCAAAGTGATGCTCGACGCTGCGGGCACTCCAACCCGCGTGGGCGGTGGGGACCTCTCGTTCTACCGCGACATCGCTGAAGTCGATCAAAATCCCGGCTTCTTGAACGGCGTGCTGTCGCTTGTACTTTCGGGCACGAGTCCATCTCAAGAGTTCGCCACCGAAGAGAAAGCCGCCGCCGGTTACTTCAACCGCGCATTCGCCTATCGCATCTTCACCTCGTTCAAGCAGGAATATGCCCAATCGACACACCTGCCTGAGATGTATCTCGGGACGGTCAACGTGTTCGCGTCGCTTCTGGAGCACAAGCTGGCCATTGAAGCAGGCCGCGAGTTTCAAAGGCTCTATCCTGAGTCGCCTCGCTATGCGGAGGTCTCGCTTCGGATCGCGGATTCTTACGTAGCGCTGAAGGACCGAGCGAATGAGCGCGCGGTGCTTAGTGAATTGCTCGATCGCTTAGCGCGCAATCAACCGAAAGGCATTCCGCTGGTCGCCGTTTCGCCCAAGCATTGGAGCTACGGCATCACGCCCCAGATCGAAAACCTCATCGACAAGATCAAGTACAACGCCGAAGCCTACAGCGATACCTACGACCCGACCGACGACAAGGCCGCGACTGACGAGAGTGAGGACAGCGAGACCGAATCCGAAGTGACCGACGTCGAGCCGCGGCCCGCTGAGAACGAAGCCAGACGGGGGCCGGCTTACAGCAGCGTGCTCGAGCGGTACGTGTCGTCGCTTGCGGCTGAAGACAAGAAGACCGAGACCGTCGCGTTCTTCTGGGGTGAGATCAAGAAGCACCCGAAGGAAGAAGGTCTGTACGAGCGCTTCCTGCGATGGCTGGGCCAGGCTCAATTGATCAACGACCAGTTGAAGGCTTACGACTCGGCGATCAAGCAGTTCGATTCGAACACCTGGTATCACCGGCTGGCTCGCTGGTACGTGCGGCAGAAACGCGGGAAAGATCTTACGAGGTATTCAAGGCAGTTGATTTCGGTTTTCGATGAAGACGAAATCACGGATTACCTGCTGCGCTTCGCCGGCTACGGCGCGACGGCGGCCGGTGACGCGATGAATTGGGATGAGCGATTGGCCTTTGATTTGTACAGCTTTGCTCGCACGCGTTTCCCGAGGAATGTGTTCTTTGTGCGGGGCATGCTGAGTTATCAAGAGAAGAATGATCGCGCGCAGTGGGAGAAGCTTTCGACGGAATACTATTTCGCGGACCGGTCGATTCGAGAGGCATACCTCGCGTGGCTGTCGAAGCAGGGACAACTCCGGGAGCGGTGCAACAAGGCTCGCACAAACGGGGGCGCTGGAGTCCTGACCACGTACAAGATTTTCGGCGCCGACGCCGCGCTGTGGATTTCGCATCACGACGAAGCGCTCGATGCGTATCGACAACTGGTCGCGCTTTATCCAGGTGAGCCGCAGTATGCTGACCGGCTTGCCGACCTGACTCGTTCATTCGGACAGCAGTCGGACAAGCTCTTCGAGGAATCGGCCCGAGCTTTTGCGCAGATGGCGGATATCTATCCGTCCGATCATTCCTATCGAATCAAAGCGGGCGAGGTCTACGCTCAGCTCGGCGATTTCAAACGGGCAGCCGAGCAGTGGGACAAGCTGATTCAGATCGAGCCCGGCGAGCGGAACACCTATTTGGAAGTCGCCACCGTCTTCTGGGACTACTATCAATTCGATCAAGCCATTCGCGTGTTCAAAGAGCTGCGCAACGCGACAGGCGAGCAAACCATTTACGCGTATCGAATGGGCGCGGTCTACGAAGCCAAAGGCTCCATGGATTCGGCTATCGCAGAGTACGTCAAGGTCCTGTCTGAACCCGGCGAGGGCCGCGATACCGTGGCAAAGCGACTCGCTCAGCTTTCAAAGCGAACGGGTCTGGCTGAAAAGATCGTAGCGGCGTATGAGCGGGCTCGTTCGGCCAATCCAGCCGACTGGCAGTTAATAATCGGGTACGCAAACTACCAGGCCGAGCGCGAACAGCAAGCCGATGCGCTTGCGATGCTTCGCACCGAGGTCGCGAGATCGAGCGATGTCGCGTTCCTCGAATCGGTGCGTGATCTGTTCCGCGCGATACTTCGGCCGGAGGACGAGCAGCAAGTTATTACCCGGCTCATGACCGTAGCGCGCGACGAGCGCGAAGCGATGATGTATCGATTGCAACTCGCTTCATTCCTCGAACGTCACGGCCAGGTCGATGCCGCGATTGCGCTCATCGATAAGCTGGCCGGCGATTATCCGACGAACGTCGGGGTTGTTGAAGAGTCGGCGCAGTTCTATTGGCGCGCGGGGCTGCTCGACAAATCGCTCGATCTGTACAAGCGGACTCTGGCTCGCGCGCTCGGGACGAATCGGCGCAGCTTCGCGCTGCTGCTGGCGCGCAGACAAGTGGACGCGAACAAGCTCGCGGAGGCGGAGGCAACGTTGCGCGCGTTCTACAACGAGAACCGCTTCGATACCGAGGTGTTCGGCGAGCTGGCGCGAACGCTTGGAGCTGAAAACAAGCTCAACGAGCTTGCCGCGCTTTATCAGGAAGCCTTCAAGGAGGCTCGCGAAGCCGGTTTGGGGGGAGAGGAGACTCGGGCGCGGGTGGCCGACCTTCGCGCCGGGATGATCCGCGCGCTGGACTCGCTTGGCAAGTATCAAGAGGCGGTCGATCAGCACATCGAGGTCATCAACAGCTTTCCCGAAGACACGGACCGGCTCGCGGCCGCGATTGAGTATGCGGAGCAACACAGCTTGATCGAACGGCTCGTCGGTTACTACGAGAAGTTGTCGAAGGAGTCGAACAAGAATTATCGCTGGCAATTGGTGCTTGGCCGAATCTACGAGCGGAGAGGAAATCTCGCCGGCGCGGCAGAGCAATATCGAATAGCGGTGTTAAACGAGCCTCAGCGGTCGGAGCTACGCTTCACGCTGGCGTCGGTGCTAACCCGCCAGCGCCGCTACGATGAAGCGATCGCCACGCTGCGCGAAGGCTGGACGCTTGCCGGCCGCGATCCGCAATGGTTGATCGAGGTCGCCCGGATTCAGGTCCAACAAGGCCAGCGCGACGAAGCAGTGAAGACGATTCGTCAGGCGCTGGCAGCGAAGAAGAACGCGACTTCCGAGGCTCAAACCAACATAGCGGCTCAACTGGCGGCGTGGGGATTGAACGGCGAGGCTGTGCGGATATACGAGCAGGTCTTCGCCGAGTTGCCAAAGAAGCTCGAAAGCGACGAGTACGTCCCGAGCGCGAGCTTTGCCGGCTACGTTAAGGCGCTGATTCGCAGCGAGCCGCCCGCCGGGGCGTATCAAAAGCTCGAACGGTTGCGCGCGCAGTTCTTCGCGATTGCCGAGAACACTCAGGAATACAAAGCGAAAAGCATCGTCGAAGCTATCGATCGAGCGATGCGCAGCGACTTCGGCAAAGGTGTGATTGAATACGCGGCTGCCGATGAGACGCCGGCGCTCGCGTCAGCGCTTCAAGCCTCGATCGCGAAGCTGACCACGTACTCCGACGCCGCGGCGCTGCAACGTTATCTTGGAATCGCGCGGGGCGCAGCTCTGGTCGAAGTCGAAGAGCAGATCCAGATTCGGCTAAAGGATGCGGCGTTCGAAGCGCGGCCAAAGAACTCGCGGACGGTCACGGCGCAAGACACCGCTTATTACGGCGAGCTTCGAGCGACCGTCGCCTTCTACGGCCGCCACGCTGCGTACGGGCGCGCGGCCGAGCTGCTTACGGCCGAGTTCAGACGCGATCCATACAAGAATCGCTTCGACTATCAGAACCAGATCGCGACTCAATACCGGCTCGCCGGGGATCGCGATCGCGAGGTCGAGTGGCTGCGTGCGGCGTATGCCGGCGCGAGCGGCGATTTGACGACTAACTACACCGACTGGGTCGACCGTTATCTTTCGCTGCTGCACGCGTCTAGTCAACGAAGCGAGCTTCAGCGGCTGGCTTCGACCTACAGCGCATATCAACTGCAGCTCATCAATTTCCTGGTCGAGAAGAACGAAAAGCTGCTGGCGCTGGATGCGATCGCGAGCGCCAAACAATCGCCTGCGTGGGTGCAGCAACGCAGCGGTGAGGTCGGGCTGTTCCTGAAGGACACGTCGCCGGAGAACGAACCATTTTTCAAAGAGGCGCTCGACATCAAGCCCATCGGGCAGATGCTCGGACGGCGAATCGAGGGAGGCCGCGCTCTGGTTGGAAGCGACTGGTTCGCCGGGTCGCGGAATTACGGGTATTGGCTTGGACTGGTGGGCCGCGAGATCGACAGCCGCAAATTTGTTGCCGGTGAGATTGAAGGTCATCCATCAAGCGAGCGCGCTCAGTTGGAACTCGCTGCGTATTATCTCGACCGGAAGAACACCGCCCGCGCGTCCGATCACGTTGCGCTGGCGAGTGAGCTTGCGCCCGGCGAGAGAGATGTTGCGGTGATGCGCGGAGCAGTTGCGCTTGCGAGCCGCGACCACAAAGGCGCGCTCGACGCGTGGGGCGCGATTATGAGCGGCCGTGTGACGATTGCCGATGCGCAGGCTTACTTGAAGGTGATGGCCGACAACGGTTTCTTGCTCGAAGCGCTGCCGCGACTGGAGAATTTCCTCGTCTCTTTCGTCAATCGTGCGTCGCGGGACAGGCGGGCGCCGGATCGAATAGAAGCCATCAAGCCGCTCGTTCGCGAGATCGCCGATCGCGCGCGCCAAGATTCGAAGACTGCGAACGACGTGGCCACGTTCTTCCACAACGCGATCAACGGCATGCCCGGCGACATGGTTATCGGGCGCATGCTGATTGAAGAGAGCCTGCTCCCGGAGAACACACTCGCCGGCATCTACCGCACAATGCATCAGCGAATTTCCGACCTCGCGTCATCGGTGTTAGGCACCCCGGCATACGAAAATGGATTCTACAGCGGAACCGAGTACGTCTACCCCGCGCGCGAGCTTGCTACCTGGCGGAAACGACTGGCCGACTACCTGATTCGCACGCGCTCTTTTGATGAAGCGCGGCTGTTGATCGCGACTATCAAGCGCGAAGTGAGTGACCTGTCGATCGCGCTCGAGGGCGACGAAGAAGGCTCTACGCCGGCCAGCCGATACTATTGGTTGCCGCTTGCCTCGGCATTGATCGAGCTTCGCGGCGGACGCGACGCGGCTAAGGCAATCACGGAGCTGCGTCGTTACTGCGGGCTCGAGAAGACAGAAGACGGAAGGCAGAAGGCGGAAGGCAGTCAGGACGAAACCGGTTTGCACGAGCGTTGTTCGAGGGCTTATGTGCTCTTGTTGGCCGAGGGCCGCGAACAAGACGCGGACGCCTTGCTCTACGACGCTTACACCAGGCAAGTGCGGTCTCGGTACTCGGATGACGCGGTCCTTGCCGGGTTGGCGGAGATCGAAGCGCGCCGTGGCCGCGGCGACGAAACTTCACGGTTGTTGAAGCTTCTTGTTGAGCGTTCAACCGAAAACGCGAGGGCTTTGCAGCTCGCAGCGGAGACCGCCGCTCGAACGGGGCGCTACGGCGACGCGATTGAGTTTCGCGAGCAGATCGCGCGCGCCAATCCTGACAACGCGACAAACAAGCTCGAGCTTGCGCGCGCGATCGCGGCGTCCGGCCGAGCTGTCGACGCGGTCGATCGGATCATCTCGTTGATCGGGGAGCGAGCTACACCCAACACCGTGCGCGCCCAGGCGGCGGAGGTGCTCGGCGAGTTGGTGAGAGCGGATCGTTCGCTTGCGTCGCGCGGCGCTTCCTCGCTCGATCAGCGTGGCCGGAGCGATGCGGCCGCAATGCTGGCGCGGGCGGCCGTGTATGAAGCGGCGGGCAATCGTGAAGAAGCTCGCGCGGCGCTTGCGAGTGTGAATGCCGGACCGCTTGCGGCGGTCGCGCAGATGAAGATCGGATTGATTGCCGCTGCCGCCGGGCGCGATGCAGAAGCGGTGACCAGCTTCGAGCGAGCATTGTACCTGGACGCCGATGGCGAGATCACCGAGGCGATTGCTTTCCGGGCGCCCGGACCACGGGCGCAGTTGATCATCCTCTACGGCAAGAATGGACGCGACCTGGCGGCGATTCGTCTTGCGGAAGGCGAGCAGTCCGGTTCCCAGCCCTCGATCAGCTCGGCAGTGCGAAGAGCGCTTTCTTCGGGAGCGGGGCGCAGAGAGGCGCAGGCCAGTGTTTCATTCGAACCGTCTCTCGAGATTGCGCGATCGAGGATGGCGGGGCTTAAGACGCTCGCAGAGATGAATGAATCGATTGCGTCACGACTGGTTGGAGAGCTGTTGGCTTCGCTTGTCGAATCGGCGGCGAAGCTCGGGGAGTATGATCGGGCAATGGCGATTGAACGGTTGCGAGCCGCAGACGCGGTGAAGCCGGAAGAGAAGACGGCGATTGAGAAGCGGCTTGCGGAGATAATGGCCGCCGAAAAGGCAAGGCAATTGAGGCTCGCGTTGCTAACACGGATCAATCGCTCGAACGCGACCGAATCGATTTACGCGATGCGCGTGCTGGGAAAGGAATAGTCCGCGGATGACACGGATAAGACGGGTTTGCACGGATCAGATCGGCGAGAATCCGTCGAATCCGTCCTATCCGTGGTCTATTCGAGACTTGAGGACCGGATTTATGAGAACGAGGAAGCTCATACTATCGATTGCCGTTTTGATACTTGCGGTATCGCATCGATCTGATGGACAACAAGCGAGGCCGGTTGCCGAACAGCTCAGGCTCGCCGGAGTGATGCCGCGCGGCGCAATCGTGTACGTGCAGGCAAACGATTTGGGGGCGTTGCTCAAGACCTGGCTCGCTTCGCCTGTGCGTTCTCAGTTTTACGACAGCGCGAGCTTCACGGCGTTTCAGAAGTCGCGTGTGTACCTGAAGCTTCAGGATCGCAAGAAGGATTTCGAGACCGCGATCGGCTTCGGGCTCGACGAGAAACGGCTAGCCGAGCTTGCGGGCCGCGCCTCGGCCGTTTCGATCTATGATATCGGTAAGATCGAGATGGTTTTCGTCACCGAAGTCCCGCGCGCCCGAGCCGTCGCGTCCGTACTCTTCAAACAAGCGTCGCAGTTTTCGGAGCGGTCGGCCGATGGAACTTCATATTACGTCCGCGATGTTACCACCGACGGCGGACGGCTGAATCAGCAGTTCTGCTTTGCGTACGTCGAAGGCAAGCTGATTGTGACCACCACCGAAGGATTGATGATCCGCGCTATGGGCAACGCGAAGGCGGTGGGCTCTGACTCGCTGCTCTCCGATGTCGTAGGGTTGGCCGGCGAAGCTGCTGGATTCGCGGCGCACGACGTAACGATGTGGCTCGACCAGGAGCGATTGAACCGCAATCGCTACTTTGACAACTACTGGATTCATCACAACGCAGACGGTGCCCTGGCGGCCATCGAAACCGGGCTCATAGATTTGAGAATCGCGCGCGACGGAATGACCGAGCAGCGATGGTTCAAGATGGGGGTTGGGGGTCAGAGGGTAAGGGTTAGCGCGATGTCCGGAGAGCAGTTCGCGGCGCTGATGAAGTTTGCTCCCGCCGACGCGCAGCTCGTTCAAGTGCGCGGCACTGCTGCAAAGGAACAGTTACCGTCAGCGATTGAGCAAGCCCTATTCGGAAAGCTCCCCGAAGAATCGTGGTCGCCGGCGGAGATCCCCGATCGCACTCGCAGCTCCGGCAATGACGATGAGAACACGCGCGCTGAGCGCTACAGCCGGCTCGACGCTCGCTTCGATATGGACGTTGACGACGAACAGGCGCCGAAGCGCGGCTCGGGAACCGGCGTTAAGGCTACGGGGACGAAGACTTCATATGAGGTTACCGGCGGCGGCTTCACGAAGAGCGTTGAGTCCATTCTCACGGGACTTTCACCGGCAGCCTATTCCGAGCTTGTAAGATCAAAGACGGAAGCGGGGAAGCCGTTCGTGAGATTCGAGCGCGCCATCGTGGCTCAGTTGAAGGAGGGAGCCGCCGTCAACCGGGAGATGTTGGAGCGCGCGATAGTTGACGAGTTGCGCGCGAGGTTTGTAGTTGCCGGCACACGGCCGCGGCTCGAGTGGCAGGATCAAGGCGCGGTTCGTTTTGTTGCGCAGTCACTTCTGGAACAGGGCGCGGCGTACTCAGTTTTGGGAAACTACCTTGTGCTGGCGTCGAGCAAAGAGTTCGCCAACGACATCCTGCAAGCTGCGAAGGCCTCAAGCTCGATGGAAAAACCCGATGCGCCGGTTGATTTCTACGCGCTGGTTCGGGTGGCCGCTGCTAAGCCTGTCTTCGACACCTTGATGTCGAAGCTCGACGGGCGGGATCAGCAAAGTAAACCGAAGCCAAAAAGGGACGACGAAGAAGAGCCCGAGGTGAAATTCTTTAGCGAGAACTTGTCGAGCCTCGTTGCCGCGTCGGATATCCGCGAAGTGCGCCTCAGCCGGGCGTCCGTCAGCGCGGTGATGACCGAGCGGGTTGTTTATTCTTGGTAGTCAGTAGTCCGTAGTCCGTAGTCCGTAGTCCGTGGTCCGTAGTCATTGATCAGTTAGTCGATTGGTCCATCGCCACTATCAGCAGCCGCCAGGCTAGAGAGCTACGGACTACGGACTACTGACTCTCCCCTCATTGCTCTGCTGTTGGCTCTACTGCTATTGTTTCTCTCGGCTCAAAGACCACCCAATTCCGGACAAAGAGGTATAGATGCTTCGAAAGGTAGCTGCTCCAGTCATTTGTTCTATCGCTATGCTCTTTGGCGGCTGCGCGCTGCTCTCTCACGAAGCTCCCGCCGAGGACGTCGATAAGGCTGCGACCCTGTTTTTCCAGCGGCTCGACAAGGGCGAATACGATACGATTTATAACGACGCGGCGAAGAAATTCAAGGCGAACAAGTCCCGGGAAACGGTCACAGAAAACCTCACACAACTAAGGGCCTTTGGAAAGACCCTCGGATTTGTCCGGGTAAGTATGCAGTTTCAGGGCGAAGGCAAGGACCGGATGGTGTTGCCGGTTTACAAGGTCCAGTTCGAGCAGGGGAGGGGAGAAGTTACGTTGATGTTCCAGGATGATAGCGGAGAGTGGAAGCTGTTCGGTTTCGCCCTCAAGCCGAAGCAGTAGTCAGTAAGCATAGACTTTAGTCTGTGCCGGTTAAATCGGTCGGCATAACCCAACCAGACAGACTGAAGTCTGTGCTATTCCAGGAGGCTTCAATGCGAATGCGCTTAGCATTTTGTTTCCTCGCCATCGCGCTGTTTGTGTCCATCTCAGCGGTGAGTGCGAATCGCGAATCAAAGGGCGTCAGTTCCCGGTCGCCGGTAAAATTCGCCGTCCACGAAAGCGGCTCGATCAGTGCGAGTTCTTACCGAAGTCCCGGGAAGCTTCACAAAGCCATGGTTTCTACCGAGGATCTCGAAGCGCTCGCTCAAGCAAAAGCATCGGGGGCGATTGAAATCTCTGACTACGGGTCTTACAAGCTGTTTGCGATGGATGACGACGCACTCCAGAGCGCTGAGGAGCTGAGTGCGGGCGGAGACCATACGTCAGTCCTGCTTCCGAACTCCCTTGGTTCGCTGGTCGTGCGCGACGATCTAAACGTGCTGCTCTTACGATCCGCAGCAATTGATACAACCGATGTCGAAACGACGGGTACCTTCGTTGGAATGGGCCGCCCAGCCGCGTCGTACGGGTTGCATTCTCTTGCTTCGCCAATCGGCGACGATAGCGGGTTGCTTCGCTTGGTGCAATTCGTCGGCCCAGTCAAGCGAGCGTGGCTCGAGCAGCTCGAAGCGAGCGGCGTTGAGGCCGTGGCTTACGTGCCGAACAATGGCTACCTCGTGCGAGCTGATTCCAACGCGCGCGGGCGGTTGATGAGCCGCAATCAAATTGCCGCAGCGCGTGGCGAAGGCTTTATTCAGTGGGAAGGCCCGTTCCTTGACGAACACAAGATTCATCCCGCGCTGAGAGAAGCTGCCGGCGGTGAATTAACGGTTGCCGTCCAGCTCGCTCTTGGGAAGGGCGAGCAAAATGCGCGAGACAACGCCGATGTAAAACAAGCCAGAAAGCTGGCGTCACGGGTGTTAGTTGACGCTTACGGCGTGCTCAATTTCACCAACTTGCGAATCAAGATCGACGCTGGCCGGATCGCCGGCCTTGCCGCGCTGCAAGGCGTGGTTAACATCGAACCGTGGACTGCTCCTCGGTTAATGGACGAACGCGCGGGGCAGATAATCGCCGGGCAATTGACGGCCGATCTCACGGCGGCCCAAGGTCCTGGCTACGCGACATGGCTCGCCGCCCACGGGTTTTCATCCACGTTCAATTTCGCCATTGACGTCTCTGATAGCGGATTGGATCGCGGGGCGATAACGCCCGACAAGCTGCATCCGGATTTTCTCGATTCCAATAAACAGAGCCGCGTGCTTTACGCGCGCGATTACACCTCGGAGCTTGATCCCGGGGACGTTGCCGGACACGGCACGATTAACCTGTCGATTGCCGGCGGCGGGAGCACGTCTTCGGACAAAGACTTGCGCGATACTTCGGGTTTCAATCACGGTTTGGGAATCGCGCCGTTCGCTCTGCTCGGCTCGTCCAAGATTTTCCAATCCAACGGGGCGTTCGATCTAGTCGATCCTTATACCAAACTTGTCTCGGATGCTTATCGCGACGGCGCCCGCGTGTTATCGAACAGTTGGGCGGAGCTTTCGAACACGTATTCGATCGACGCACAAGAGTACGACACGCGCGTACGGGACGCAGCGCCCGATCAACCCGGCAATCAAGAGGCGACAATATGCTTCGCGGCTGGAAACTCAGGATCGGTCCAACGCATCGGCGCACCAGGCACGGCCAAGAATGTGATCTCGGTGGCGGCGGGAGAAAACTCGCGCAAAGACGGCACTGATGGCTGCAACGTGAAGGATACCGACGCGGACAGCGCTATGGACATTGCCTTCTTCTCGTCCGGGGGGCCCATTTTTGATGGCCGGATAAAACCCGACATCACCGCGCCGGGTACGCATATTGAAGGCGCGGCATCGCAAAACCCGCTATTCGACGGATCAGGCGTGTGCGGCGAGGATTTCGGCAAACCTTACTTCCCGAAAGGGCAGACCCTTTACACCTGGTCTTCGGGAACGAGTCATTCGACGCCGCAGGTCGCCGGCGCCGCCGCGCTGGTACGTCAGTTCTTAATCAACAAAGGCGAGCCGCCAACCTCCGCGCTTATCAAAGCGCTGCTGCTCAACACGACTACTTACATGACCGGCAATCTTGCGGGCGGCGATCTTCCCCAGGTGCGGCAGGGCTGGGGTCTGTTGAATCTCAATCGCGCGTTCGACACAACGCCGAAGATACTCGTCAACCAGACGAACACGCTTACCGACAGCGGTCAGGAGTTCGTCATCACCGGTGAAGTCAAAGACTCGACGCAGCCGTTTCGCGTGACACTAGCGTGGACTGATGCGCCCGGGTTTTCGGGCGTCGCGCCCTGGGTAAATAATCTGGACCTGGAGGTCACCATCAATGGTCAGGTCTATCGCGGCAACAACTTTTCGGGTCAGGCTTCCAAACCCGGCGGCGATCCCGACACAAAGAACAACGTCGAAGGGGTATGGCTTCCGATTGGCGCCGTCGGCAGCTTTGTCGTCCGAGTGAGAGCCGCCAACATAGCGGGCGACGGCGTTCCGAGTAACGGCGATCCTACCGATCAGGACTTCGCGCTCGTTGTCTACAACGGCGAAAAGAAAGATGTTCCGGTCGCGACGATTGTGAATGTCACGCTCGCGGGCGGCGCGGACGCGTTTGCCGACCCGGGCGAGACGGTTTCGCTCAGGCTCAGCCTTGGCGATCTTTCGCCGATCGCGCTTACATCGGCTCACGGGACGCTCTCATCGACGACCACCGGCGTAACAGTCACCGTTGCTGGTGTTGATTTTCCGAACATCGCCCCGGGCCAGAACGCCGAGGGCTTGTCTGCTTTCACGTTCACGGTAGCCGGAAGCGTGGCGTGCGGCAGCGTGATCAACTTCGTGCTTGACGTGACCAGTCTCGGGTCAACATCGAGAGTGCCATTCGCAGTCGCGGTGGGAAATACACAAGCGGCGCAGTTCTTCTCCGACGACATCGAGGCGGGTGAGTTGAAGTGGACCCACGGGAGCGGCGTCAAGAAGAAGAAATTTCGTCAAGACACGTGGGTGATTGCTACGAAGCGAGTCCATTCAGGGACAAGCTCGTGGTTCACGCCCGACCCGGGATCTCAAGTCATCGACGCCCATCTCGACACCGTTGCGATTCAGCTTCCGGCCGACTCTCGCAACTTGCAGTTGGTCTTTTTCCACACGTTCGAATTCGAGCGAGGGACGTTCGACGGCGGGGTGATTGAAATATCGACTGGAGCCGACTTTGAAGACCTCGGCTCAAAGATCTTGAAAGGCCGCTACACCGGAACGGTTTATGAGTTCACTTCGAACCCACTTGCCGACCGGCCCGCCTGGGTCGAAGGCCGGCTGGGGACGTTCCAGCAGGTGGTGGTCGACTTGAGCAGTTTCGCGGGCAAGACGGTGACGATCAGGTTCCGAATCGGGACTGACCCGGACGGCAAAGGGCTTGGTTGGTACATCGATGATGTGAGCTTGCGAGGGGACCGGGTCAATTGCACGCCGGTTGGGTTGGAGCAGTGAATATTTCTCAATGCTGATCTGAACCTTCGCGAGGGCGACCGGGTTGACGAACGGATGGCGTGGTAGACTGGTGCAACGCGGCGGGCCACGTATTTTGCAGCAGACAAAAGGAGATTCTTGCTATGCCGGAGCCGGAGGACAGACGGTGGGGAGTATAAACTGCTCCAAGCCAAAGTTGACGGAATAGGCACTTTCAAGTTTCAAATTCGCGGCTGGGCGATTACTCTAATGGTCGCGTTTCTCGTCAGCGGGACTGCTGCAAACATCCCAAGCGTCGCATTCCTCTCCAGTCTTTTCGTTGTTGGCCTGTTCTACCTTCTTGACAGCAATCAGCAGGTCTGGCAGAACTCATTCACTAGGCGCTTGCGCGATCTGGAGAATCAGCTTGTTAAGGGTTCACATGATAGCCGCAGTGCCCGGAGTCCCGGAATCGTTTATACGATTGCCATGACAGCCCAGACCGGGAATCGGGTTCGCAGATTCCTCTTTTCCTGGGAGGCGCCATTGTTCTACCTGCTTCTCACGGTGCTCATCCTTGCATTCACGGCGGCTAGCATCCTTCGAGCGGATCAGGACCAAAAGCCAATCAAGATTCAAATAGTGTCGCCCTCGGAAGTGCCGATCACAGGAGCTCAGCAATGACTGATCAAGGAAAAACATTCCGAGAGCAGGCCCTGGAAGCAATAAGCGACTTGGTTAAGAGCCGCGATATCGAGTTCTATATGGACATGGCCCTCGACGCTATCGGCAGCAAACTGGCGAGAAACCCTCTGTTTCAAGACCTCAGCATGGATCACAAGGCTCCCGGTATCTCAGAGGTTCTGGACGCATTGGTTCGCGCGGAAATTCTCCCAGAGGAAGCCGCTTTGCTCCCAGACGAATTCGAGGAAGCCATTGGAGATTTGTACCCTTTCGGGAGCACGCCAAGAGAAAGGCCAGGGGAGCTCCTTACTACTCTGCACAAACACCTGCAGGATGCGATCGAGTCCCTTGCCAAGAAACACTCTCAAGCGAAGCCCCCCAAGGAGAAGGGGGCGTGACCAATAAAAGCCGACAATCTCCAAGGGTCCCGCGTGAACTCCACCGCCAACTTGAAGTCGGTGGCCTTCCGTGGGCAGTCTTGGCACGAAGAGCCCACGAGATCGTGTTGTTTGGCTCCAGGGCACAGGGTATGGCAGGCCAGGATTCCGACTGGGATCTCTTCTGCGTAGGCGAGGGTTCGACTTCAAGAGTTGGGTCTGTCCATCTCGTGTGGGTCCCTTCCGCCGAAACGTTCACAGAGAAGTGGCTTGGTTCCGAGCTGGCTGGCCATATAGCGGCCTATGGAGTATGGCTTCTCGGCACGAGCCACTGGCGGGAGCGAGTGTTTGTCTCACCAATAGCAGTGGCACACAAGCAAAGACTCGTGAAAGCACGACTCGCAGCGCTGGATAGATATCAGCACGACTTAGCCCCCGCGCGTCGTGCGTACTACGGTCTACGTATCCGGCGGGATGTCCAGCGCCTGTTGATTCTTCGCGGTGGCGGGGCCGCCGTACCAGCGTCGCCTCTGCTCGATCGGGCATGGGCCGCATCGATGTCTCGCGAACGCTGGATAGGAATCTGCCAGAGCCTGGACGTTGACATCGACGCTGCCGATCAAACGTGGCGTATCGTATCGTCAATCCGTAAGCCAGCGCGACCGCCTTCGACGAAGCCACGAAGCATTGCGCGATGAACCCTTCCTGAGTTTCGAGGCTGGCCAAGGCGAGCCTTGGCCAGCCTACTCTGGAGCCACCGACGTGTCAGCGCCCGGCTACAACGCCCGCAGGAACGCAACCAAATCCTTCTTCTCCTGCATCGCCAGATCAAGTCGCAGAATCAGATTGAAAAACTCGACTGTGTCTTCCAATGTTAGCAACCTTCCGTCGTGCAGATACGGTGGCGATTCCTTGATGCCGCGTAGCGGGAAGTTCTTGATCGGACCTTGAGCCGTGATCATCATCCCGCCTTCCATCCGAGGCTTGAAAAAGCGCTCGACCTTCAGATCGTGCATCAGGTTGTCCGTGTAGTAAGGCGCTGTGTGGCAGACCGCGCATTGAGCTTTGCCGAAGAACAGATCTTCGCCGCGTATCTCGCTCTCGGTTGACCTCGTCCGGTCGAGGCGGCCAAACAGGTTCAGCTTCGGCGCGGGCGGAAAATCGAGCAGCTCTTGAAATTCAGCCATGTTGTGAACTTGCGAGCCACGCTCCAAAATGCTCAATCCTTTTTTGCTCGCAAGCACCGGGTCGCCGTCGAAGTAGGCTGCGCGCTGTTCGAACTCAGTGAAGTCTTCCACGCTTTTTAGGGCACGTTGCGATCCGAACAAACGCTGGATGTTGACGCCGCGCAGCGAAGGCGTCTCGATCCGGCGGCGAAACTCTTGCGGCCGTACGTCGCCGGCAAGGTGCGTCGCCCCTGACGTGTGTCCGTTGACGTGACAATCGAAGCAGGTCACGCCACGCATGCCGTCGGGCTTTTCGGTCTTGCGATCCGCCGTGGCGTTGAACTGCTGCTGGGGAAACTGAGTGAGAAGCAGACGCAACCCATCGAGCTGTTTCGGATTGAGGATGCCGTTGAAAAGCTCGTAGAAGTTGTCGATCGTTACCGTTTGACCTTTGGATACATCGCCAAGGTCGGGCCGAGTGATCAGGAACATCGCCGGTGGAAATTCGGGTAAGAAGTGCTCCGGCAGATCGAAATCCATATCAAATCGTTCAAGCCTTGCCAGTGCTTTGACCTCCGCCTGCGGAAAGACCATGCCGCCCACCGGATGGGCGATATGCGGGAGAGGAAGGTAAGGGAACACGCCCTTCTCTTTAATCTCGTCGGGCGACATTTTGCCGAGTTGCTCCCAGGTCACGCCCTTGAGCCGCGCCGTAGGGCCAACCGGAATCTGCTTTCCGCGAGTCATCTTCACGTTCGCGTCGACGCGGCGGCTCAGATCGTAGCGCGCGTCGAGCAGCTTTTGATGCTCGGCCATCACCCGCGCCTTCGCCCCTTTGTCGCGTTTCAGCACCACGGCGAAGGGCTCCTCGACCACCCCTCCAAAGGAAGACGGCTGTTGCTGTGCGCGTGCTTGCGGACTGACGTAGATCGCGGCAGCACCCATTACGATGAAGACAAGTGTCACGAGCATCTTGGTTCGTTTTGATGTTGTCATAGTCCTCCGTTCCCTGGTTAGGATGTGATCATCGATGTCACATGTACTGTAGACTGTCCAGTCTGCGGACAGCACAACCGCAGGCCGGACAGTCTACGGTACATTCGCGTTCGCGGTGCAAGCCCGCGCATGAGCAATAACACGCGAGGAGCAATCTTATTCCGCGACTGTGAGAGGAATACTTTACTCGGTTGCGTGTTATTCTTAGGGAAGTCATCGAGAACTGAATGAGCGAAGCCGGCCATCGCAACTCCACGTTTACCAATGGTGCCCTTGAGCACCTCGATGCGCTCTACGGGTTTGCCATGGCATTGACCCGTAATCGGACTGAGGCTGAGGACCTTGTACAAGAAACATATCTGCGGGCCGTTCGGGCTTTCGGCCGGCTGATGCCCGACAGCAATCTCAAGAGCTGGCTCTTTGCCATAATGAGAAACGCCTGGCTCAACCAGCTTCGGCATACGCGCGGTGGGCCGCGATTTGTAGAGCTTGATGCAGAAGAAGACGGCCGCGCCCAATGGCTCGACCACGTTGCCAACGACCCGCACGTGGTCTATCTCAGAAAGCTGGAGTGCGAGGAAGTCAGAGCCGCGATTGAGAGCCTTCCGTTGCCGCAACGCGAGATCGTCGTGCTTCGTGACATCGAAGGATTCAGCTACCAGCAGATTGCAAGCATACTGGGATGTCCTGCCGGCACTGTTATGTCCCGGCTTGGGCGAGCGCGAGAAAAACTCCGGCGATTGCTCGCCGACTGGCGGACAACATCCGCGACGAGATCAGCTCGAGCGAATTAGAGTATGAATCAGTGTGACGAAATCCGTGCCCAGATGACTTTCCATCTGGACGACGAACTGCAAGGCAATGAACGAGCCGCGCTCGAAACCCATTTGCGTGGCTGCGAGGCTTGTCGGAGACTATTCGAGGGTGAGCAGCGCTTTCTCGAGGTCATCCGCGCTTCTCAGCCTCTTCATGTCGCGCCTCTAGAGCTTCGGGCGAGGGTCGAACAGGTGCTTGCGGATACGCCTTCTCCCCACGCAGCCTCGAAGCGATTGCGTCATCGCATACGCTGGTCTCTCTGGCCAGGTGCTACTACCGCTTCCGGGCTTATTCACTCTCGCCGTGTTGCGGCTTTGGCGGCAGTGGCCGCTGTAGCGTTGCTGATTGGCATCTGGGGTGTAACTGAGTACCGGAAGCAACGCCCCAATCCTCCGTCCGACTTTGCGTTGATGGCAGTAGACACTCATCAGCGACATCTGCGAAGTCAGCTTCCGCTCGAGATTGCATCCGCCGTGCCCGAGCGAATCTCAGCGTGGTTCGCAGGAAAGGTCCCTTTTAGCGTGAAGCTGCCGAACTATCAGGAATCGTCGGGGCAGGAGAAGCTCTACGACCTCGAAGGGGCGCGGTTGGTTGGATATAAGAATGACTATGCAGCCTACGTTGCTTATAAGATGCGGTTGCGGCCGATCAGCCTGGTAGTGACGTCAGAGGCGGTCGCCCGGCCCTCGGGGGGCGAAGAGATAGTCTCCAAAGGCCTGACGTTCCATTTCGACTCGATTCAGGGATTGAAGGTCATCACCTGGTCAGATCGAGGGCTGACCTATGCGCTGGTATCTGACCTGGAAGAACGCGGCCAGCAGTCTTGCATAGTGTGCCATCAGGGTACGAGAGATCAGGACTTCATAGAGAGTTTGAAACCAAAGCAAGTTTCAGATGGATCGCTGCGCTAAAGGTTACCCAAGTGAGGCCAGCAGGCAGGGATGCCTGCGCTCCCAGGAGCCTCAAGTTCGCGCTAGCCGGCGAAGCTTACGCTTGAACTCGCCCGGATCAACGCGGTGCTTGAAAGCCTTCACTCCGTCGATGAAGATCACCGGTATGTCTAAGCCGTATCGCTCGCTAAGCGCCGGGTCTTGGTCGATGTTGACCTCTTCCAATTCGAACTCGCCGTCGCAACCAGAAGCATTAATCGCCGCCTTCGCCTCGTCGCACAGGTGGCAGCGTGGCCGTGTGTAGATTGTCACCGTTGCTCTTTTCATCTGAGTCATAAACCAGACCCGCGCTCTTCAGTGGCTTTGCTTGACAAACTTTGCGGCGACATGCTAAAACCCGATCACTTCATAATAAAGCAGTCCGGTTGTAAAGTTCAGGCTCGATGAGAAACGTTCAGCAGAATTCATACAGTATATGTCGGCGAGGCGCGTCTGGCGCACTCGTTGGAACACGTCGTACTAATCGTCTCTCTAATGATGGACGGAATCGTGGAGACCTCCAGCATGGACACCGTTCAGGATGCGAACCAGAAGGTTGAGGGCGAGGACAAGCAGACAGTAACCGCAACGGCAGAGAAAGCTACACCACCGGCGCCGAAAGCGTCAGCATCAGCAGACAAACCTAAAGCCGCCGCTAAGCCGGCAGTCGGCACTTCGGCAGGGGCTAAGAGCAAGACTGTAGAAAGCGCGCCACCCGACCCAGTCAACAAGATGCGCCGCCGGTTCATATGGACCGCAGTCGGCGCCTCCCTTGCGGTTAATTTTCTGATGTTCCTGCGCTTCTTCCTTCCGCGTACCATCTTCGAACCCAGCACCGTATTCAGAGTCGGATACCCGACCGATTTTGGATTCGGGGTCGACACGAAATTCCAACAGCAATACCGCGTCTGGGTCGTTCGCAACGCCGAAAGGTTGTTTGTGATTTACGCCCGATGCACTCACCTTGGGTGCACGCCCGACTGGAAGCCCGGCGAGAACAAGTTCAAATGCCCGTGCCACGGAAGCGGATATACCAGCGAAGGTATCAACTTCGAAGGACCCGCGCCGCGTCCGATGGATCGCGCTCACGTAGAGCTTGATCCGACGGGGCAAATCGTAGTCAACACCGCTAAATTGTATGAGTGGCCGAAGGGCGACGTGGCGCCGGGCCACTTCGACGAGCCGGGCGCGTTCATACAGGTGTAAACCGATTCGCTGTTTTGATTCGAACGTCCTGTGTTGCAAGTCTTCGCTCTCTAGCACAATCCACCGCGGAGCTTAGTAATGGAACCTGAGAAGCCTGACAAACCCGAAGTGAAGACCGGCGCGGCTGTGACTGTCGCAGAGGAAGCCCCGCCGAGCGTCAAAGAAAACGTCAAAGAAGAGATCGAACTTCTGAAGAAGAAGATTCAGAAGGACTCTGTTCTTCAAGAGCTCGACGACCTCAAGGACCCGACAAAGACTCAGATCTACAAATCGATGTTTCGGGTCAAGCACGAGCCGACGCCGCGATCGCGGTCGCTGGGCGTGCTGACAAACGTTTTCTTGCATCTGCACCCGGCCAAGATCAATCGCGACGCGGTGCGCTTCAGCTACACATGGGGGATGGGCGGCATCACCTTCTATCTTTTCATCGTGCTCACCTTCACCGGCATCCTGTTGATGTTCTATTACCACCCGTCGAAGGGGCAGGCTTTTCAAGACATCCTGTATCTCGAGAACGATGTGCCGTTCGGCAAACTGCTTCGCAACATGCACCGATGGGCGGCGCATTTGATGGTGATAACGACCTGGCTGCACATGCTTCGCGTGGTGCTTACGGGCTCGTACAAAACGCCGCGTGAGTTCAACTGGTCGGTTGGCGTTGTGCTGTTAGTGCTGACGCTGCTGCTGAGCTTCACCGGCTACTTGTTGCCCGATGATCAGCTTGGGTTCTGGGCGGTGACGGTGGGGACGAACATGGCTCGCGCGACTCCGGGCCTCGGAGCCGAAGGGCCGTTCGGCCCGCAGATGGGAATGTCGCTGTACAACGACGTGCGGTTCGCGCTGCTGGGCGGATCCATCGTCGATGCGAACGCGTTGCTTCGGAGCTACATCTGGCACTGCATAGCGATCCCGGTTATCGCCAGCGTCCTGATGGCCGTACACTTCTGGCGAGTGCGCAAGGATGGCGGCATATCGGGCCCCGCGCCTGTTCAGCTTGAGTCAGAGATGAAGGCGCCCGGAGCGAGGGCGGTGAAGAAACAAGTGGGATGAATCGGTTTAGGGTTCGGGGTTCGTGGTTCCGGGTTAACCCTGAACCAGGAACTCTGAACCCGAAACCGCCGGAGGCTTAATGGATTGGGCACAACTCTGGACTATCGTGTCGGCGCCTGACAACGTGCCAATTGTGGCAATGTTGTTCCTGGTTCCATTCTTCATGTGGATGGGCCTTAGCCAGGCGCGGGCGAATGACCGGCTTGCGGAGCAACTAGAAGCCGATCCCAAGCTTGCCAAAACGCATCATCGCAAGACGTGGCCGTGGAAGCCGCACTGGTCACGTGAGTTGCACGTATGGCCTTACCTGCTGAGGATCGAGTTCCTGGCCGTCCTCATTGTCACAGTTGTCCTCTTCGTCTGGTCGATTACTCTCAACGCGCCGCTCGAGGAACCAGCGAACCCCAACCTGACGATGAACCCGTCGAAGGCGCCCTGGTACTTTCTAGGGCTGCAGGAGATGCTGGTTTATTTCGATCCGTGGATCGCCGGTGTGGTGATGCCTAGCTTGATGATCGTCGGGTTGATGGCGTTCCCATACCTCGACTCGAATCCGCTGGGCGTCGGCTATTACACCTGGAGGCAGCGCAAGGTCGCCATCGGCGCGTTCTTGTGGGGCTTTATCATGTGGATCATGCTGATCTTCATCGGGACGTTCATTCGAGGTCCGGGTTGGGTATGGTTCTGGCCGGGTCAAACGTGGGACCACAACGTTCAGCTCTATGAGATCAACCGCGACCTTCCTGACATTTTCGGGGTTACGTCGCAACCCTGGAAGGGGATTTTCGGCTTGCTCGTGATAGGAGCTTTTTACTTGATCGCCGGGCTGCTGATTCACATCATCATCACGTGGAGTAAGTTCGAAAAGAAAATCTTCGAGCGAACGACGTTATTGCAGTACTCGATCTTTCAATTCTTCGCAATAACAGTGCTGGTGAGCATGCCGGTGAAGCTTTTGATAAGGCAAGTATTCCGGATCAAGTACGTGATGGTTACGCCGTGGTTCAATATATAGGAGCGATACGACCTATAGGACCAATACGAGCTATAGGGACAGGACTCTAAGATGGCAGACACTACTGAAAGCGAGCAGTTAGAGAAGAGGGCCCCAGAAACTCCTGAGCTCGACCCGATTGCCGACCAGTCGATGAGTGGCGCTCTATTGATATCTTCGCTCTTGCTGGTCGTGACGCTTCTCTGGTCGCTTTACGACGAGGTTTACGGACAGCGGCCATGGAGGAGCTATCAAAAGGATTTCGTCTCAAAGTACGAGGAGTTCCTGGACACAGCGAAGGAGCGGCAGGGCAGATCGGAAAAGGAAGTTGCGAGCTCGCCCGAGTATCAGGAACTCGACGCGGCCTATAAGGAAGCCGCCGCCGCCGCCAAGGCGAAGACAGATCCCATCGACGCGCAGGGCAAGAGACTCGACGACAAGATTACAGCGGTAACCGCGCCCTTCACCGACGCGCGCTCCTGGATCGTCGCCAAGACTTATGAGCTTGAAGTGACGGAGAGCGAGTCCGGAAAGAACAGCCTTCGCGCCGCAATAGAAAAAAAGAAGCAAGAAAAGATCGACTTCACCATGCCCAACGATGAGGGCAAAGAGGAAGAGAAGTCGCTAACTTTCACCGAGCTCGAGACTCTTTACAATAGCTTGAGGGACGAGAAAGCCCGCCTTGGGGCTGAGCGCGTTCAGATCACTCAACCTCGCGACGCTGCTCAGAAGAAGCGCGACGAGTATATGCTAGACCACCTCGCCGGCTTGACCGCGCAGCAGGTGGGCGGCCTGCAGAAAAAAGTCGAAGACTTTAAGTTCGAGATCAAGCAGATCAACGTAGGCGGCGTAGTGATCGACCGGTGCGAGTCTTGCCACCTCGGAGTCCGTGAACCGATCAAGCTAACCCGGAAGGATATGGGCTGGACCGGGGAAGACCCCAGCGAGGACGCTGCTGCCGCGGCGTTTGTGTCGCATCCAAACAAGGACCTGCTTAAGACGCACGATCCCGATCGCTTCGGTTGCTCGACCTGTCACGGCGGCAACGGGCGCGGCACGACTTCGGTCGAGAAAGGTCACGGCAGATACAAACATTGGTTGTGGCCGATGTACTACAAGGAGAACATGGAGGCTGGGTGCAATCAATGCCATAACCGCGACCGCGTGCTGCAGGGGGCGAACGTGCTGAATCGCGGCAAGGACCTGTTCCAAGTTCGCGGCTGTGCCGGGTGCCATCGCTACGAAGCGTTCGATCGGGAAGCCGATGCCCTCAGCAACGCTCGTCAAAGCATCAAGACTCTGGACCTCGAGCGCGATAATCGAAGACGCGAGATCGCGCAGACGAACGCCGCGGCTGACGGGGCATCCACCGACGAAGAAGCCGCACTGCTTCGAAAAAAGGCCGAAGCGCTTCGTCAGATGATTTCACATGTGGACGCGCGAATCGACGAGTTCGATATTCAAGCCAAGTACCTGATGCAGGACGTGAAGAAGATCGGGCCGAACCTGAAAGAAATCAAGGCCAAGCTGCGCAAGGACTGGATCCCGGTTTGGCTCGCGGATCCGCAGGCATTCCGGCCCGGAACGAAGATGCCGACCTTCCGCTTCCTCAAGAACGAAGAGATCGAAGCCGTTTCTGCTTTTCTCTGGCAATCCGCGATCGATGTGAAGTTGCCTTCTCAAGCGCAAGGCGACGCGGCTCACGGCAAGGAGTTGGTCAAGACGCTGGGTTGTCTAGGTTGCCATTCGATCAACGGTCAGGCGATCGACATGGGTGATCAGATTATCGGCGGAGACTTTGCCGCGAATCTCTCGCGCGTGGGTGAGAAAGCGAATTACGACTATATCGTCCGCTGGGTGCACAATCCGCGTGAGCGGCTTGCGCCCTACTCGCCCACATTGAAGCGTGACCTTACCCCGGCCGACTATAAGAAGAAGAACCTTCCTTTTGTGTTTGACGACGATCATTCCAAGAGCCCGGTCGATGGGCGTGAGCTTCAGATCCAGAACATGACGGTGATGCCGAACTTCCGGCTGTCAGATCAGGACGCTCGCGACATCGCCACGTTCTTGATGCAGCAGAAGCGGCCTGGTGTCGAGTATAAGAACGCTTCGTTCCTGGACGATACCTCGCTGAGGTCGCAAGGCGAGCAGCTCGTGCGAAGGTACGGATGCGCGGCGTGTCACGAAATCAAGGGCATGGAAGATGAGCAGCGAATCGGAACCGAGCTGACCTTGGAAGGAAGCAAGCCGATCGAGCGGCTCGACTTCGCTCTGTTGCAAGAGCCTGCGATGCAGGGCAAGGATCCGATTACCGGCGAGCACATCAAACGCCGAAGCAGGGAATCGTGGTATGACCACAAGGGCTTCTTCGAAAACAAGCTTCGAAGCCCGGACATCTACGACCGAGGCAAGACGAAAGCGCCCGACGAGCGCTTGCGGATGCCGAATATCTACCTGCCCGACAGCGACGTCACCGCGCTCGCGACTTTCCTGCTCGGCAGCGTTGAAACGAATCTCCCGGAATCTATGCGATACAACCCGGCCGGCGGGAAGAAAGCCGTCCAGGACGGCTGGTGGATCGTTCAGAAGTACAACTGTATGGGTTGTCACAACGTGTTGGTGGGCCAGGACTCGATCTTGATGGGACTGCCGATGTATCAGAGCGCTGACGGGAAGGAACAGTTACCCCCCAGGCTCACAAGCGAAGGCGCGCGGGTCAATCCGGACTGGCTGCTGCGCTTCTTGAAGGACCCCTCGCAAGTTGCGCCCTCCGAGCGAGCGTCGCTGGCGCAAGCCATTGCCGGTCACTCGCAAAGCGGAGGCGACGATTGGAGCGAGAGCCTCGCGCTGCGCGCCCAACCTGGTTTGAATCGCAACGGCGTGAGGCGATATCTGATGGCGCGCATGCCGACGTTCAACTTCTCGCCCAACGAGCTGCAAGCGCTGGTGAACTTCTTCATGGGCGCCTCGTCTCAAGCTCAACCGTACATACCCGAGCGGCTCGATCCACTGGCGACCGAAGAGCAGGGCATGGCTCGCGCGCTGTTCAGCTCGAATGCCGCGCCTTGCTTGAAGTGCCACATGACCGGCGATCCCGCGCACGACGCGCGAGCGACTGCGCCAAACTTCCTGGTCGCACCCGAACGATTGAAGCCAGCCTGGACTCGACGGTGGCTGCTTGATCCGCAGTTGATCAGCCCGGGCACTTCGATGCCTTCGGAGCTGTTCAAACGCGACCAGTCTCACGATCGATGGGTGTTCAACGGTCCGACTCCGCCGTCATTCGAGACCTATGAGAAGGATCACGTCGATCTGCTTGTAAGATATATGTTCCAGATTTCACCCGAGGAACAGAAACGGCTTGGCACTGGTGGCGGTGCTCCGAGCACGGCTCCCGCTTCAGCCGCGGGAAAGACGGCGACGATGGATCGAAAGTCTCGCCGGACAGGTGGGCGGGGAACAATTGCGGCAATTCGAGCGCCGTAGAGCCCTGGGAGCGCAGGCATCCCTGCCTGCCTGGCGTTGCTCAAGAAGAGAGAGCAGAGATGCCTGCGCTCCCAGGGAAGTCTGATTGATGAGTCGAAATAACTTTTCAAAGCTGAGATCTTCCGTTCGAGTAAGAGATTAATCAGCAATCGGAGAAAGCAATGTTAAAGAGAATCGGAACGGTTTGTGTAATGCTGACACTGGCGACGCTGTTAATCGCCGTCGGCTGCGGAAAGAAGCAGCCCGCAGCGGACGACAAGGCGGGCGATGGTTCCTCAAAGCCGCAGTATGCTTCGAAGGGCGATGAAGGCACGATCACCGGGAAGATCACCTACGACGGCACTCCGCCCACGGGCAAAAAGATCGACATGAGCCAGGACGCCAATTGCGCGTCGGCGCCGGGCGACAAGACCACCGACGATCTACTGGTCACTGACGGCAAACTCGCTAACGTGTTCGTGTACGTTAAGAGTGGTCCAGTCGACAGGTTTACTTTCCCGATACCGTCCGATCCGGTGGTGTTGGACCAGCAGGGTTGCAGGTATCACCCTCGGGTGCTGGGCATTCAGACCAACCAGATGCTCGAGGTGAAGAACAGCGATAAGACCACTCACAACATTCATCCATCCCCGAAGGTGAATCAAGAGTGGAACCAGATGCAAGCGCAGGGCGCTCCTCCGATCGAGAAGAAATTCACCCGGGCAGAGACGCTGATTCCGGTCAAGTGCAATCAGCATCCTTGGATGAAGGCTAACGTGGGGGTGCTCGGGCACCCGTGCTTCGCCGTGAGCGCGAAGGATGGTTCTTACACCATCAAGAACGTGCCGCCCGGATCTTACACGCTGGTCTTCTGGCACGAGACGCTGGGCGAGAAAACTCAGCCGATCACGATCGCCGCCAAGGAGTCGAAGGCGCAGGACATAACCTACAAAGCTGGAGCTACCGCTCGAGCGACGTCAATGCAGATTGGACCGGCGTTGGTGTTGCCATAGTCGTTGATCGAGTATCGAGAGGCTTTGATTGATTGATCAAAAGGGTACGCCAGTAAACGGGAGACCGAACGTTGGGCTTCACCGGCTTGCGATCATACTTTCTTGCATGACCGGCGTCTTGCTGGTGGCCGGCGCGCTGGTCACCAGCAACGAAGCGGGAGATTCGGTGCCCGACTGGCCGGTCTCATTCGGGCGCTGGTTGATCAGCTCAGATAACTTCAAGGCGAACGTCCGCTACGAATACTCGCACCGCTTCATCGCGGGCGTCGTCGGCGTGACGACGTTGCTCCTTGCAGTATGGACATATTTCAGCGAGCGTCGGTCCTGGATGCGGAAACTGGGACTGATCGCGTTCGCAGGCGTCGTCGCCCAGGCCGGCATCGGCGGATTGAGAGTGCTCTTTCCCGAATATAAAGCGCTGATCGCGGTGCCCCATGCTCTGGTGGCGCAGAGCTTTTTCGCGGTCGTCATCGCCGTCGCCGTGTTCACTTCGCGAAGCTGGTGGTCGGCGCCGGAAGTCAAAGCGGATGCCGTCAGTTTGCCGCTTCGCAGGCTGGCGGGGGCCGCCGTTGGCGCGGTGTTGATTCAGCTTGTACTAGGGGCGGGGTTTCGCCATCAGGCTTTTGGCATCATTCCACACATCGCCGGCGCTCTGGTGGTAACGCTGTTGATCGTTTCAACTGTGGCAGTGGTGATGCAGCGTCACAAGCGCGAAGACTATCTGGCTCGTCCGGGCAAGCTTGCGGTTGCGTTGCTGGTGGTTCAACTCGGCCTGGGCGTGGCGGCTTATCTCGCGAGACTGGGTTCAGTGGGAGACCCGCAGCCGCTCGAGCCGATGATCTCTTTGACCGTCGCGCACCTAGTTGTCGGAGGGCTGACACTTGCCACGATGGTTGTGCTCGCGCTGAGGTGTTATCAAGTGCTTGCCCCGCAAGGCGAGCAAGTCATCGACGGAGTCGGCGCGCGCGGGCTTCAGACATCAGCCCGAGGAGCGGCTGTTTAGAAACATGGAATCACTCGCAGGACAGGTTGTGATCGATCGAGCGAGCTTATCATTTGCCGATAAGTTTTCCGCTTATGCCGAGCTTACCAAGCCGCGCATCACCTTTCTGGTCGTGCTGACAGCCGCCGCTGGGTTCTGCATGGGTTCTGGTGCCGGGATTGATTATTTCCGGCTGTTTAGTACGTCGCTGGGAATTGCGTTGCTATCGTCGGGACTCTCGACTCTCAACCAATACCTCGAGCGCGACCTGGACCCCTTGATGCGGCGGACGCAAGCGAGGCCGCTGCCGGCAGGAAAGCTCTTGCCCGTTGAAGCGGCAGTGTTTGGCAGCCTGCTTTCGGCGGTGGCGATCGTGTATCTCGCGGTCCTCATCAATCCGTTGTCCGCGCTGCTCGGCGTCGCGACACTGGCCGGCTATCTGTTCGTGTACACTCCGCTCAAGACCAAGACTACGTTGTCAACGGTTCTGGGCGCGTTCCCGGGCGCGATGCCGCCGTTGATCGGATGGGTAGCCGCGCGTGGCGAGATCACCGTCGAGGCGTGGGTGCTGTTCGCGATTCTGTTCTTGTGGCAGTTTCCGCACTTCCTTGCAATTGCGTGGATGTATCGCGACGACTACGCGCGCGCTGGAATCAAGATGCTGCCGGTGGTTGAACCTGAAGGCAGAGTCACCGGTCAGCAGATCATCAGCTACACGTTGCTGCTCGTTCCGGTGAGCCTGCTGCCTGGAGTGATGGGACTGGCGGGCTCGGTCTACCTGGCGGGCGCGGCGATACTCGGTTTGGGATTTTTATATTTCAGCGCGCGGGCTGCGCTCGTTCGGACGACCTGGCAAGCGCGACAGTTGCTTTTGGCTTCGGTGCTTTATCTGCCAATCTTGTTTGGACTGATGGTGCTTAATAGATAGGTTCTTGGTTCCGAGTTCTGAGTTCCGGGTTCCGGGTTTGAATCAGACCTGAACCACGAACGCTGAACCCGAAACCCGGAACCGCGAAGAGGAGATATGGGCAAAACTACGGGCATCCTGATGTTCATCCTGGCAATCGTCTCAGTTCTGCTATTCATTGGCCAGGATTTGATATTCGGCTCGCGGCTATTTTGGTTTCCCGAGGGCATCTCTGAGCACGCGCCGCTGATTGATGCGCAATTCATGCGAACGCTCGTCGTCGTAGGTATAGCATTCACCGCTGCTCAGGTTGCGCTTGGTTACGCAGTGATTCGCTTCGGGCGTAAGGGCGATGCGCGAGCAGTCTACAGCCACGGCAGCAACAAGCTCGAAGTAACGTGGACCATTGTCACGGCGGTCGTGTTCGTCGTGCTGGCGGTACTCGGCCAGCGGGTCTGGGCCCAGTTGCATCTGACCGCCGCCGCCGACAACGCTGCACGGGTCGAGGTAGTCGCCCAGCAGTTCCAATGGAATTTCCACTATTCCGGCGCAGACGGCGCCTTCGGCCGGACCGAAGCGCGATACATCGACGACTCTGCGCTCAATTTTGTCGGGTTGGATCCAACTGATCCCGCCGGCAAGGACGACGCGCAGTTGACGACGCTCATTGTTCCGAAGGACCGCCAGGTCGAGTTGACGCTGAAGTCTAAGGATGTAATACACAGCTTCTTCGTGCCCGCCCTTCGGTTCAAGCAAGACACCGTGCCCGGCATGGCTATCAAGGTCCACTTCACCGCGAACAAGGAAGGAAAGTACGAGATACCTTGCGCGGAGCTGTGCGGAAGTCTTCACCACAATATGAAGAGCAACATGATTGTGATTCCGGCCGACGAGTTTGATCGCTTGATGGCTATGTCGGAGGAAGCGTTCAAAGAACAACTGGGCGAGTTGACTAGTCGATACCAGTACTAGGAGAGCGACAGGAGAAAGTTGCAGAGCCTTCAGTCTCAAGGCTGGAGTCTTAACTTTCCTCACAGGAGGCGGAAGATGGCAGACGTGGTTCATCCAGTTCACGGCGAAGTTCATCGCCACCCCGCGCCAACGGGGTTCATCCGAAAGTGGGTATTTAGCACTGACCATAAGGTTATAGGCATCCAGTACTGGTGCCTCGCTTTGTTCTCGGTCTTCATCGGTATGGCGCTGTCGCTGCTGATGCGCTTGCAGCTTGGCTGGCCGGGTGAGGAGTGGGGCTTTCTCAAGACCTTGTTCCCCAACGCCGCCGAGAACGGGACGATCTCCGGCGAATTGTACCTTTCAATGCTTACGATGCACGGGACCATCATGGTTTTCTTCGTGCTGACGACTGCGCCGCAGGGTGGCTTCGGCAATTACTTTCTTCCGATTCAAATCGGTGCGGACGACATGGCTTTCCCGGTTTTGAACATGATGTCGTTCTGGATTACGTTCCTGGCACTGGTGGTTTTGATTTCGGCATTCTTTGCGGATTCACTCGCTCCTATGTTCGGCATGACTGCTGCTAGCAATGTGATTGGGCCGATTGGCGGCTGGACGGGTTACGCGCCGCTCAGCGCGCTCGGAGAAAAAGCAGGACCTGGGCAGGGGCTTGGCGTGATCTTGTGGATTACGAGTATCGCGCTGTTCTGCATCGCATCGCTGCTGGGGGCTCTGAACTTCATCACTACGATGCTGAACATGCGAGCGAAGGGCATGTCGCTGATGCGGCTGCCGCTAACGTGCTGGGCGTGGTTCACGACCGCGGTTCTGGCGCTGCTGTCATTCCCGGTGCTGCTTGCAGCGGGAATCCTTCTCCTGCTCGATCACCTGGCAGGCACGAGCTTCTTCATTCCGGGCAACTCGTACGTAAACGGCAAGCTGATAACCGAGCACTCGGGCGGATCGCCGATCTTGTGGCAGCACCTTTTCTGGTTCTTCGGCCATCCCGAAGTCTATATTGCAATCCTCCCGGGCATGGGTTTGACCTCGCACATACTGGCTACGTTCGCGCGCAAGCCGGTATTCGGCTACCGCGTAATGGTGTATGCCCTCTTCTCGATCGGGTTGCTGGGGTTCTTCGTTTGGGGCCATCACATGTTCATCAGCGGAATGAGCCCTTATTCGGCCATCGCTTTCTCGCTCATCACCCTCACCATCGGCGTGCCTTCGGCGATCAAGACCTTCAATTGGCTGGGCACGTTGTGGGGCGGGCAGATTCGGTTCACCACACCGATGCTGTTTGCGATCGGGTTTGTATCGCTGTTCGTATCGGGGGGCATCACCGGCCTGTTCCTCGGCCAGACCTCGATTGACCTTCCGCTCCACGACACCTACTTCGTCGTAGGACACTTTCATTTGATCATGGGAGTGGCGGCGATCTTTGGAATGTTCGCCGGCACTTACTTCTGGTTCCCCAAGATGTTCGGCAAGATGATGAATGAAGGCATGGGCAAGCTGCACTTCTTCATCACCTTCATCGGCGTGAATGCTATTTTCATTCCGATGCACATCATGGGAATGGCCGGAGCAACGCGGCGCTACTCATTCCACTTTAATCCGGTCACCGGCGAAGGACTGCACTACTTGAGCAACATGACTCCGCTCACGCGCTTCGTTTCCTACGCGGCGTTTTTCACCATCGCTGGACAGTTGATCTTTCTGGTCAATCTGGTCTGGAGCTGGGCGAAGGGGCGCAAGGCTTCCGAGAACCCCTGGGAAGCAACCTCGCTCGAGTGGACAATACCGTCTCCGCCGCCGCACGACAACTTCGCCGGGATCCTGCCTGAAGTTCACCGAGGGCCGTATGAGTACAGTGTGCCGGGCGCGCCAAGAGATTTCATGATGCAATCGGAGCCCGGCGCCGCTGAGGTGCATGGAGACTGATTCGATTTGCGATTTTAGATTTTGGATTCCGGGAGATCCGAACAATCCAAAATCCAAAATCTAAAATCCAAAATCAAGAAATGCCGACTACGCTGACAACAGACGTCGAAATAAAACCGGGCATCGGAGCCGGGGGCGGTAAGCTGGGCCCCGGCGGTGATCCGTTTGGCTCCGGGCCTGCCGGCTCGAAGGACTGGCCCCCGGGTTGGACTAGCGAAGACGCTATCGAGCCCGAGAAGTATCGCATAGGCATGTGGGTAGGGCTTGCCAGCATCCTGATGCTTTTCATCGCGCTGACCAGCGCCTACATTGTTCGAGGCGTGCCGGCGCTTAGCGGCGGCGACAGCGACTGGCTTCCAATCGCCATGCCGGGAGTCTTGTGGTTCACCACGGGAGTGCTGCTGGTGAGCAGCGTGACCATCGAGTTTGCGCGCCGGGCATTGAAGCGAAATGAGTACGCGCGCTTCAAGAGGTGGATAAGCCTGACCACGTTGTTCGGTGTCGCGTTCCTGGTGGGCCAGTTGATAGCCTGGCAGCAGCTCGCGGCTCAAGGCGTCTTTATCAACAGTCATCCGCACAGTTCGTTCTTCTACCTGCTGACGAGCCTGCACGGAGTGCACCTGCTGGGCGGGGTCATCGCGCTTTCTTATGTTACCGTTGCCGCGCTTCGCATGCGTATCGGGTTCAAGCGCAGAACGGCTGTGGACGTGACGGCGATCTATTGGCACTTTATGGATGGGTTGTGGATTTATCTTTTTGGACTGCTGTTTTTCTTTCGATGAGACCTGGACGAGCGGAGGCAAATAGATGGCGGAAGCTAGAGCAGAAAGTCTGGCGGTGAATGATTGGGGCGGAGGAGTGCATCCCTATCGCGTCGGACACCGCAAGCTGGGGATGTGGCTGTTTATCATGTCGGACTCGCTGACGTTCGGCTCGCTGCTGGTAGCTTACAGCTATGCGCGGGTCGCAAGCGTGAACTGGCCCACGCCTTTTCCGTTCCAGCCGAGCATCATCTTCTCGACCACGATGACGCTGGTGCTGCTATCCAGCTCGCTTACGATGGTCTTCGCGGTGGCCGCTTCGAAGCGCGGCAAGAGAGGGGCCGCCCGCAAATGGATCCTCGCCACGATGGTGCTGGGACTGACCTTCATCGTGCTGCACGCGATGGAGTGGAATCACCTGATAGTCGAAGGGCTCACACCGTTCGAGCTGCCAGAGGAGTGGAAGACGGCATGGCCCGGCGCGTCACCGCTGTTCGGCTCGACGTTCTTCGGCATCACCGGGCTGCACATGTTTCACGTCTTGACGGGCGTCATTTATCTGGGCGTGGTCGCCACGCGCATAAAGAAACTGAATGACGATGTGGAGGTGGCCGGTTTGTATTGGCACTTCGTCGACCTGGTGTGGATGTTTGTGTTCCCGCTGATCTATTTGTTGTCGGTTGACTATCAAGGAGTGATCAAACCCTGACTTGGCGAGGATGCTAATGGTGGAATCGAAGACAAGAGAAATCAAAGCGTTGAACGTGGTCCTGCTGGGACTGTCTGCGTTATCGATCGGAGCCGCTGTGTGGGCCGTGGCCTCGGATCGCTTCAAGGCCGGGACGGACGACGTGTTTCTGGTTCTGGTTTGCCTGATGCTGGCGCTGCTGTTCGCTGTGCCCCCGTTGATGTGGGCACACGCTAATGGAATGTTGAAGAACCCGTTCGCCGATGAGGCGGTTGAGGGAGGGGCGGCGATGGAAATGGAAGCTGGCCATGGAGAGCACGGCGGGAGCAACCGCGAGAACGTGATCGTGTGGGGTGCGTTGCTCGCGCTCACTGCGATCGAAGTCTTCCTGGCGTACATTCAGATTAATGTTACTCTGATGTTGATCATCCTTATGGGAGCTTCGATCATCAAAGCGGCGCTGATCGTCGCCTACTTCATGCACTTGAAGTTCGAGAGGCTGAGCCTGATCCTGACCATCGTGCCCACGCTTGTAGTGTTGCTGTGCCTGTTTGCTATACTTTTCCCGGACAGTTTCCGATTGCACAATATGAGACCACCTGAGCCGGTGCAGCAGCACGTTGAACACGAAGGGTAGCTCCACGTAGTTGCTTCAAAAGAGAGAGATGAAATCATCACGCATATTGTTGATAGTCGCGATCGCGGTTGGCTTTGTCGCGCTAGCCGGGGACCCGGCGTTTGCCCAGTGCGCGATGTGTAGGGCGGTGATAGAAAACTCGGTGGACGCGACTGCGGCGAGCAGGGGGTTGAACCTCGCGGCGCTGGTGTTGCTCATCCCGCCGGTAACGATCTTCGCCGGGCTGTTCGGAGTGTTCTACCGCTATAGGAACGTTCAGGGGCGGAGAGAGCAGTCACTCGATTAACAGAACCGCAAGGGCGTCGCTCGCCGGCGGCCTGTAGTGAAGCGGCAATATCGGCTGTCTAACACGGGCGCCCACGCGGAGGCGCCCTTACGAGTCTTTGGCAATTAATATGTCGATCAGCTTCCTACCTACGTTCAACGCGATCTTAAACGCTACGACCGGGATCCTGATAGTGATGGGGTTCTTGTTCATTCGGCGCAAGCGTATTGCCGCTCATCGCGCGTGCATGTTAGGTGCGGTCACTACTTCAAGTCTGTTCTTGATCTCCTATCTCGTTTATCACGTCGGCTTCGGCGCAGGAGTGACGCGCTTCGCGGGAACTGGTTGGGTGCGGCCCCTCTATCACACGATTCTAATTTCACACACGATACTGGCGGTTACAATCGTGCCCATGGTAATCGTGACTCTTAGGCGGGCGCTTCGCGGTTCGTTCGACCGTCACCGCGCCATCGCTCGATGGACCTTTCCGATGTGGCTCTACGTCTCGGTGACCGGTGTGATTGTTTACTTGATGCTTTACCATATTTATCCTTCGCGTTGATGCCTTGGATCGTATGCAGGTATGAACCATGTGGGCAGTTGCTTGGGTCGTTGTACTCGATGTTGTGACATTTCTCCCGCCGTGGATCGGTGGCCCGGCCCAAATTGATCCTAGACCGCGCGTCGCGTCAGACCATGTCATCGAGCGCATTCAACCGTCGGCGCTTTCCGGGTTGCCGAGGCGAATTACTCACTTCTTGGCGAGCGGCCGGTATACGATCCCCGTTGTGGCCGAGAACCCTCACCATCAGAATGTGGTTCGCGGGCAGTTCGCAAGGCGAGGACAACGGGATTGGGCGGTGCTGGCATCGCGAGGTGGGTACTCGACTATAGTCGTGTTCTGGGGCGGCTCGACGCGCAAGCCGGCATTTATAGCCAGGAAGTTGGACAGCGCTATTCGCGTCATTGCGAAAGCCGGACCACGCTACATTCTGGAGCACTATCGCGCCTACGGCGGGCCGAAGCCGCCGTCGCCATTGGACCACGATGGAATCGATGACGGGTACTATGAGAAAGCGTCGATGGTGTGGTACCTCCATCGAGGCAAGTGGTACGAACTTCAAGGCTCCGACTAGTGAAGACCGTCAATCTGCTCCGCCAGGATCAATGAGTTCATGCACCAGGGCGCTATGACCAATACCCAATCGCGCCGGCGGCCGGCGCAGCAAGAACAAAGCAGCCTCGGTGAAATCCCGGGCTTTCCCTTTGAGGACTTCGACCAGTTAAGAGCGGCGACCGCCATACGAAGCTTCAACATAGGAGTCGATTCGTTGGCCGCGGCAGAATGGTCCGAGCGGTTCAACACCAAGTTCAAGAAAGCCATCATCGCCGGGCTTTCTTTGCTGTTGGTAGTCGCGGCCATCGCTGCGGTCGTCGCCGCGGTGTTGATTGGCGAGTACTGGCTGCTTGCGGCGCTGCCCATTCAGGCGTTTGCCTTCTACCTCTCTCATCCGTCGTCGCCGTTGCACAAGTGGGTGACTATCGGTGGAGCGGTTTCAGTAGCGGTGTTTCTCGATTTGTTGTTCAACGGCTTGCCGATCGCGGCGGCGTTGGTGGCTTACGCGGGATTAACCTTCGCTGGCGTGCGCGCCGCCGGATACATAACGAATGCGGCGTTTCGCAGGGCTCTCCTGTTGGATGAGAGTCTGTTTCTGGCGGCATATGCTGACGGCGCATGTACCCTTCGCAATAATCAAACAAAGGTCGTATATTCGGCTTGATTCTTCGCTCTGTTGGAAGCCTTTGCTTGGCTAATAGTGCGCCCCTGGAATCGAATTGGGCAGAGACGCAGTAGGCTGGTGTGAAGGAATCTCAAACTTCTGGTTGGGGGCCGCCCTCCGTTAGGAGGGCCATGTTTATATTTATAGACGCCAATCAGGACCACGCCGCCCTCCGTTAGGAGGGCCATGTCGGTTGGTGATGGGGATTGGTTCTCACCTCCAGGATTTCTATGCCACAACCTGACTGAGAATGATCTCTGACCTGTGTGAGGCGAGGAAGTATGAGCGGAGCGCGGAAACATGGCCCTCCTAGCGGAGGGCGCGTGCATCTCCCTCACTGGGTCTATAAACATGGCCCTCCTAGCGGAGGGCCATGCCCAGCCTTCCAGTTGCGGGTTTTCTGGGAGACAATTTAACAGTGACCAACCATCAACCTCTCAGCGACGCCGAGAGTACATCTCCACAAAGCCGAACTCCCAGCCGCAGGTATCCGTGGGCGATCCTTGTCGTCTTAGTCCTGTTCGTCGTAGTGCCATTCATCTCCTGGTACGGAACGTGGTTCGGCAGGCCGCTTTCAGACGCCAAGATGACGGAATACCTGCACGATCGGAACAAACCGCGCAACGTTCAACACGCGCTTGCGCAGTTGGGGAATCGTATCATCGGCGGGGATCAATCGGTGAAGCGCTTCTACCCGGATGTCATCGGCACGTCTCAGCATCAACAGGCCGAAGTGCGAATGACCACCGCCTGGGTGATGGGTCAGGACAATACTTATCAGGATTTTCACTCAGCGCTTTTACCTCTCCTTAAGGATCCGAGTGCCGGTGTACGCCACAACGCCGCGCTCGCGCTAGTGCGCTTCGGGGATTCATCCGCGCGGCCGGAGCTGATCGCTATGCTCCAGCCGTACGCTGTTCATGCTGAGAGTGGCGGCGCTGTCGAGTTGATCGTCAAAGAGGCAGGTATCGCTGTTGCGGCGAATGCTCCGCTCGCTCGAATACGGCAAGGTGACGGAAGCGCCGTCGAGACGCGCGCGCCGGAAGCAGCCCGAGTCGACAGCATACCGGTTGCGGACGGGGCTAAGATCGACGCCGGCGCTGAGCTGATGACGCTCGCGCCTTCGACCGAAGAAGTTTGGGAGGCCTTGCGAGCGCTGTTCATCGTCGGGCAGTCTGAAGACATTTCATACGTGCAGCGATACGCGCGTCCGATTTCAACGATGCCGGATAGGATTCAGAAGCAAGCGGCCTCGACCTTGGAAGCCATTCGCGAGAGGGCGGGGAAGGCGCAGTGATGTATCGAGGTGATGTACCGTAGACTGTCCAGTCTGCGGAAGATCGTCGCCAACCTGTACTGTAGACGGTCCAGTCTGCGGAAGATCCAACGCGCGAGTTACTTCGAGCATCTTGCTTGGGCAATACGGGTTTTCCGGTTGCGAAGCGCTCCGCACTTAACAGTCTAATGTACGTGCTAGGGATTGAGCGTGAAACCGGTCCGGTGTTCCCACTCACTGGTGTCCATCATTTCGATCGCATCCCAGGGACAGCCTTCAAGGAACATACCATCGGGACCTTTGGCCGTGCACAGCTTGCAGCCTATGCAGAGGTTCGGATCAACTTCGATGACGCCGTTAGGATAGTAGTTCGGATCGGGGACCCAGAACATGCACGCGTCGACGGGGCAGTACTCCACGCAAGCGGGAGAGCCTGCGCAGCCGGTGCAGTTGTCCAGGATGACGGCAAGAATCTTTGGCTTTTTCTTCCTGAGGTCGGGCCGGCCGTGCGACATCGGCTCCATCTTCACAAACGGTTCGATCATCTCCGCAGCTTCAGCCATCGCGTCTCCTAAGAATGATTATGTCCAGGTACTGCCCGCTCGATTTCGTTAAGAGTGAATCTACCACAAAACTGGTGACGCACAAAAGCGCAGCGCATCGGCCGCGAGCGTATTCGTCTGGCACATGCCCGCCCTCGTCAGAGTCTATTTGGACTGCGCCGCCACCCAAACAGGATTCAGCTCAGGCAGCGTCTACGGCGGCGCTTTGGCTTCTGCGAGCGTTCCGAATACACATCGCTTTGTTTGAGAATTGCTCTGCTCAAGGGTGCAGGCACAAGCTGGGGTCTCAGATGCGATGGTATTGGACTGAGCCGCCAAGCCAAAGCGCCGCCGGTCGGGCGCCGATGAAAGATGCGGACCGAGGGCGGCGCACTCCCAAATTCACTTGATCTGCCCGTTCGCGCGGGCCTTGTTCATAAGGTTCGTCACTTCTTGTTTTCTACTCGTCAACTCGTCAGGGCTCAGCCCGCCGGCGTCGATGTACTTCTGCAGGTTCTCCGCAGCTTTCGCGAAGTCTTGTGAGCTCTTGTAAGCGCCATACAATGTCAGATGAACATCCGGCAAGTCTTTCATCTCCGGAAACGCAGCCGCCACTTTGAGCGCTTGTTTGCCGTCTTCGATTGCCGCGGGCAACTCGCCCTTCAAGAAGTGATTCATCGAGCTGGTCTCGAGCACCAGCGCCAGCCTTCGCTTCTCCGGGAGCTTCTGCGCGAGGCCGAGCGCCTCGTTCAAACCCAGGCGCGCTGCATCCAGGTAGCCGGCCTTTTCCTGCGCAGAGAGTTTTCTCGAGTTGAACTGCACGAACCGGGTCCGCGTCTTCGCCACCATGTGATGAGCTTCCGCCATCACGTTATTGTTCGCATAGTTCGCGTGCCCGAAGATCACGTGGGAGATCGACAGCCGCTTGAGTCCGGTCGAAAACTTCACCTTCTTCTCGCTTACTTTCTTGAAAAGCTCGAGCGCCTTCTCGGCCATCTTAATCGCTTCCTTTTGTTTTTCCTGCGAAGGTTGATAGGTGAGCGCGTCGGCCAATGCCAGATAAGCCGCCGGATAGCTCGGATCGTCATTGATCGCGAGTCTCAACTCCCACTCGGCCTGTCGAGGCTTGCCAAGATAATGCAGTAAGTCTGCAAGCACCACTCGCGCGAATGCGAAATCGGGATGCGCGTTTGTTACGTCTCGCAGGTCTCGCTCGACTTGATCGAGGTTGGCGACCGCATTGAAGCGGGCTTCCGCAAGCAAAGTCTTCGTCTCGTAATCGCTGGGGCGGAGCTGAAGCGCGCGCTGAAAACTCTTCACTGCTTCCTTTTCCAGACCGAGCGATTGCTCGGCGCGTCCGCGATACACCAGCGCCTCGGCGTAGCTGCCGCCGTCCGCCTTGGACTTCGAATCGAATTTGTCGTTCGCCTGATTGAGCTTTTCGACTGCTTTCTTGTAGTCCTGCTTGTTGAAGAGGTCGACACCCGCGCGCAAGAGATCTTCGGCATCCTTCGGGGCCTTCACATCGGGAGGCAGATAAACGTTCACCTGTTCTCCGGGGTCGGTCAACGTGTCGTCGGCCAGACCGCTTTCGCTGAAGGCAAAGTTGATTGTGAACGGATAGCTCTTGCCGGCTTCAACTCGCGTCGGCCATTCGCGTTTCGTGCCTGCCTTCGAAAACAGCAGCCGGTGTTCGCCGGCCGGAACTCTGAAGGATCTAACCACGCCCTTCTGAAGAGTTGCTTCAGGTTTGTCATCGATGGCCACATCGACGCCGTCGATGTCCGGGACGCGGATCTTTAACAACCCGAAGCCGCCTTTCGCTCCTTTCGACGCAAGGTTGGCGTAGGTGACAACAGACAGCGCCAGGTAGTTCGCCTCGACCGCGGTGGTACTGGCATACGGGTGTTGTTTGTTGTCGGTCATCGGGGGCACTCGCTCGTCCAGGTACTGGACGATCTCGTCGAAGGTGACTTTGCCATCTTCGTTCGCGTCGCCGGCGCCGCTCAACCCTTCTACCAGGCAGTAGGTGAACACGCCGTGGTTGAAGTCATCTTTTTCATAAGAGCGTTCGGTCTGTCTGGCTGCCGAAATGAATCCGACTCCCTGGGGAATCTTGTTCATCAAGTCCAGGTATCGCTGATTCGCGACCGTTGAATCGTCCACGCCTCGTCCAATCAACTGCACGCCACCGCTGTAACATGTGTCCGACAACACGAGGCCTTTCCTGGCTTCCAGCCCGTCGACCGTTTGGCGGAAGGCTTCCATCCTCAGGGCGGTCTTCTCGGGTTCGCGAAGGTCGCTGTCGTAGAGCAAGAAGTACGGAATATCGCGGGAGGTGTTTGTCTTCGGGTCAATGGTAGGTATGACGCCCCCGTGAGCTGCTATGTAGATGACGAAGAAGTCATTCGGTTTCGCTTGTTTTAGTTTCGCGAGCGCAGCCACAACATTGGCCTTGGTTGCGGCCTCATCCAGAAGCGAGATTATGTGATCCTCCCGAAAGCCGCCGCCTTCGGGGCTCATCAGAAACTCGCGCATGGAGTCGGCGTCTTCAGCCGCGTGCTTGAGGTTCGAGATGTGATTGCCATCGAGGTCTTGATCGCCGTACTGGTATCGCGAGACTCCAATCAACACTGCCCACAATCCAACCGGCGGGCCGCTGGTTGAAGACATCTCGATGTTGGTGGCTCCTACTTTGATCTTTAGCCCACGCTCTCTCGTTTGCGCCTCGGTCGTTCGAAACGCGGCCGGCAAGAGCAATGTTAACAAGAGCGAAGCGACTGCTGCGCAGCGCGAAATTGGAAATCTTGACATGCTACTTCTCCGTTGTTGCGCGAAAGCTGAAGGATCAGTCTGCAAGAAACGATGCAGAGCAGCCTGTCGGGGCTACATCGCCCTTCAATTCACACTCAGAACCATCACGGCTTGATCGTCGGAGGAGGAACCGGGGTGATCTTCTGACCTCCTCCTGAATTTGCAACAGCAATGCCGATGCCGATCCCCGCTCCCGCCGCGGCGGCCGACATAAGCGTCGTGTTACGCGCGGTCCAGAACGTAGGGTTCTGAACGTTTGTCTGAATGCTGACGGATGCGTTGGTCCCCTCCACCTTTGCCACAATCGAGGCTGCGCATCTAGCGGCCCCGGCGACCAACGGCACCGCGGCGATTCCGCGCTTGTCAGTCTTCTGCACCAGAGTTAGTCCAGCAAGCGCTCCCAAGCCAAGCGACCCGAGACAGGGGTTGCCGAGCGAGAAGAGCACCGGAAGGTCAGGAAGCGGTTTGTCGTTCTTATCGGTCACCTGGACTTGAACCTGTCGAGTGCTGCGCGCCCGAACGCTCAACTGCGAGCCGGATGATACCGGCCGTCCCAGTTCATCGACGACACGAATGTTCACGTCTTGCGGCACCGGCTGATCCTGGACTCGAACCAGGCCAACAATTCTAGTAAGCGACGCGCGCTCTTCTTGCACCCGCACGCTGAAACTCGCGCCGCGCGATGCGATGAAAGCCGACGTGGCAGCCTCCACGTAGGCTCCAGCGCCGGCGTTCAGCTTCACGTCAATGCTTCCCTGTGCGAGCGAGGCCACGAGCACCCGGTAGCCGGCGTCATCGGACGAGGCGCGGGCTGTTGCGATTCTAACCATTGCGCCTCGCGCGAGCGTGACCTCACCGATCGAGTCGAGCGCCACTCGCGCCGTACGATCGGCGAGCACCTTGATCAGCTCGCCGCCCCAGATCAACTCTCCGCCTTGTGCGATCCGGCCGTCAATCGCAACGGCGCCGCGGCTCAGGGAATTCACTTTGATCGCGCCTATCGGGCCAAAACCCGCGGTCGCGTAAAGCCGGATCGGTCTCTCTTGATCTGCGCTGTTGTCACCCGCGAACACCGGACCGGGCGCCAGACCGGCCGTCAAAGCTGCTATCAAGAGGAGTCCGGTCGCGGCATATCTTAGGTTCATTCAGTTCCTCCAACGTGGGCGTCCGATGCTGCGGGCGCCGGTCCCGGTGTTATGGAAGCGATGGGTTGAGCTTTAGTGCTGGCGGATACAATGTAACGCCTCGCGCCCGCTTGAGCAATTGGATACTCGAGGCAACTACTGCCGACGCAGAAGCAGATGAAGAGCCAACGGTGCTCGTCTCTCCATCGAACACTGTCAGCCGCACGCCAGTGACTTGAGGGTTATCGATTGCACCGGTGAACCTCTGCTCGACGCTGAAGCTCTGACCTCTGACCAGATTGGCCGAGCTTAGTGCTGCGGCGAGGTCGATCTCGAACGGCCCGGCGACTACCTGACCGCTGCTGTCAAGGAACTCATACTTTGCGCGGCTCACGTCGAGATTCGAGTCGAACAGAGAGTAGCCGACGATGATATCGTTGCCGTTTCGAGTAAAGGTTACGACAGGTGGTCTGCGCGGATTAACCGGGTCGATCAGAACAACGCCCGTCGCGACGCGAGCTAAGAGGGGGATCTCGACATTCGCTGCGCCGTTCTGCCTAAAAACTATCTTCGAAGTTACGGTCTCGGGTAAGACGTTAGCTGCCGCGAGCCCGCTCGTCTTGCCCGCGACTGCCGGTATCAACGCTCCGAACTTGACACAAATAGTTTGCCCCTGACCCGGCTGGAGTGTCAGCACCGATCCGATGTCAAACGGCGTCAGAGTCAAGTCTCCAGTTATGACGCTCAAACTGAAATACCTCGAGTCGTTCGGGTCAGTGATTCGCCCGTTGTTCACATCGCTGCCAGTGCGCACGATCGAGTCAAGCGTAACCGACAACGTAGTGAACCCGACGTTTGCAAGTGTGAAGAATGAGCACGGGCTGTTTTTCGGCTTAGGCGGCTTCCGCGACGGAGCCGCCGCCGCCGTGAAGTCGATCGACGTCTTACCGCCGGGGATGGTGGCCTTCAACTCCGGGCCGCCTACGCCGACAACGAAAGAGCAGCTTGCACTGTTGCGCACCGCGTCGATCGCCGTGCAAGTGACCGTCGTCGTTCCCGCTGGAAAGCTCGAGCCGGACGCCGGTATGCATACCACGGTCACGCCTGGACGGTTGTCGGTTGCGGCAGGAGGTGGATAGACAACCACCGTTGAAGTCTGTCCCGCCGGCAGAGTAGCGCTCACGTTTGCCGGGCACGTGATCACCGGAGCGTCCGCGTCGAGCAGGGTAACCAAGAAGGAGCAGCGGTTGAGATTCTCGGACTCATCAATAGCCGTGCAGGTGACGAGCGTGCTTCCAGCAGGAAAAGTCGCTCCCGGTGGCGGGACACACTGGACGCTGGCAGCCGTGCAATTGTCGGACGCGGTGGCCGCTGGATAATTAACCACAGCCGATGACTGGCCTGCTGGCAAAAGGGCTGTAAAGCCGGTCAGGCAAGTGATTCTGGGCGGAGTCTCGTCTACAACCGTGACAGAGAACGAACAACTCGAACCGCCCGCAAGGGAACAATTGACCGTCGTTGTGCCCACCGCGAAGACCGATCCTGGTGACGGTGCGCAAGTGAGTGCGCCGCAGTCGCCAGCGAACGCCGGCAAAGGGTAAGACACAGGCGTGCTGCACGATGTGGCGGTCGGTGAAGTGGAAGCGAACAGATCAAGAGGGCAGGTAAGCGTACAAGTTCCCGATATGACCGCGGTGTTGGCGGTGGCCGAGTTGTTGCCCGGGTTCGAATCGCTCGACATCCCACTGGCCGTCGCAGTGTTGGTGATTGTCGCGCCCGGCGCTGCATTGACATTTACCACGAGAGTGATTGTGACCGACCCGCCAGAGGCAAGTGCGCCGAGCGAACAGGCGACTGTGCCAGTGCTTCCCACTGGAGGTGTAGTACAAGTCCCTGGGCTTGTTAGCGAAACGAACGTAGTGCCAGCAGGTACAATGTCGGTAAAGGTGGCCCCTGGGTCGGGGTCGGGTCCGTTATTCGTGACCGCAATTGTGTAAGTAATGTTCGAGCCGGTCACAACGGGGTCGGGTGAATCGGATTTGGTGATTTGGAGATCGGACCCCGTCCCCAGCGCAGTGACGGTCACGCACTGCGAGAACTCTGAGGTATTTCCACTTGGATCGGTCGCCGTTGCGGTGACAGCTTCCCCGAGGCTCGTCGCACTCGCCAGTATCACGTTAATGTTGGCGTTGCCGCTGCCGTTGGTTGTCACCAGCGTCGAGCCGAGAAAAGTCTCGCCCTCGCCGTTGCCGGACGGGTCGCAGGCCGGGTTGGCGAAGAACTCAATGGTGAAGTCTGTGCTCGCCGCCGAGTTGAGCGTCCCCTGAATTGTCGTGTTGGTGCCCGAGCTCATGGCGGAGGTGATCTCGGGAAAATTCTGCAGGTTATTCGGCCCGCTGTCGCCGTCGCCCAGGTCGTTCGGCGTCACGCCGTCAGGGCTGAGGTCGATTCCCAACTCCCCGTTGGAGAATATGGAATTCGAGAGAATCACAATCGCGTTAGCCACGCCGGAGGCAACAATCACCCCGTCGAGGACGTTAAAGGCGATGCGGTTCCCCGCGCCTGCCGCCGTACCGCCGACCGCGGTGCCCGAGGCTAGAATGTTGACGCCCCACTCGCCGTTGCCGAGGGCGGCGGTGCCGGCGGCGTTGGTGCCGATGAAGTTACCCTGGATCAGGCTCCCCGCCCCGTTCGGCTGGATGTCTATCCCCCGAGCGCCGTTGCCGGAAATGACGTTGCGCGCCTGGGCCGTCGTCCCGCCGACGAGGTTGTTCGAGGCGCTATTTTGTATGAGAACGCCACTGCCCGAATTCCCGATGGGGGCGGTGCCGGCGGCGTTGGTGCCGATGAAGTTGCCCTGCACCATGTTGCCGTTCGTGGTGGAACTGTCGAAGGAAACGCCGTCGCCGCCGTTCGTGCCGGAGATCACGTTGCCGGCGCCCGGCGCGGTCCCGCCGATGATGTTGTTAGACGAGTTAAAAAAGAAGACCGCGCTATTGTTGTTCGGCACGGCGCTGGTACCGGTGACGTCGGTCCCCATGAAGTTCCCCTGGATCAGGGTCCCCGATGAGTTGACGCCTTGGTGGTTGATGGCGTCGTTGCCATTGCCGGAGATGAGGTTGCGAGCCGCCGCGGTGGTCCCGCCGACCACAGTGTTGGGAGCGCCACTGATGAAGACGCCGTCGCCTCCGTTCGGCAGGGCGTCGATGCCGGCGTTGTTGGTGCCGATGAAATTGCCTTCAATCAGGGTGCCGGTGGCGCCGGCCCCCTGAATCACGATCCCACCACTCCCGTCAAAGCGGTTAACGACCAGCCCGCGAATGGTGCAGCCCGCGGCGGTGATCGTCAGGCCGTCGAGATTCAAATTGCCCCCGTTCAATTCGATGAGGGGAGTGCCGGCAAAGCCCGGTTGCGTGGTGCCGTCTATGGTCACGGCTTCGGTGATGTCTGGCAGAGCTGATAGCACGTTGATCGTCTGCTGTCCCGTGCCGATGCTAAAGGTGATTGTGTCTGCGCCCACGGTTGCGTTTGAATCCACGATTGCTTGTCGCAGTGTTCCCGTGTCCCCGTTGGGAGCTGGATCCACTCCGCCATTGTCACCGCTGCTACTCACATTGAAGGTATTCGCTAGGGATGTAATTGCCACGGACGGCGCAGCCCCTCCCTTTCGAAGGATGACCAGATCGCTGAGCGCATCGGAATTCAATCGCATTGGAAGAACGGCTATCGGCGCGCCCTCGACGTCGAAGGAAACAGACTGAAGACCCAAAGCTTTCTGTTGCCGGGTCGCGGCGCTGGCCGCGATCACGTGCAGCTTTTCGCTTCCGGAATCAACTATCACTAGACTATCCGATGGAACGCTGGACACTCGCGCCGTAACCATTGCAGTGGCCAGTGGCCAATACCCGGTGCTCAAGATTTCGTCTTTCCACCTCTCGATCCGGTTGGGTTCCTTCTTCTCTTTTGCGTTGACCGGCGTCCGCCTCAGCAGGTGGACGTTGCCCTTGTCTGTAAGCAGTGACAGGCCCGTCGTCTGATCGCCTTTGAAGTTGCCTATTGCGAGTGACCGCACCGCGAAGGCAAGGGAGCGCCGGCTGATACGCGCTCGAGGAACTTTCCTCTGTGCTATCTCACCCATCGATAGCTTTCGATCGCGCCCGTACACAACGATGAGATCGCTGCCTGCCGCCACCACGAGATCCGCAGTGTAATCGTCATCCAATCTACCTAGCGCCATTGCCGTCGCCACCGCCGGCAGAGCAAATGTCTCAGGTTTGGCTCTCAAAGCTCCTTCCGGGCCTTCGAAGACCAGAGCCTGCGGCCCACCCGCCGCAGCTATTCCAACAATCAAATCGGTCAAGCCGTCAGCGCGATTGATTTCTCCCGTGGCCAACGCAGTCACTGTACCTGAAAGCTCGAGCTGTCTGGCCGCGCTCAGATTGCCGTGCCCGTCTCCGAGGAAGAAGTGCAGAGCACGGCCACCGCGAGCTGCCGTCACAACGTCCCAGTGACCATCGGCGTCGAAGTCTCCACAACCGATGAAGTCACCGGGCCGCGGTGTTTCGAGGGCCCGCGCGGGCGATAGGAAGGGCGCATTCGTAAAAGTGCCGGCGGCCCTGCGTTGCTGAGCTTCGAGCGTATTGGGATAGATCGAATCGACATTGCCGCGGTGCAGTGTAAGTACTCCGCCGTTTGGCGCAGCGTATCCGGTGACGAGGTCCGGCACGCCATCCTCGTCAAAATCGGACGAGGCAATCGCGAGAGGTTGAGCAAGGTTCTGTTGCAGCAGCCGTTGAGCTTCCGGATCGCCGGCGTAAGCCGTTAGCAGTTCGCGACCATCGGCGAGATTGATTCGAGGCGCGCCCAGGCCCACTGCGTGTACGGTTGCTCGATCACCAAGGCGGGCGAGCTCAGGCGCTACGGCTTTCGATATCGAGTTGCTTGCCGAAGTCTTCAAGAACACGCTGAATGGAAGCAGCATCAGAGCCAATCCCGATGCCATCCAAGCGAAAGCGAACTGCCTTTTCATGCTTCTTTCCTTCTCGGTGAGATCAGTATCACCGCAGCTACGAAATCGTGTCTAGGAACTGGCCGTGAGTGCGATGGGCCTCAATCCGTCGGGAGCAGCGTAGCTCGTTTCGGGAGGAGCGCTTCGCGGCAGCGACGGCGTCAGGTGTTACAAAGATCCAATCACCACGCTAAGTGTGTTAGTCCGTTTGTGAACCAACCTAGCAATCACGCGCGCTAGGAGCAGATGGCGTTGCTATTGATTTGCGACGAGCGCCTCGCTGTGTGGACCTCGAAAGAATATTCGCGTACCTATGAAAAGTAAAGGCGCGGGTAGGACGCTACCCGGATCTTCAATTCAGAACGGGGATTGCCGCCGCGCCCTGAGGCGCGCATGATGATGACTCCGCAGTCTTTAGCATAAAGCGGAAGATCAAACCGGAGAAAGAGCATGCCACAAACACACCACACTGAGCGCCACTTCACCGCGAGCGCAACCGTGCGAGACGTCGTTATAGGAATGGCCGACGGGCTGACCGTACCGTTCGCGTTGGCGGCAGGTCTTTCAGGGGCGGTCGATTCCACTGCTATCATCGTGACCGCCGGGCTCGCCGAAATTGCCGCCGGCTCGATCGCGATGGGTCTCGGTGGATACCTGGCGGCGAAGAGCGATGCCGAGCACTACGCCAGCGAACAACGCCGCGAGCAAAAGGAAGTCGCCGAAATACCCGAGGAGGAGATGGAAGAAGTAGCCCAGGTCTTTCGGGGTTACGGGCTTACAAGAGAACAAGTCGCTCCGGTGGTACACGCGTTGAGTGAACGGCCGAAGGCTTGGGTCGATTTCATGATGCGATTTGAGCTGGGTCTGGAGGAGCCTAAGCCCGAGCGCGCGCGTATCAGCGCATTGACGATCGGCGGCGCGTACATGGCTGGAGGGATGATCCCGCTTACGCCCTACATTTTGATTTCAAGCATCCACCGCGCGCTGCTTTTCTCGGTGGCGGTCACGCTGGTGGCGTTGTTTGTTTTCGGCTTTATCAAGGGCCGATTCACTACAGCGAGGCCTTTTAGAAGCGCATTGGAAACCGCGCTTGTTGGAAGTCTTGCGGCAGGCGCGGCCTTCCTAATCGCGAAGGTGATCTCATAGAACGCCGATCACTCAAAAGCGGCACTGATAGACTCCGTCGACCTAGAGCTAGTGACTTATGGTATCGGCGGTGCGGTCGGAGCTAACCAAGGCGCTTATCAACAGCTTCCGCAGGCGCAACTCATACAATGCTTCTTTCATCTGTGTCGGAATAGCATCTCGTGACGCGCTGCCTACGCTGTGAGGTCGCTCCTGTGTCATCTCTTCAGAGAGAGCACGTATGAGCATACTCACGCGGTCTAGTTCTCGCTTCCCATTCACGCTGTTCAGCATAAATCGTTCGCCTTTCCTTGTTCTCAACTGCTCGTTAGAAGTGGCGCGCAAAAATCGAAGGAGGATGATGTCGCCCTGTTACTTCATCCTTCCAACATCGACTCTCACAGCGCTCTTTGAGTTTTGCGGTAACCGATTGGGCTACCTTCACCGGCTAAGGTTTCGGAGCAGCAAAGAGTTGCAATGGCTGTGCCACGCGCAATACGTCAGCTTGATCGAGCTAATTGTTGTACAAGCATAACGTCTCAAGACATCACCTGCCCAGGTAGCACGACTTGTCACGAGGCGATGACAGATCGTGTAAGTCCGTCAGAGTTAATGTCCCGAGAGGTTGCTATGCGACCTGTGCGACAGCTATAACGATTGATTGAAGATCACCAATCTGAATGGGCACTACCGAATAACGTAGAAATCTTTTGCGCGCTACCGGCATACATATACGAGCACACTCCTGGAACGAAGCGCCGTTTTGGGTAGTCGTCTCAATGCCAATTTATGTAGGACTAGCACCGAAATGAAAGGAGACTAGACCGTGACCCACAAAGTAAAGTCAGGAGAAACCCTCTTGCGAATTGCCCAGGCCAATGGGATTACGCTGGCTCAATTGCTCGACGCCAACCCTCAATTCAAGACACACCCAAATGCCATAAACGTGGGCGATGAGGTGACAATACCAGGTAACACCGAGCCTGAACCGGTAGAGACTAGCCCTGGTCCTACCATTGGAACGAGATCTCGACCGGCTGCGGCGGGCAGGACATTGGGAAAACTATCTGAGAGATTTGAAACGAGTGGAAGGGGACCCGGCACTGTATCAGGCGGAGAAGGAGATCCTGGCGGGCCGTCATATGGCTCCTATCAGATGACGAGCAAGCCTGGAGGAGGGACGGCAAAACGGTTTGTCCGTCAGCCAGGCTTCGCGTTTGTGGAGAACTTCAGGGACCTCGACCCGGGCACCCCCGCCTTCACAGCAGCTTGGAAGAACCTTGCTGCCACCCACGCAGAAGCATTTCAAGAAAGCCAACACGCTTTCATCAAGAAAACTCACTTCGATCCGCTGGTTAACAAAATCAAAACCGAGAATGGATTGGATGTCGAGAGCAGGTCCGGCACACTGCAGGATGCCGTGTGGTCGACTTCCGTTCAGCATGGTAGCGGCAGTTCTATTGTCGGTGCGGCGATCGGCGCCGTCCGTGTCACCCGCGAGGATGCGGGATTCGATGGCGCGCTCATAAGCGCGATTTACGCTGAGCGAGGAAGGAAAGGCTCGAACGGCATTTTAGTCCATTTTCCGAGGGCCTCACCCGCGGTGCAGCGGGGCGTGGCAAACCGATTCAAGGAGGAGGAGAAGCTTGCTCTGAAGATGCTGCGCGAGGAATTGGGCGGTTGATAATTGTGCGGCCGGTTGAAATCCAGAAGGGCGTTGATGTCGGGTGCTCAATGCTCAGGACACAATGCCTTATCAGCTCAATCATCACGCGAAGATCAGCTTTATTCCGGCAATCGTAAGCACGATAGCCAGGAGCTTCTTGATGAAACCGGGAGAGAACTGCCGGCTCCCGAGATAAGAGCCGGCCGCCCCGCCCGCTACGGCGGCAACAGCCATGGGTAACGCAAAGAATGGAAGCTGTTTGGTGCTGCTGATGTTGCCGAGCAGACCGGAAATCGAATTGACAAGAATGAACAGCGCCGAAACGGCGGAAGCAGTTTTGGTTCTGGCCCAGCGCATGAAAATCACCAGGGGGGTAAGAAAGATGCCGCCGCCCGTTCCCGTCAACCCCGAAAGAAGTCCAAGCCCAGCCCCCACCGAAATAGCTATCGGTCTTGAAGGCTCCGTCGGCTCGTGATCGCGCCCTGTCTCAATCAAAAAGCGCGCGGCCGAATAAAGGAGAACCAGGCCAACAAGAATCTTGAAAGCTTGAGTCGGCAGGTTGATGTAGCCGCCGAGAAAAGCGAAAGGAGCCGACAACACTGCGAACGGCCAGAATAGACGCCACGAAAAATGGCCTGCCTTCCAGAATTGCCACGCAGTCAGACTGGCTACAAGAATGTTCAGCACGAGAGCTGCCGGTTTGATAACCGGCGGCGCGAGCCCGAACAGAGTCATTACGGCGATGTAGCCGGATGCTCCGGCGTGGCCGACCGACGAATAGAGAAAAGCTACGACTAGAATCGCGACGCAGATCAACAGCACATGATCAACCGGCATTCGGGTGGCTCCTTTGAGGTTCTAGCCCTGCACAAAATGTCAACGACTTTAGCTAGCGAGTCGCCTTCTCGCGAGCGTTTGTCATGTGATGCGTTGGCTTATTGAGAAGGGCGCATACTACCATCGTTGATACGCCCTATCAACGCTGCGGCCGCTAATTCTTGACCGCCCGGCTAGCGGTAGTGTTCTAATCTTGTGTTGGTCGACTAGGACACTTATCAAGCGACCGCGTATACTGCGGTGGCGTCTTTGCGTTGCCACCGCTTTCTGTCGTTTCGTGGGCGATAACCAAAAGCGGCGGCAACGCACAAAGGCCGCCGCGGTCCAAATATTCCGTCGCCCGTAATCGAGTCGTGCGCCCGGCCACCTGCAAATATCAACACAAGATTAGGACACTACTCGGCTAGCACCGATCGCGCGGGGCGCTGTATCATGCGCGTGCTTCTCACATTTCAAATCAGGAGGGCTACATGCTTTTCGGAGCAGGAATATTCGCAACCGATTATGCGATTCGTCCGGACGAACTGGCTCGCGAGCTCGAACAACGCGGGTTCGAATCGCTTTGGCTGCCGGAGCATACGCACATTCCGGCAAACCGCCGCACACCTTATCCCGCGGGCGGAGATCTCCCCAAAGAGTATTGGCACACCCACGACCCGTTTGTCGCGTTGACTGCCGCGGCGATTGCTACAACAAAGCTACGCGTCGCGACGGGCATCTGTCTGATCATCGAGCGCGACCCGATCACAACGGCGAAAGAGGTAGCCAGTCTCGACGTTCTCTCCGGCGGCCGATTTGTCTTCGGCATCGGCGGCGGATGGAACGCCGAAGAGATGGAGAACCATGGCACTAATTACAAGCAGCGATGGCGAGTGCTCCGCGAGCGAGTGCTTGCAATGAAAGAGATCTGGACCAGGGATGAAGCCGAGTTTCACGGCGAGTTTGTCAACTTCGACAAGGTCTGGTCGTATCCAAAACCGCTGCAGAAGCCGCATCCGCCGATACTGATGGGCGGCGACGGTCCTACTACTTTTGACAGGGTGATCGAGTTCTGTGATGGATGGATGCCGATTGGGTTTCGCGTGGGGAATGTTTCGGACAAGATCGCGGCTCTTCGTCAGCGAGCTGAAGCGGCCGGACGCGATCCGAAGTCGATTTCGATAACGATCTTCGGAGCTAATCCCGAGCCCGCTGCCCTCGAACAGTTGGAAAGCGCAGGAGTCGAGCGAGCGATCTTTATGCTTCCGCCCGCCGAGCGCGACACTGTGTTGCCCTTGCTCGATAAGTACGCTTCGTTGATTGGGTGAAGAATGTTCTTTCGGCTACCGCTTAGAGGATGGCTGCATTCAGGCAAGCGGACAAGGACTCCGAGGATTCCGAGCCGGGGTTGAACAGCAAGTGGCCCCATTGAAGCGAATGCCCCCGCCGCTTGCGGCGGGGGCATTCGCTTCAATGGGGCCACGCGTCTTCACGCGTGGAAACTTGCTGCAACCTTCAAGATGAAACCCTATGAAGAACGCTTCAATGGGGCCACGCGTCTTCACGCGTGGAAACTCGGCTCGCAATTGAAGAGGGCAAGAGACGCGCCGAGCTTCAATGGGGCCACGCGTCTTCACGCGTGGAAACCTCGCGCATGGAGTCTTCTACTCGTCGGCGACCTACGCGCTTCAATGGGGCCACGCGTCTTCACGCGTGGAAACCGCGGCGGCGGCCTTCGAACCAAGACCGACTCGACAGGCTTCAATGGGGCCACGCGTCTTCACGCGTGGAAACCTTCTTCTCTTCTCCTCTTCTCTCTAAATCATGAGAAGCTTCAATGGGGCCACGCGTCTTCACGCGTGGAAACGGTACGGGCGCGCAGGGTAGCTTCGCGGGAAGCCTTGCTTCAATGGGGCCACGCGTCTTCACGCGTGGAAACCTTCAGACGGCACCGCAGCGTTCCAAATCTTCCAAGCGCTTCAATGGGGCCACGCGTCTTCACGCGTGGAAACCAGCGCCGCGATTGCGAAGTCACCGCTGCCGTCGCTTTGCTTCAATGGGGCCACGCGTCTTCACGCGTGGAAACCCGGACAGGTGCCGGTCAGGACGAACCCACCAGCTACGCTTCAATGGGGCCACGCGTCTTCACGCGTGGAAACGACTTGACCGAGGCCAACCAATGACCTACCGCGCACGCTTCAATGGGGCCACGCGTCTTCACGCGTGGAAACGCACAAAGGCGAATTCGCTGACATTGCATCCCCACGCTTCAATGGGGCCACGCGTCTTCACGCGTGGAAACGAAGGGAGAACCGGCCCGAGTCCGCGAGGGTAACGCCGCTTCAATGGGGCCACGCGTCTTCACGCGTGGAAACCGGCGATCGCGCTGATGCACGAACAAGAGAAAGCGTTGCTTCAATGGGGCCACGCGTCTTCACGCGTGGAAACAGCGGCGCAAGATAGTAAGGCTCTGTGAGACTCTCGGCTTCAATGGGGCCACGCGTCTTCACGCGTGGAAACTCTTCGATGCAGTTGGCTAAAGAGATTGGCATCACACAGCTTCAATGGGGCCACGCGTCTTCACGCGTGGAAACACCGCGGACACGTTCTCTCGCTTGCAGGAGGACATGCTTCAATGGGGCCACGCGTCTTCACGCGTGGAAACTAGAAAACCGACTGGTAAGAGGCGCGGGAGACCGAGGCTTCAATGGGGCCACGCGTCTTCACGCGTGGAAACCATTCTTAGTCTGATCAAGCCGACCGAGTGCTGCCGGCTTCAATGGGGCCACGCGTCTTCACGCGTGGAAACGCTTCGGGGCATATTCGGATCGACGCAACGTCACGATGCTTCAATGGGGCCACGCGTCTTCACGCGTGGAAACGACACGGAGATCGGTCTGGTCGGGCAGTACGCGCAGGCTTCAATGGGGCCACGCGTCTTCACGCGTGGAAACTTCGGGGAGTTGGATTGGGCCAGTGGAGTGTTAGAGGCTTCAATGGGGCCACGCGTCTTCACGCGTGGAAACACCGTATTAGACTTTCACACGGACCTTCACGACACCATGCTTCAATGGGGCCACGCGTCTTCACGCGTGGAAACCACAGGCCCGCGATCACGTCTTCCCTCGCTATCGGTTGCTTCAATGGGGCCACGCGTCTTCACGCGTGGAAACTGTGTCATTCGCTAAGTTATAAGCAACATTATAAGCGGGCTTCAATGGGGCCACGCGTCTTCACGCGTGGAAACCTTTCGCCGGGGTCTTGCAAAACAGCGTGTCCTGTCTGAGCTTCAATGGGGCCACGCGTCTTCACGCGTGGAAACTCGCAAGGTTCATCTTGTGGCGACGCAACGAGATCGAGAAAAGCTTCAATGGGGCCACGCGTCTTCACGCGTGGAAACCGCTTGATCCGTAGCGCGATGTGCGGCTCGCAGTGAACGCTTCAATGGGGCCACGCGTCTTCACGCGTGGAAACAGGGTGTTTCGCTACAAACTGACGGGAGAAAAAGTGGCTTCAATGGGGCCACGCGTCTTCACGCGTGGAAACACACGGCAAATCCGACACCAGTCGCCGGCAGTGACCGCTTCAATGGGGCCACGCGTCTTCACGCGTGGAAACCCCGCTCACCTTCTCTGCGAACTTCGCCGCCTCCTGGCTTCAATGGGGCCACGCGTCTTCACGCGTGGAAACCAGCCAGTCACTCGTTATCGTCAACACAACCGTGTCTGCTTCAATGGGGCCACGCGTCTTCACGCGTGGAAACAGTGGCGTGCGTGCGGAGGAAGCTACGCCAGCTTCGCGTGCTTCAATGGGGCCACGCGTCTTCACGCGTGGAAACATGCGCTTCTCCGCTGCGCCGTGACCGAAATGGTCGCGCTTCAATGGGGCCACGCGTCTTCACGCGTGGAAACAATCCAAAATCAGTCGCCTTTAGATAGTGAGAAGAAGCTTCAATGGGGCCACGCGTCTTCACGCGTGGAAACAAAGTGTGCTGGACACCTACAAAGGATTGGCAACGTGGCTTCAATGGGGCCACGCGTCTTCACGCGTGGAAACAACATGAACAGTAGCCAAAAAGTTTGAGTATGTTTTAGGCTTCAATGGGGCCACGCGTCTTCACGCGTGGAAACAACTGTAAAATCTCTTATTGAGACATCTGCTGAATTTCGCTTCAATGGGGCCACGCGTCTTCACGCGTGGAAACCTCATTTGTCCTGTAATACGGGCGCAAGCGTAAGACCGCTTCAATGGGGCCACGCGTCTTCACGCGTGGAAACCAATGACGAACTGGCCCTGCTTGTAACTGGCCGGAAAGCTTCAATGGGGCCACGCGTCTTCACGCGTGGAAACGCTGCGTATCAGCGGGGAGCAGATCGAGGAACTTCGCGCTTCAATGGGGCCACGCGTCTTCACGCGTGGAAACTCTCTACTACAGACATCCTACGTTTCTACGAGCTTGAGCTTCAATGGGGCCACGCGTCTTCACGCGTGGAAACTCGAACGACGCCGGCGCATGAGATGGTTTACCTGCTCACGCTTCAATGGGGCCACGCGTCTTCACGCGTGGAAACTGAAGATCCGACAATGGACGCGATAGGCTTTGCGGCGGGCTTCAATGGGGCCACGCGTCTTCACGCGTGGAAACGGCGCGCCCTCTAACGTCACCTATCAAAGAGCTTAAAAGCTCGAAAGCGAGAGCTTGCCGATCAAGCGCCTCAAGCCTACTACTCATCTCCTCATCGTTCAAGTCAACTCCTTTAAATTCAACAAGCGAGCGCCTCCCGGCAATGCGCGCATCGGTGAACCGCTCGCATGCCAATTTACACAATCAATGTCCGGCGTTCGAGATCTTCCGTCTTCAACCGCTTGCCTATCGTCTCGATACTTTGCTTTCCTCGTGCATCCGCCGGACCGATGTCTATCAGCATTACCTGATCCTCAAGGTGGTCCAAGATGGGGCTGAGGTCTGAAATCAGAAGTATACGCTCCGATGCTGACAGGTCACAGCAAAACACCGAGTATTGAAGCGGTTCTCCGTAGCCGAGCATCGTCTTGTGAACCAGCCGCAGCCGCTTCGGATCGCAGATGTCGTAACTCACGATATACCTTGTCTTCATTTAGCTACCTCGTACAGAACGGAGCGTAACCTGCGATCTCGCCCGTCAGAAAACGTCCCAACAAACGAGCTTGGACTTCAAGTATTCGCCGATAGCTGACCGAATAGCCGAACACCGGATGCGTCACCTCGGTATCAAGCCTTCGCTCGTACGCCTCGAGCACTCGCTTCCTGCCGTCCGGCTTAAGCGCCACAGACCCGGCCCGAGAGATGAAGTCCGAAGGCCGTATCTCGCCGTTGTTGATCAGCCCTATCACAACCGAGTCGGCTATCAAAGGACGAAACTCTTCGATCAGATCCAGCGCTAACGCCGGTCTCCCGTATCGAGGCTGATGGAAGAAACCGAGGTAAGGATCAAAGCCTGCTCCAATAAGCGTTACAACCATGTCTTTAGTCAGCATCGAGTACATAAACGACAACAACGCATTTACCGGATCGCGCGGCGGGCGCCGGTTGCGCGACGTGAAGTCGAACGTCGCGCACGCGTTGTCGCTCACCTTGAGCATCCGTGTGAAGTTGCCGAAGTAGTCACGCGCCGCGCTGCCCTCCAGCCCGAGAAGCTGTTCGAGGCTCGCCGCCTTCTCCGCTCTGTGCCGCCATTCAGCGAGGCGATGAATCACGTTGTCGGTGAGCTCACGCCCGTTGCGGCGAAGCAGGGTGCGCGAGTTGCGAATCTTACCCGACACGAATGCTTGTGCCAGGTACAGGCAGAGATTCTTCTCACCTGCCGCCTGAAACTGTCTTCGTCGCAGCTCGATGTTCTTGTGAGGCGGCGGGGTCGTCACAGCCGACAGCCATCCGCCATATGAGAGATGTAGTATCGTCACATCGCGCGCAGCCAGTTCGCGCAACGCCTGCGCGGATAACTGCACGTTGCCGAAAAGGCTGAGCTGCGAGACCTGCATCAACCTCGCCTTGGCCACCACTTCTTTCCTGTCGCGAATCTCCAGAAGGTCACCCTTCAAGCCTACGCTGTGGCCCTGACCCTGCACGTACAGCGCAAGCTTGTCGTCGCGCGCGGGCACCAGATTGCGAACGCGCGGCTCGGGTCGAGAATCCGGTTCTTGAAGCGGCAGCGGCAGTTGAGATGGGCCCAGCAGGTTCACTTCATCTGGTAGACAGATCCCGACGAGTGAGCAGCGCGGGCACTTTGGCGAATCAACAAGCGGCGGCGGTATCTGCCCCGACTCCGCCGTGCTTCGAGCTTCGTTGAGCATCTCCAGTGTGCGCGCTATCAGCTCAGCGGTGAAAGGGACCGGCACGCGCTCTTGAGATTTCGCGTAGTAGATCACTCCTTCATCACAGTTGTAGCCGTTGTCGCGAAGCAGCAAGCCTTGAAGACAGAGCTGTACGCGCTCGGGCTCCCACGCCCGCTCGGGTGTGTCGGGCGCCGAGCCGCGCTTGTAGTCAACAGGAGTTACCCATCCACTCTCGCCTTCAAGTAAATCAATCCGAGCAATCGCGCCGAGCTTCTCCGAGCCGACGTCAATCGAGCGCGCGTGAATACGAACCGAGTCCTCCAAATCAGCGGCGGCCGGCGCCGAGCCTGATTGAGTGTCCACGCGGCGATGAACGAACTTGCCTTCGAGCGTGTCGGCGGAGTGGTCCCACTCCTGTTGGACGTATTCGAGATAGAACAAGCGGGGACAGTATGAGAACTCGTTGATCATTCGAGCGGGGAATTGTTCTGGTGAGAGGGATTGGGCTGATGACATCGGCAGACCTCCTTCGCTTCAGGTCCAGACTGCGAGGCTCGTCTCGCATGTTCCGGGTTTCCGGTCTAGTTGTTTCGGACTACAGAGGCTTCGCTTTTCGTTAAGCGCGTCTGAGAATTCAGTCTTTGATTACGCGCTTCAGACAATTGCGTTATGCGTGGTAGCTATTAGTACGTTGAAGGCTCGAATAGGATAGGGCGAAGTTCGAGGAAAGTCCACGCTTAATTGTTGTTTCGTAGTCCCCGTTTCGTAGTACCCGTTTCGTAGTACCGCCTTCAGGCGGAATCTTGGCCATTAGGCGACTAAGGAACTTCCGCCTGAAGGCGGTACTACGAAACGGGTACTACGAAACGGGGACTACGAAGCCAACTCTAGACGTCCCACTTCTTACCGTAGTCCAATAACGGATACTCACCCCATATCCGTGTTGCTTCGTCTCTCCCCACTAGCTCAAGGAATTCCTTCGCGCTCGACCATATCCAATCCTGCCATTTGTCGACGTAGCCGTGGTGAACGGGGTTGTGATGTATGTAGTTGACCGTCGCCCAGAAGTGCCGATCCGAACGGATAGCCCGATCGAAGGCCCGGTGCCAGACCTTTCGTCCCCTGGCGCCGTCCTCCTGATTCCATTCGTAGGATGAACGGCCATGGAATTGACCGAGCGTCTTAGTTAGCCGCTTCAGGTCGTCGGTCCGCACTAACAGATGATAGTGGTTTGGCAAGACGCACCACGCGTAAGTCTCTGTTGCTGCCTGACGGCAGGCAGCCAGCACGCAGTCTTCGCAATCGCTCATCCGGGCTGGCTGTTTTCCGATTATTTGAGCGTGCTCGAAGCAGGCAGCGCTGACGAGGTACGTGTCGCTGATTCCAAGGTCCCAATGGGGCGGCGAGTGAAGCGGCTGATGGCGGCGTCGGCGGTGCTCGACGATTTCGGCGCGCTGGGCAGGGGTCATTTTACGATAGTCGTACATTGCTCGGTGAATGGTAGTTCGCGTTTCGTAGTCCCGCCTTCAGGCGGAATCCTCGTTGAGTCTACGCCCGCCACCTTGTCAACGTGGGACAACGAAGGGATTACAAACAAGCTCAGATTCCGCCTGAAGGCGGGACTACGAAACGCTCCCACTACGAAACGCTCCCACTACGAAACGCTCCTGCTAACGGACTACGAGACTGGCAGAAACAATCCCAGCCCGAAGTGACAGGCGAAGCCTACCGCGATTGGGCCGCGCACCGGCTCTGGAAACTCGATCTCGAACCCGGCTAAGCCGTTGCCCTTCGTCCCGTTGTATCTCGTTGTATGAAACTCCAACCATCGCACCAATGGCCGGCCTTCGACTTGATAGCCTTTGACACGCTTGATCGAGACGGGCTCGGGCAGCCCGCGATTCTTCAGCTCGCGAATGAGTTGCCCTTCGGGAAGATCGCGAGGCCTTGGAGGTTTACCGCCTCCTCGATTGGGAAAGCGCGGCAGCGAGAACGGCGTGACCGATCTCCAGCGCCGAGCCTCGGCGAAGATCGAAACCTCTTTTCCAAAGATCGAAACGTCCGAGAGCATCTCTTGTCCGCCAAGCCCGGTGAGCACCATTCTGACTTCGGGCCGATTCCCCGAACGAAAGATAGTTCTGAGGGACCCGAGCGCTTCCAGGTCGCCTTCATCGAAGCCTCGCGGAGCATAGATGGTGATGTGATCGATCCGCCCGTCGTGATCCTCGTCGGTAGGGAAGTAATGAGCGTGCTCGTGCCCTTCGAGCGGAGTCCCGTCGGTGAGTTTGCCGGTAATGGCTTCGGAATGAGAGGTATCAACTCGATTGCGAATGAGCGCTCGTCGAACTTGCTCAGCGAAGGGCAGGGAGTCCTGAACCAGCGGCAGCACCGTTGAATCGAGCGCGTAGTGCGCCACCAAGGTTACGGTTTTCGTTTTGCTCCTTCTGCGTTCCGGACTGAACTGGCGCGGCGTTAGGATGCCCGCCGGTCGCGCGTAGGTCACCCAATGCGTTCCAGTCGGTTCAAGTTGTTTGTTCTTGCGCATTGTTGATGTATCAGTCTCAAGAACCTTCATCAGTTTGTCAGCATCCAGTTCCTCATGGGGCATCAACAAGCGGATGGTCTCTTGTCCGCTGAGACTGGTGGTGCTATCAAACGGCAGACTGTTGATCTCGAGATTTGCAGAAAGCCCTTCCACTTCTCCATCGCCGAGCAGTTCCGCCTCGCACCAAGATTCTGCACGCCCAAAAGTGCCGAGGGCAGTTAGCAGCGTCGCTAGCGCTACGCGGTCGGCTTCGTCAAGGTTGGCTTCATGCCACACCCAAGAGAGTTCATCTTGCGGGCCGAGCGCAACGAACGTGTCAAAAAAGAACGGAATGTCTACTACTGTGATCTTTCCGTCTGTTTGTTTCTTTGGTGTTCCGTGCGCGTTGTCGTAATGACGCGTGTGGGCGACCGCAGCCAGTGGCAAATGAAACTCCGGCGGTGTGCGCAGCGCGGCCACGATCCGACGCAGTTGCTCCTCCGTAACCTCATTCAGACACGCGCGGCGTGCTGTGGCAATCAGCGAACGCAGCAAGCGAAACAATGATGGCGGGTACTCAACGACGCCTTCGTTCACGTGATGCCCCCAGGGCGTAGCGTGCAGCCTGCCCGCGAGAAACCGCATTTTGATGGCGATCATTGCGCATCTCCTTCTGGGTTGGTTAAGGCGGCGGCGTTATCCGTCGAGACATCCTTCTCCTTCTCAGCCTTCTTCAACGCCTCTCGGGCCTTCTTCAATGCCTTCTCAGTCAGAGTCGGCGCCGTTATGAGGGTCTTGGGCGACTCGCCAAAATCACAATCCTTAATCAAATTGGGTAAGCTCGATTGAAGTTCCTGAAGAAGCTCCACCGAGGGAGCGAAAGAGAGTCCCTCGGGACGCTTGACGGCCAGGCACTTCAGTTCAAAATCACAGGCGGTTCTAAGTCGCATTCCGCCTTCGAGGAATTTCACTATCTTGTAGATGGAGAGCGCGACCAGCAACCTGTTGGCGGGGTCGCCCAGTCCGTAACCGCGCATGGAAGCGAGATCGAGGTTGAAGTAGGCGACAACGCTCTCGGCTACGTATTCAGTTCTTGGATAAGGGATACTCTTGGCTGCATCGAGATTTTTCTTCTGCTCGATCCCGGAGTAGCGAGCGAGAGCATCAACGCCCGTTGGGTCAACAGTTTCATTTTTGACTCCGCCGCTGGTTGCGGGAGCTACGTTGATCGCTTCAATGAAACTTGAGAGAAGGCGCTGCAATCGAGCGCGTCCCCCTGCTATGTCTTTTCTAGCAAAGAAGACTCCATGCAGAAGCGAGCAAGGGTCCAGCTTGAAAACGCCCTTCGCTAGAGCCCTTCGATTCACCTCGCCTCCATCCACCTGTTGAATCGAAGTCAGGAGATTTTCTCTGAACACCTTATCGGTGATGATATAAATCGAGTTTAGCCGGTGTGCTTCCCGAATCGAACTGGTTTTCCGGGTGTTGCCCAAATCGACAACGACATGCGGCAACCCCTTTAGCGGCTCCGCGATTTCGTCTTTCGCGTCGTCCCAGCAGACCGCTTCGAGGCGGTTGGCCATTGACTGCGCCGACTCAACCAGCAGCATCGGCGTGCCATCCGGTCGTTTGTAGACTGCTGCGCCCAGGTCTGGAAACCCCGTCGGCTGGAAGCGATCTCCTTGAACTGGGTGAAGTGATGCCTCCACAAGTAAGCGAGGTTGGTCTTCCAGCGCGTCGAGCATCTGTTGCAGTTTGTCGGTCATGTATTCTCCTTCGATTGTTAATATCAAATTACGTTGAACACTGCGGCCCTGCGCGAGCTGAAGCGGATTGTGCTTCTCCGAATGATGCTGATCAGCTCGTACGGTGGCTTCGTGTTGTGATCATCCTGGGACAACTGGGCGCAGGACCAGTGCGGCTAACGACGCGACAGACCGTACGCCAATCGGGACCAGTAGTGCGGCCGCTAGCCGCGCACCTTCATCTTCTGGAAAGTGGAGCTGACTGGAGAATGGCACAAGTCCCGAAGAGCGTAGCCTTCGCTCGGCGGTCTCCAGAGCGTCGGTGATTCGACCCGCGCGTAGCAGCGGGACTATGCTCGGCTCATGCCGAATCGTTACGGGCTCGCCAAGTGGCGCCCGGCTCAGTTCGCCGTCGGGAAGAAAGAGTAATTTCAGGAGCGCGTAGGCTCTTGGCAGCGAGGGCGGAAGTGCGATCGATGCGCCGGTCGATCGCGCGGTGACTGCGCTCCAGTCGATGAGAGCGAGACCGCGCAGCAACTCTTCAATCCGCTCGTCATCTGTCTCGGCGCGAAGGAATAGATCAATAGCACCGAGTGATGCGAACTGTTTGCTCGACAACGCCGGATGTGAGGCGCCAGCAGTGCGTGCATCTATGGAACACCGGTGCAGGACAGCGGCAAGATTGTTGGCGAGGGATGCGGTGCTCCAAACAGCACCAGCATCATCACTGGTCCAGTTGATCCCGGCCTTGGTGATTTCGACCGGCTCAATGTTAGTGCGGAACGGGCCGCGCTTGCCCTCGCCCGTGATCGAAGCAATCCCGGTAGCGAGTTCAAACTCGAATGAGTTGTCGTCGCACTCGACAGCCCAGCGCTCTGTTAGACCAGCGAGCGGTCGCAATCCTTGTTCGTCGCGGAATCGTGGGGTTCTCGCAAGATCGTTTTCTGCTGAACCAAGCGCGACAAGAGTAGCCCGCAGATGCTCTGCCTCTCCACTGGCGCACAGATTGAAGATGGCGTCTTCTATGCTTGTCCGCGCACGAACGAATCGAGGCGGTGTACGCTTGGCGTCCCTTGTTGCTCCGCGCAATCTTTCAATCCAGCGGTCCACGTCATAGATCAGAGCGGAACTGGGCCGCTCGTGCACCTCGAAGCGTCCGAGCGGCGCTGCAAGATTGGCCTGTCCGTTGCGCTCGATGAAACCATATCGCTGGAAAGCATCAATACCACGGTCAACGCCAAGCTCGGCTACGGCGCGCGCGAAATCAAAGCCGGACCTGGCCACGCGCTTCTGCGCGCCGCCAAACTGCACGCGCCCCTCGCCGAAGATATGCGCGACTTCCGCGAAGCTCGCTAAGCGGGACCACAACGGCAACCAGATTTCAGCACGCATTTTCTCGCCACCAACGGCAGTGCCGTAGCCGACGGCGGAGTTTCTGGCGGTGAAAGGAAAGGAAGCTCGCGACCGCGCTCCGGCAGCGAGTTGACGAACGGTCGCGCTCGCCAGAACGAGTGTGCCTTCGATGGCGAGAATGAAGTCCCAGGGGTTCACAAAGGAACCTCCGCTCACTCCCTGCGATGCGTTCGCGCCGCCAGCGCCCGCTGGGTGGAATTGGCCGACGGCGGCGTTCACCAACCTCGCGGACCGATCGAGAAAGAGTGCGCCGCGAAGCTGCTCTTCGCTCTGCTGAGTTCTTTTGTCTATGTCCCTCGGCCGGCCGGCATCTGCTATCAGCTCTGGGAGTACTTCCCGCAAACGCCCCATGAGGTTCTTAGTGAATTCCAAGTGCCCATCGATTGCGCCCGAGCCAAGCAGCGGAGATTCTGAATTTGTCTCGCTAAGCACGAGTGCAGCGTCAATCCAGCTCACGGTCTGATCGCCAAGACGATTTCGGCAGGCTTGAACGATCGTGTCTTTTCTGGCGACACGACCTATCTTCTTCAGCGCGCCTCTCAACTTCTTAACTTGGCCCAGTAGCTCTTTAAGGGTTCTGGCACGGGTCTGCTCATCATCGCCTAACTCGTTCTTGTGAGCTCCAAGTTGATCAATTGTCATCTCGGCTAGAGGAGTGGTGTCCTGAAGAGAAGAAAGCTGTACCCTGATAACTGAAACGAGATCCTTCCACTCCTCACTCCTACTATCGTTGGAGTTGGCTGTTGCTTCTTCAACCAAGCCAATCATCTCTCGGACATTCAGATGACTTATGGAAGGCAACTCCGGGAACTGCATTATCTGGTTGATGACTTGACGATAATTTTCAAGTCGCTTGCTGTTACTAGCTTGAATTGCTTCTCGACCAGAAGTGTCATCGCCATCGTAGAATCCACTCCCACCATTCCACGGTGCGACGATTGGGGTTGGACTGTACTGATTGAGGAAGAACGCGACCAGCTCATCTGCCGTCTTTTCTGTTTCCAACGCGAACGCATCGCCACGCCAAGCCCCGCGTACCTCGGCATCGAAGCATTGTTCGGACACGAGCCGAAAGATGCCCAGCGCTTTGAGATAGTGAATCAACGGTTCAGGTGCGCAGCCACGGAGCAAGATTTGATTTCGCATCACACCGTCTCCTTCGCCCAGTAATCTTGTGGATTGCTGCTCGCCCGAACGTCGGCCGCGCGGATCAGGGCTTCAAGAAACGCCAAGCGGAAGACGCCGACGCGGTCGCGGAGCGTGATCATTCGCTCCAGCCACGAACGCGCGCCATCTTCGCTCGCGCCAAGCAGCATCGGTTCGAGATCGAGTGTGACAGCGGGTTTGGTTAGATCGCCGAGGTCGAGCGCTGGCAGTTCGTCATTGTCCCAGATGCCGCGCGCGAATTTCTTCTCGCGGTCGTCAGGTTTGTCTTCGCCCGGTAGAGCCCGGATGCTCAGGCGGACTTTGCCGTGATGACACGCAGCTAGGTAGACGACCAGATCGCTCGCGTCGGTCTGCAGCAGCGCCAGCGCGCTCGCCAGTTCGTGACGAAAGCGTGAGCGTTGATGTCCACGCTTTCCATTCGCCGACGTCCGACTTCGATCCGATTTGGCGAGCAGGACTTCGCTCAAAGAATCTTCCATTCCGCGATGCAACGTTTCCTGAAAGACTTCGTGCGCCTTGCCCCAATCATGATGGTGGGTGGCGATGACCAACTCGTCCCGATACTCATCAAGCGCAAGAGTGCTGAGGGCTTGTGTGATCGCTTCGGCGGCGGTTCGGGCTTCCCGTGAATGAGCAGCGAGCGTTTGCACGTACCGCTTGAAGCTGTCCGGGTCGTCGTTTAACGCGTCGTTTTGGTCTGTCTCGACTTCAACGACAGGCACGGTCCGCTTGAGGTTCTTGTCCCAGCCGGTGAGCTGATCGTAGCCGCCAGCCTTGACGTCGACCAGCAGCGTCAATCCAGGACGCAGCTCCTCTTCACTGATCTTTTGCCATTCCCCGTCAAGCGCGTCCCACCGCCATGCCCGACGCGCCGTCTCTTTGGTCTTGATGAACTCTCTAAACTCTCCGATTGAAACCGGGCATAGTTCGTCGTGCGCCAGTCGCGGCTCGTGGCGGGTCGGCTCCTGCCCGTTGAGGTTCCGCCATGCCACCGAGACGTCACGTACATCACCGCCGCGCACGAACCGTGAGACATCGAGGTCGAAACCGGACAGGTCAGGCGTCGTATCAAAGAGGTCAATGAGATCGCGGCGGCGCAGCACGTGCGCTGGCGCAAACTGATCGTGGTGGGCGATCTTCTCGAGGTCGGCGGGCGACCCTGATTGCATCTCCTGCAACAAGCCCTTCGCCGTCTTCAGATTTTCCCAGTCGTAGGGCAGCGCGATCTTGCGTAGTTCCTTTTCGCCAAGTTCCTCTTTGTTAATCAGCTTCGCATCACCTTGGTCGAGCGGCAGATCAACCCAATAGATAAGCGCTTCTTCAGGCTCGCCCGTGCGATTGCAGCGACCGAAACGTTGCACGAGACTGGCGTAAGGCGCGAGGTCGGTGATGAGCAGACGGGACGATATGTCTACACCCGCTTCAATGACCTGGGTTGCAATGATGATTTTGCCGTTGCCGGCCGGCTTTTCGTCTAGCATCGTCGCCCACAGCGCCCGCTCTTTTGGGCGAAAGCGCGAATGCATCAGCTTTAGTTCGTCATTCGAGAAGCCCTCAGACAGCGCGCTGTAGAGTTCACGAGCGCGCGCGACGCGGTTTACGACGGCAAGGGTCTGTGTCCCTGGCTTGTGTTGCCTCTTGATGAAGTCTGCCAAACCATTGGGCGTGCGACAATCCGGCGGAGCTTGCTCGACGATCTTCCTCGCGTTCAATCGTTGTTCGAGTATCGGTGTGGCGCGGTCAGTCTCGGAAAGCTCCAGCTTCGTGAGGGCGTCGACATGCGAAGCCCAATCAACCGTCTTCAACCACTCGCGGTCGAGTGTTGCTGACATCCAAATCGAATGACACGGACCAAAGGTCCTGAACTGCTCACGGAATGCGGCGAGTTGCGTCGAAGTTGCCAGGCCGTCACTCATCAATTGCACTTCATCAAAGACCCAGAGGCAATCGTTGTTAAGCAGTCCGTAGTGGATAGGCCACTTAAACCGGCTCATTGCATAACCGCGGTTGAGCGCACGCGAAAGCAGCATGTCTTGCGTGCCGATCAACAGGCATTCGCGTTCCGGTTGTGCTTCCCATTCGTTGTCAACATCGCCACCCATCAGAACGTGAATGCCGAAGCGATCTTGTAAGCCCAGCCGCTTGACCGCTTCGATTGCGACGCGGTGGGTCTGCTCAACTAGCGTGCGCATTGGCAGGCAATAGATCAACCGCCGGCCGACGGTAGGGTTACTTTGAAGCCGTCGCCACAGCCACGCGCCCAACACTGCCGCTGTCTTACCCGCGCCGGTCGGTACGTTCACCAACGAAGGCATGACCTCATCAGTTGCTAGCCGCGTTTGATAGTCGAACGGCTCAAGGCCAAAGGCTGTTTCGAAGAAGTCGCGGAAGTCTTTGTTGGGTTCACTCATCGATGCTGCTTGTCCTTTCACTTTTCATACATCTTCAATCTTCAAGCTCTGCGATAACTTTTCGCGAGGCTCGATGCGCACTGCCTCTGGCGCGAGCACCCGCACCTGAAAGCCGTACTGCATCACAAATCGTTTCACACCATCAAGCGCCGTCACCGTCATCCCGATTTGCAGGCGACCGTGCGGCAACTCCTCGCGTTGCTACATCGGGTGAAACGGCGCGCGCTCTCACGCATCCAGCGCGATTGGTACTCGTCGAACTCGATCACTATTTCACTGGCTGGCTGCCTCGGATCATACCGAAACCGGAGTCGAGATAGCCCGTCAGGTCGAAGCCCCGGAGGCCCGTGGAAATGTTCGTCGGTCACTACGAGTTCATTTGCTATTCTGAAGTTAACGAGCAAAACGAGAGGCAACGCTGTCTGCGTGGATCTCTTACCCAGGAGTTCGGTTGCGTTAACCGGGCGCAAGACTATCCGAACCCTGCGCGTCGTGTCAATGATTACGCGGTGAGTTCTGTAGTTCCGTCCCTAAACGGGCAACAGGGTTTACGCCGTGGACAGCAACCGCGTAGCAGTTGACTAAAGTTTGGAATTTCAACCCACGCAGTGGGCGGCGGCGTGTAGCCCAGGGCAAGTCTTCGCAGCCCTGGGTTAGCATGCGGCCGGCGACCGAAAGCCCACGCAGTGGGCGACAGACGAGTAGACGAGTAAGCGATGTGCGAAGCTTCTGCCGCCCGTTGCGCGGGCTTGCCAGCCAACGTGCCGACCTCCCAGGGCTGCGCGGACTTGCCCTGGGCTACACGCTTTCGCCCGCTACGCGGGCTTAGCAACCAAGAAACTCTCTCCACAGAGTTTCAATTCGCAGCTTCAAAGCTTCGTCGCGAAAATTATGCAAGTAAGGTGAGAACTTCTTTTTCTTGGTGTTGTACAAATCGAAGATCCCAACGGTTTGGTCTGCCACCATGATGTAAACTCTCGCGAACTGCTCGTTGTACACTCGATCAAAGCGAGCGTCAATTCCCTTGACCATCAGGAATTCGATCCAGGTCTCCGTCTTTTTGATCAGCTCCGCGGCCAGGGTCGTCTCTACAACAGCAGGCTGAATCGACATGGCGCCCTTCTTGGCCAACAAGTCTGCTCTATCATTCCAGCGATTCCCGGTGTGACTATCAACCTTGTGCCAATGAATCTTGATGGGGCTCTCGCGAACGAACCTGGCATACTCTTGGGTCAGAGGCTGATTTGTCTTCCATCGGCCCGTCGCCCATTTCTCAATCCCGAGGTAGTCGTAATAGATCGAGACCTCATTGATCGAATGCTCGCGGCACCAATTCAAAGCCTCCTTCACGGCAATCAGTTCGCCTGCGACCTGACGCGTGTCATTGACCTCGGATGCGTCGACCGCCCCGGACAGTTCATCCACTACGTTGCCATCTTTGAGTATGACCGCGCCGTAGCCTGTTGCGCCGTTGATGAACGATCCGTCGACGTATATCTCATACGTTGAGTCAGCCTGTTTGCTGGCGGGCGACCGCCCCTCCCAGCATTCTTGCAACAAGGGCGCGATCGATTTGTCCTTTAACTCGTGCGTCTTCAGCGAGAACGAATCTGACTTCGCGCTGTAGTAAACAACGGCGGCGCCAAAGTCTTTTTCCTTGCTTGAAACGGCGATCTTGAGTGTGTATTCGCGAAGAGAATCGTCGATGATTTCGGCCTCAATCCCGGAGGCCTTTAGCGCGCGGATGAACTTGCGGGCGCGGCCGCGCAGCTTAGGTTCGAATTGATATTTAGCCACAAACGGATTCTGAATCAGAGATCGAGGGCGGTCAATCGGCGGCGATGCAAGGGAAAAGTGCACTTGCAGTTTCGCCTAGCAGGCTGCTGAAAAAATCGGTAACACACAACGGTTACGGCCAATCCCACCAACGCAGTTGGTGGTTCGTTCATACCCAGCCTAACTCTCCGCTCGGATTCACTTTCCGGCTGATGACAGCCAGGTTGGATATGAACGATCCACCAACTGCGTTGGTGGAATTCGGGACCGCCGCCCTGTGCTGCGTGTAGGCTGAGTATGAACGCACCACCAACTGCGTTGGTGGGATTGCACCTGAATACTTGTGTGGTCATCGACTTTTTCAGCAGCCTGCTAGGGCTTCACGGGTTCACGTGTTTGGTGCATCCGGCGGGCCCTGGCCTTCCGGCTAGATGTTCTCAAACGTCACACGCCCCTGCTCATCGCCAAGCGTGGTGGGCTGGTCAGTGTCCGGTTCGCGATTTCCTGCGTGGACCCAGGCGATGGCGAGCCCCCGAACCCTGGCGCGCGCGACTATCTCGCCGGTGCCGCCCTCGCCTTGAGCATTCTGGCCATCCCAGACTGTTATGAGCACGTCCGCATTGTTCAATACGTACTCTCCCGCCGCTTCGTATGCCTCTTCTCGTGTTGCCGCTGAAGACATCTCCTCTATTTGATCGGCGCGTTGCAGCAAACTCAAGAACTCCGCACGCGACGTTTCGGATTTGAAATCGCTCAAGTAATCAGACTTGGGGAGCGGCAAGGGCACGATCAGTCCGGCACCCTCCCGCGCAAGGACGCGACGGGCCGCGATGCGGTCGGCGCCTTCCGCGAGCGCCGAGATGATTGTCAGCCGCTCTCCCGGAAACGCCTGCTCGATTCGCCGAATCGCCTGTTCCACGCCTGCTTCGATCTTGTCCGGTTCGGCCAGTATGCGATGTCCCGTCACTCCGATGCGTATCAAGCGTTCCCCTTTCAGAAATGTCCGGCAAACTTCAGTTTGTCGCTAACCTTCACTGCGAAACTTTTACAACGGTGTAGCCTGCCTGCGCTAATATTTTCGGGATGCCTCGAACCAGCACTCGATCTTTCTCTTTCTCTTGCTCGGGCAACTCGCCGGGTCCGATCGCCGCCGCTTCACCAGGACTGAGACGCGCACGCTCATCGTCAGCCGGCTTGCGCCAGGCCAGCAAGTCCTTGTGGAGTTGGTTTGACTTGTCAGTTTCGGGGGCCCAGCGCCATCCTGCATCGATCTTGGTCTTCATCCAGCGCTCGTGTTCCATTGCCGCCAACATCTCCAGGTCCGCGCCGGGAAAGTCGAAGGGCGGCTCATTGCTGCGAGCGGGAATCATCACATATCCCGCGCGGGCGAGCTTGTTTGAAATATCACGCACGTTGCTCCGATTTTGTTGCTTCTCGTCTTCGGGGAGTTCCGAGTAAGGCCTCAGCGAGCTATGGGTCTTCAATTCGTCGTCAGTCTGCTGACCGAGCCTGTAGCCTCCATCAAGCAACTCCTGGACGAATACTTCGTGCGCCGCCTCCGCCAGTTTCTCGAGCAGCTCGTCCTCGAGTTCCATCCTCTGCACCAGCGCCTGGAAGTCATGCGCGTCGACGTGTAGATCGAGTTGCTCCACAGCGGGCAAACACGATCGCTCGAAGCGGTGCTTGCCTATGAGCTGGCTCATCGCGATGACTGATTCGATCGATCGAACACCGTGTTTATACTTGCTCGTATGCAACAGCGCCCTGAGCACGCCCGAGTCAATATTCAACACGTCTTTGTCGCGCTTCCGTTCGAAAAGCTGGGCAGCGTCGCGGCTCAGGATCGAGCGCAACAGAATCGCTCGGCGGATAACGTAGTACGGATCGGACGTCGTCTTGGGGGGATTAGGACCGAGGATGTTCACGTAGCCTTTTAGCCTGCTGATGAAGTCGGGCCCCTTTACATCGCGGAAATCCTGCTCGGACATGCCCTCACCAAAGGACCCCATCGTCTCGCTGACGCCCCCGGCGAAAACGAATATCGAGCGTCCGATCGGGTGGCTGATCTGTCCCTGTTGAAAGCGGCCGTCTTGCATCGGAGCGAGAAAATGGCGAAGCCATCCGAATCGCTGCCCGTTGAGAGTCGTGTCGAATTCGTCCCAGAAAACCAGAGGGATCAGCCCGGACAAACCTGCATCGCGCACTTGATGCAACGCGTCGAGCACATCACCGGTGTCGCTGAACTGCGAGAGGTTGAATTCAAGTACCTTGATCTCTCCCGGTCTGAGCGATTCCGCGACCTGAATGACGCCGAATGATTTGCCCGAGCCTGGCGCTCCGAACACAGCGATTGAGAGCGGGCGCTTTTGGCGCTCTTTGCGGCAATACTCGCTGACAAGCGCGCGTATGCTGCGGAAGCTTTCGATCTCACGGCGGTCGACCGTCAGCAGGTTTCCGAACTGCCCGAGCGGCACATCTTTCAAGGCTGCTTCCGCCCCTTCTTCCACGATCTGCTCCGCAACCTTGCCCAGGCTATCCGTGTACCGGTCTTCAAGAATGGTCCAGAACCCTCGCTCCAGTTGCCTTCGCGTCTCGGCAGACGGCTCGGTAACATAAATCAACGGGTCCTGAACCTCGGCCACCGAGAATTGCGACGAGTCCTTGCTTAGCTCGGAAGCGATCAGCGCGGCCGGGAATGCGAGCGCGGCGTCAGGCGCCGGCGCACCCCGAGCACCGTATCCCTCCAGGTGAAGCTTGCGCATAGCGCCGAGTCCGCTTTGAATTCCTCGATCGATGTCCGGCGCCGCCGCCGACAGCATCAACTGCCGCGCGATGCCCGCGGTCAAACAGGACGTGTAGCCGATCATGTTGCCTTCGTAATTCTTCCCCCACATGCCTTCGATCACTTTCGGGTCGAAGAACAGACGGCACCTGGGCGCGGCATCCTGCCGTCTCGAAAGCAAGAGTGCGCCAGCGGTGTCGAACGAGATCACCACGTGAGCGCAGTGTGAGAGCGCGTTGACTCGCGGGTTGTGAACGAGTTCCCAAGCCAGGTCTTGCGCCGTGCGTTCCCAGGATAGCTCGCGGCTGATCTGCACTTCCGTAAGACGGAGATCGTTAACCGACATCACGACGATGAGCCGGCCGGCATGGTGCTTGTGCAGATGGTCCCACAGTTCTCCCTGCGCAACGGGCCGCGCCATCTTCAACAGGATCCAGGGCTGCGCGTTCTCACTCGCCAGCGTTCGTGGCCAGAGTTCAGGATGATCTCGAAAGCCAAGGTCCGCATCATCCAACACAACTATCTCGGCTTCAGGCGTATCGTCCTGCACCCGCTTCCACTCGGCCGCACCCGCGCCGGTTGTGCATCGGTCGAGCCCGAGAAATTCACCGACCCGCCATGCCTGCGGCGGTTTGTCTTTGCCGCGAGAACTCTTGACATCGTAATCGAACAGCGACCACATCGCATATGAGTGATGGAATCGAAGATCAGCGGGGAGGGCTTGATCTCGGGGAGCTCCCATCTCGCGCAATGAGTAGTCGGCCTGTCCGGAAAGCCTCAACTCGCCGGCAACGGCTTCGATCAGATCGGCGAGCAACGCGGCCCCCCCTCGCTGCCAGTAAGCGCGCGTGCAATCATCCGCGTTCCACGCATCTCCGCCGCTATCCGAGCGCCGAGTGCGGGCGAGGTTCCAATCCATCGTCACGTCTCCGGTGACAACTACAACTTTGGGATTATGGGTGTTGGTCATATGTGCTCTGAGGCTCGATGGGTGGTCGTGTGCTTCGTATCGTACTTGCCGGGCCCCGTCAGGAAAGAAGCACTTCGGGATGCTGGTTCGCAACGCTGAGCAATTTCAGGGCGGCGTCGCTGGGCACGCGCAGACCCTGTTCCCATGCCTGCAAGGTTTTGACGCTGACATTGAGCAGGCGCGCGAACACCGCTTGCGAGAGGTTCAACCGTTGGCGCAGATCGATGATTTCCCGTTTCGACATCGGCTTGGGCGGCGCTGGAAGCACAGTGATTCGAGCGTTGATCTGTTCGCCGCGGGAGAATTGCAACGCCTGGTCAAGCGATTGAATCAATTCGCCAAACAGCTCATGGCTCATGTACTTGTCTGTCTTCAGCTTCCTGTTTTCTCTCTTATTGGTGGGCTTCATGACTCATCCCCTTTGTTCGCCTCTTTGATCCTCGCAATCGCAGTAGCAACCTGCCGAACCTGCTCCGGTGAAATGTTGGACTGCTGGTTCTTGCTGAAGAATAGCAGCAAAAAGATGCGGCCGCGATCTTCAAGATACAGATAGATGTAACGGAAGCTCCCGCTTTTTCCGCGTGAGCTGTGCGGATCAGCGATGCGCCCCTTGCGCGCGCCACCTGTGCCCCTAATCATCGGCCACCGCTCCGGGTCAGCCAGTAGATCAGCCTGAATTGCATAGAGCGTCTCGAATGAAGCCAGTGCCTCAAGCTGACGCGAAAACACCGGGAGTTCAACGAACGTATAGAGCTTTCGGCTTTCCGCGCTCACGGGGTCATTCTCCTACCAGGTAGGATAGGAGTCAAGTTCTTAGGGGTTCTCAATCTTTGCCTCGACTCAAATTCCCCTCGGCGGCTCAGGTTTATTTACCTTGAGACGCTTCCACCGAGGGGGTTGCGGCCCACGGTAGCCGCTACACAGCGCCGACACGTTTCGTTCATCATGGGCGTCAGAGGCGCAACCCCGTTGGGGTTGGGACCCATCGCGATCCGGCGTCCCAAGGTAGCCGAGTACGACAACCTTGGGCTATGAGATGCAATCCCGTTGGGATTGTCCTCTAATGTCGGTTGAGTTGACTTGCATCTCACTCGCCAATCTCAACCTGCTACTCAATGTCCGAGCGTCGTTAAGCGCGCATCAGCCCGGATTTCTTGCATCCCGCAAAGCATTCGTCGCGGCACAACATTCGCCTTCGGGAAATGCTGTTATGCAAAGACCAGGCGATACAATCCAGAACGTCAAGCAAGCGGGGCCGCGGCCTCACACAGAAGCGCTCATCCTGATGCGCGGCCTTGCTCGGCGCTACAAGAACCTGGTCAACAGAATCAGCAAAGCCGAGATGAATGCTACCTTCATTGAGTACGAGATGTTTCAACTCTTGAAGATGATGGAGGAGATCTTCGATCAGGGCGCCAAAGACCTCGCGGGCGATGTTGGTCCAATCTCTGGCCGGGAACCGCAACCGAAAAGCAATAAGCCGCTTCGGTATCTTGCGGAATCGGGAACGGCATTGCTCGAGATCAAAGCCCGCCCTGATGGGATGGCCGACATCCGAATCGATGGCGGCAAGCAATTTACACTTCCTCCGACGCTGGCGGATCTGATGACTGCTCTTTCAATCGACAACGGGTTGAGCGAGGACGCATTTGTGGGATGGAAGACGATCAAGGAAATCGCCGAGTATCTGACCCGGCAGTCGGGCAGGCCGGTAAGCAAGCGAGCGATCACTCAAAATGTTTACCGGCTGCGCAAGGAGCTTTTCGACCGCGGAGGCGTGAACCCGTATCTGGTTCAGACCAACCGCCGGCGCGGAGTCAGATTCGCCCTGCGGCGTAAGCCGAGCCCGGTGATCACCAGCGACCGGTGATGATCGTTATGAGCATAGGCCGGATAAACGCTCTTGTCGCAGGGCGAAGGGCGCAATGCTAACGGTGATGTTGGGCCTGCGTTTCTGACGCCGCGAATCGACGCGCGATCATCAATGTTCGGGGAATGTATGGCTCATCTATGGGTAAGAGACGAGGCGGAACGATGGGCGGTCTTACCGCTCGGACACGAGGCGTTCACGTTGGCGGCTAATCCACCCCAACCGATTCGCCGCCCGCTCGGCGAGGGCGACGCGCTCTCCAGCATCTTGCTGGTGAGCGCTCGTGGCGCCCAGAGCCCTGACTGGGTGCTAGTCGCCGCGGCGCGCTCGGGCGTTAGCGTAAACGGCGTGCCCCTCGCCGCGGGAATGCGGGTCGTCGTGGATCGCGACGAGATTCACATCCCCGGCGCCGGCAGTCTCTACTTCTCAACTGAAAGCCTTGCCAGAGTCGAGGAGTTGCCGGGTTCCGGTCAAACCTTGTTCTGTCCCCGTTGCAAGCAGGGGATTGAGAACGCCTCAAGCGCCGTCAAGTGTCCAGGGTGCGGCGTGTGGCACCATCAGACTGAAGAGTTGAATTGTTGGACCTATTCCGAAGTCTGCGCGTTGTGCGCTCAGCCAACCGATCTGTCGGCGGGCTTTCAATGGACGCCCGAGGAGCTGTGAAGTGCGAGTAGCCAATTCCAGTGATTCACAGAAGAGCGTCGTGGTTGTAGGCGCGGGCGGCAACATAGGCTCGCATCTGGGGCCTCACCTTGCGCGAATGCAACAGGTCTTCAGCGTCGCGTTGATCGATAGGGATATCTACGAATCGTCGAATCTTCAGACGCAAGACATAACGCCGAACGACGTCGGCAATCGAAAAGCGGTCGTTCAAGCTCGCCGGCTCAAACGAATCAACCCGCGACTTCGCGTTCAAGCGATCGCCGATGCAGTGGAGCGCGTACCTCTGGGCAAGCTGCGAGCGGACGTGGTTCTTTCGTGTCTTGACTCGCGCATTGCTCGTCAGCGAGTGAATCAGTTCGCGTGGCGGCTTGGGGTTCCGCTGATTGACGCCGGTGTTGAAGCGGGTGGCTTGCTCGCAAGAGTCAACGTCTACGTGCCGGGACCTGATACACCGTGCCTAGAATGTGCGTGGGACGATCGCGACTATGACGCGCTCGAGCAGACCTATGCTTGCCTCGGCTTCACCTCGAACGCGCCAGCTACGAATGCTCCGTCGAGCCTTGGCGCATTGGCGGCGTCGCTTCAAGCGATCGAGTGTCAAAAACTTTTGACCGGACAGATGGATCGAGCCGCGGTAAGTAAGCAAGTGTTGATTGACGCGTCATACCACAAACACTATGTCACGGCTTTTAGCCGCAATCCAAACTGCCGCTTCACAGGTCACGAAGTCTGGCAGATCGAAAGACTGAATCGGTCAATCGATGAGATCAGCCTCGAGCAAGCCTTGAGTCTCGTCCCGGCGGCGGCGGGCGAAAACGGTTCGGGGCTGCAAGTTGAAGGCAAGCCGTTTGTGAAGCGGCTGACTTGTCCAGGCTGCGGAGAGACACGCTCACTGTTGCGGCTCGAGTGTTCGCTGAGTGACAGGCAAAGAAAGTGCGGTAGGTGCGGGCAACGGATGATCGCAACGGGCTTCGACTTGCTGGAACGCCTGAATGCGGCCACTGTTTCGCGCAATGCGTTGGCGCGCTCACTTCGCAGCCTCGGGCTACGGCCGGGCGATGTGTTCAGCATCGATGAACGCAGCGCTGAGCACCACTATGAGATATGAAGCCAACGGACGTCCAATTCAGGTGTTAAGCGATGGCCCACTTGTGGATGCAAGTCGAAGCGGGTCAATGGACGGTGAAGCCGCTCGATGACTGGTTCAACTTCCTTGACTATGACGCGCGCGATTTGGCGCCCCGACAACGCGACGATCGTAGTGAGCGCACTGTTGCAGTCGTGCGAGTCGAGGAACCGATGGGTTCGCTGTGGACCGCAAATCCGCTTTGGGTATTGACCGCGGGCAGCCAGGCCAAAACTCGAGTCAACGGCGGTGCCTTGTTAGATCGGTTTCGTTTGCTCCAGGATCGCGACGAGATTCGGATCAGAACGAAGCGGTTCTACTTCGCTGCTAAGAGCCCGCCGATGGTGATTAAGTACAGGGGGCTAACTCGGGAACGCACGAAGACCGGCCGGTCATATGCCCGCAATGTGAGCGGTGTATCGAACCGTTCACCCAGGCCGTGTGTTGCCCAAAGTGTGAGAGCTGGCATCATCAGTCAGAAGATGAACCGTGCTGGACGCAGAGTGAGTCGTGCGCGGTGTGTTCGCAAGCCACAGACTTGCACGCACAGTTTGAGTGGCGCCCTGAAGACTGAGAGGCTCACTGCACTGCGCTCTTCGGCGGAGAGTTAACACTATGGCTGTGACTCTTGAAAATCTTACCGGCGACGACTTGCCATCGCTGGTACTCGATGAAATCAGCGGGATTGCCACGATCTCAAACCTGGGGCCCGGCGATTCGCCGTGCATGAAGATGCCCGATGACGCCTGGGACGAGCCACGATTACTCTCATGCTGCTCGCTTTGCCGCGAGCCTCTAAAATATAATCCGTTCGTCGTAGATAACCGAGAGAATCCATTCGTCATCAACTGAAGCTGGTCACTCTGACAATGATGCGTTGCCGGTACCATGTGTCCAAGCTGCCAGCCGCCGCTGCGATTCAACCCGCGTCTCGAAGCAGGCTGGCGACGCTAACTGGTCACTCGGCGGCAGTGGGCGACTGCATGTTCTCGCCAGATGGTAGATACATTCTCTCCGGCGGGTTCGATGGAACAGCGAGGATCTGGGATTCTGATACAAGGGCCAATCTAGCGACACTAGAAGGACATGCCGGAAGGGTCCGAGCCAGCTTTCTTGCGGATGGCTGCCGGATTGCCACCTGCTCTGATGATGGGTCGGTCAGGTTATGGGACCTCGACAGGGGGCAAACGATTTGCCGTTGGATCGGAGACTTGAGTGGAGCAATAGCTGTCAGCGCCGATGGCCGCCTGGCCCTGGGCACGAAACGCAGCACCATCGTGCTTCTGCGGGCGGAGCACATCATCAATGGAGCGGCTGTAGTTACCGCGTGGAAGGGCTCTTCGAGACTGCCGTGGGTATCGGCAAAGCGGCTCGGCGCCGGATGTCCTGCGTGCCGCCGATGGTCGCCGGTGCGGGATTCTGAGCTGGGCACAGAACTGCCTTGCCCGAGCTGCGGCAGTCGTCTCAAGCTGAACCCATTCACCATCAACTCGAACTGGCGATCGATTGCGAAGGCATGGAGCAGACGAAAGGGATAACGACAAGCTCATTAGCAGCGGGCAGCGACCACCAGAGGACCGCGGAACGTTGAGAAGAATGTCGCAAAACCTAACTCATCCGAAATCCGGCCGCGAGGAGTTGCAAGACTGGCAGCGGTTTATTCGCGGCGAGAGTCACATCCTGCGCGAGCGCCCGGCGCTGCTCTTTCAGCAGGCCGCCAACCAACCTGACTCGACTGCTCCCGCGCGAGAGGCGAAGAACAAATTCGACAGCGGACTTGAGAAGCGCCCTTGGCTACGCAGGGCCAATAAGGTTCACGCAGCCTCGCCGTGTCTGGCTACGATGACGGGCCACGAGCGAGGGGTTACCTGTTGCATGTTCTCGCCGGATGGAGCACGCATACTCTCCGGTTCAGGTGATGGCACGCTTAGACTTTGGGACGCGGGAAACGGGTCTGAGCTGGCTGTGTTGGCAGGCCATGAGGGGACGGTCGAGTCGGCAGACTTTTCGCCCGACGGTTCTCTCATACTGTCAAAGTCAAACAGCAGCTATGCAGGAAATACCCGGGAAGTAATCAAGCTGTGGAATGCGATGACTGGCGTCTGCTTGCATACGTTTCAAATATCGGACGCCAAAAGCACAAGGGTAAACTCCTGCCGGTTCTCGCCCGACGGAGCGCAAATCCTTGCCGCCGGAGGCGAGTTTTACCCAAGCCGCGAGATTAAGGTCTGGGACGTGAGGAGCGCTCGCGCGTTGTTTGCGGCAAGCGGCGAAAAGGAGATCGGCCTTTGTCATTTTTCACCCGACAGCAGGAGGATATTTGCCGTGTGGGGCGATATGTCTGCAAGCACCTTGAAGATATTCGAACAGCGCTCGGCGCATTATCAAGAGATCTTGTCCTTAACAGGCGAAAAGGTAGACGGCTGTAGCTTCTCGCGCGACAGCAAGCGGATAGTCGGGGCATGGGGCAGCGCGGTGCGAGTTTATGATGTCGAGTCGGGCGCCAAGGTTTGCGAGTTCCCGGCAAAACCGGGCCTGGGTGCTGCTTGCAGGTTCTCGCCGGATGGCCGGCAGGTGCTTGTAGGATCGGACAACCTGGTAGAGTTACGTGACGCAACCTCCGGCACACTCATAGAGTCGCTGAGAGGGCACTGGCTGTTGATGGTCGATTGTGCTTTTTCACCAGATGCGAGCCGCATAGTTTCACTGGCGCATTCGTTCGACCGCGAAAGCGCAGAGTTGAAGCTGTGGGATGCGAAGACAGGGCGCGAGCTGGCTTCCGTTTCAAGCCAGCGTGACTCGGTGATGACGGATGATATGATCGAGAAGTTCGCTTTCTCGCCCGACGGGACAAAGCTTGCCTTTGTTAATCGCCACACAATCAAGTTACGCGACACGGAAACTGGTGCTGAACGAGCAACCTTCGAGGGCCACGGTTCGACAATCCGAGCCATAGCCTTCTCGGCTGATTCAAGCCTGCTCGTGTCGGCATCCGGCGATTCAACTTTGAAGCTCTGGAATGCCTCGGCAGTTACTTCAGACGAAATCGAGGAGCGCCACTCGAAATTCGTGTCGGCGCTCGTTTTCTCGCCCGACGGCAGCCGGCTGGCCTCGGCTTCAGGCGATAAGACCCTCAAACTCTGGGACACCCGAAGCGCGACGGCTCGCCTTACGCTAACCGGCCATGAGATTGGAATAGGAGGCTGCGCCTTTTCACCTGACGGCGCAAAAGTTTTGTCCTGGGGCGGTGAGTATTCGAAAGGTGAAATAAAACTTTGGGACGCGGCGACGGGCGAGCTCCTGGCTGATCTGGCTGGACACGAAGACACGGTGCGGCAATGTGCATTCTCGGTCGATGGCACGCAGATCGTCTCCGCCGGCTGCGGCGATCACACATTGAGGTATTGGGATGCCTCTTCGGGGACGGAATTGATGCGCCTCAGCCTTGGGAACTCACCCGAACACCTCCAATTCGTCGCTAAATTCTCTGCTGACGGGAAGCATCTGCTGTGCAGCAGCGCTTGGGGCCGGTTGATGATTCGGAATGGGGCGACCGGCGCTCCTCTACTGGAACTGGAAAAAGGGTGCGCGCCGTGCCATTTTTCTCCCGACGGCAAGCGCGTACTTGCAGGGGGTGTGATATTGGATTCAACGACCGGGAAAGAACTGGTCACTTTCGGCGGGGCTACCGATTTCGGGGGGCGAGGTTCTCGCGATTTCGGAGGGAGTAGTTCCCGCGATGACAGTTGCATATTCTCGCCTGACGGAACGATGGCGGCGTCTTCTTCGGGCTACGGCGTTGTTAGGCTAAGCAGCGGCGAAAACGGCGCGGAGCTGGCGACATTTGAGGGATCATACCCGCTGGCGTTCTCCCCGGATCAAAGGCTACTCGCCTGCTCGGGTGGAAGGGGGAAGTTGAGGGTTTGGGATATTGCAAACGGAAGAATCGCCTGCGACTACGAAGGAGGAGCACATGTAGGGTCACTGGCCTGGAGGCCCGACGGCTTGCAACTCGCTGCAGGGGGTTCCTCCGGCGAAGTTCACTTTCTCACTCTGGAGAACATTCTTCGCGGGCCACTGATTGTGACTGCACGCCGGCGAAAGCGGCGGCGAAGAAAAGGAGCGGAAGAAGCAACACCCGCACCCGCTTTCGATCATGCTCTAAACTGTCCGGCCTGCGGGAAGTGGAGCGACGTGTTAGCGTCGGCAATAGACTCGGAGCTTTCTTGCGCCGGATGCGGAACTCGGGTGAAGCTTAACCCTTTTACAATTGAAATGGATTGGCGACTGCTCAAGGGAAGGCCTAATCGCGCTTCGACCAAAAGAAGCGGAACCAAAAGCACCGGTGCAAGCTTGTCGCCCAAAGCTCGCAAGAGTTTGCCAAAGAACATCGCCGGTGAAGCAGGCATAACCGAAGCCGAGCAAGCTTCTCTCCGACAACTTGTTGCCCATCTTATTGATGTACCCGCGAAGGAAGTATCAGGAGAGTTGGCCGTTGACATCCCCATCCCGCACCGAAAAGCAAATCCTGATAGTGCTTCGCGTCTCAACCTGGAATACCAGCGAGCGTTGGCCCGGTGGAAGGAGTTACCTTGGTGGAAACGGTTGATACTAAGAAGGCCCGCTCGCCCGGTGGGGATTTGAATTAGTTGCGCCAGTTTTCGCACCGAGTAATGAAGTACGCCAATCGCTGGAGGGGCAGTTATGGGACAAACTACAAGAACATTTCGAGTCTTCGTCAGCTCTACTTTCAGCGACCTGATAGAAGAGCGGAACGCGCTTCAGAAGTATGTCTTTCCGCGGCTGCGCGAACTCTGCACGCAGCACGGCTGTCGCTTCCAGGCGATAGATCTGCGATGGGGAGTGCGCGACGAAGCCGGGCTCGACCAGCAGACCATGAAGATCTGCCTGGACGAGGTCTCACGGTCACAGCGCTCTTCGCCGCGGCCGAACTTCATTGTGCTGCTCGGCGATCGGTATGGCTGGCGACCGTTGCCCGCTGAAATTCCAGCTAACGAGCTCGAAGCCATTCTCCCGCGCGTCACGCCGGAGGAGAGAGAACTTCTCCTCTGGACGGACCAGCAGCCCGAAAACAACAAGGGTTGGTATCGATGCGATGACAACGCCAAGCCTCCCGTCTACAGACTCCAGCCGCGAAGAAAAGAAAGTGAGTTTGCTGACTTCAACACGTGGGAGAAGGAGATCGAGCGGCCACTGCGCGGAATACTACTCAAAGCAATCGAGGGAATGAACCTGGCGGAAGGCGACCGCAAGAAGTACGAAGATTCCGCGACGGAACAGGAGATCGACGCGGGTGCGATGACCGTTAGCGACGCGAACGAACATGTCTTCTGCTTCTTTCGCGCTATCAGCGCGCTGCCGGAAAGCCAGAGCGCTAGAGATTTTATCGATGTGGACGAAACCGGGTCGTTGGACCGCCAGGCGAGCGACAAGTTAAAAAGTTTGAAAGGCCGGGTCGAAAAGCGGCTGCCTGGAAACTTTCATCACTACACCGCGAGCTGGACTGGCGGTGGTATCACGGCCAATCATATCGGCGTTTTGCCGGAAAACCTTGAAGAGTGCATGAGGCTGCTCGAGGACGAGAGCGCAAGCACCGGGTTGTGCTTTGACGTCTGGCGACGGCTGGCAACAGTGATCCTCGAAGAGATCGCGCGGCTCGAAAAGATCGAGGCCCTCGAAAAAGAAGTCGCCGATCACAAGGACTTCGCTGAGAACCGCGCCAAGTCATTCATCGGTCGAGCGTCTATTCTCAAAACGATCCTTGATTACGTTGCGCGGGAAGACCGTCATCCGCTCGCGGTGTGGGGCGAGTCCGGTTCTGGAAAGTCTGCTTTGATGGCGAAGGCGATTGCGGATTGCGCATCGCGGATTCCTAACGCCGTGCTTGTGTCGAGATTCATCGGGGCGACTCCCGGATCATCCGATGCGCGGTCGTTGGTTGAAAGTCTTTGCCGCCAGGTGACTCGGATCTACGGCGGGGACGAGACGACGATTCCAACCGAATACAAAGAACTGGTGAAAGAGATGCCGCAACGGCTCGCTCTAGCGCGGCCGGACAAGCCGCTGGCCGTCTTTCTCGATGCGCTCGATCAACTATCGGACGCCGATCACGCCCGCAATCTGATCTGGCTTCCCGGCGAGCTACCCGAGCACGTACACCTGGTCGTCTCTACGCTTCCTGGCGAGTGCAAGGTTGCGCTCGATAGAAAGCTGCCGTCGAACCTGTTGAAACTCGAACCGATGCCAAGAGCAGAAGCAGACGAATTGCTGGAAGCCTGGTTGGCGGACGCGGACAGAACGCTGCAGTCGCCACAGAAGAATGAAGTACTGCGCATGTTCGACGCCTCCGCCAGACCTACGGGCGAAAGTAGCGGGAGTAGAGAGCAAGGTGGAATGCCGCTCTATTTGAAGCTGGCATTTGAGGAAGCGCGGCGGTGGAAGTCTTACAGCCCGATAGCCGACCTGGCCGGGGACATCCCAGGGATCATTCGTCAGTTGTTTGAACGGCTTTCGCTGGATGCCAACCACGGCAAGGTCGTGGTGTCGCGGAGCCTGGGCTATCTGGCTGCGTCAAAGAACGGCCTAACCGAAGACGAGCTACTCGACGTGCTATCGCGAGACGAAGAAGTGCTTGGGGATTTCAAGTCTCGCGCGAAGCACACGCCGCCCGAAGAGCGATTGCCGGTGATCGTCTGGTCGCGTTTGTATTTCGACCTTGAGCCATACCTGGCCGAGCGTAGCGCAGACGGCGCATCTCTGATGAGTTTCTACCACCGTCAGCTTCGCGAGGTAGTGGAAGAGACCTTCCTGGCGGGGAATGACAAGGGCGCGCGCCATTCGAGTCTAGCTGAGTACTTCGCGAGTCAGGAGTTATTCGAGAAGGAGAAGAAGACTCCGAACATCAGGAAGCTGTCTGAGCTTCCGTATCAGCAGACGTATGGCGAGAAGTGGGACGAGCTTCACGCCACGCTGACTGACTTTGAGTTTCTCGAAGCCAAATGTACTCACGTTTCGGTGATCACGTCGGGAAAGGGCGAGGACGCGAAGACGATCCATGGCGGTGTGTACGAGCTTCAAGAGGACTACCGCCGCGCGCTCGAGAAGTTCCCAGCATAAAAGTCTCCCGGAACAGGAAGGCGAGATGCCCCCTCCATATCAAACGGCGCGCGATGAGTTGCAAGAATGGCTACGGTTCATTAGCGGCGAGAGTCACATCAACGCAGACTGGGCGCCGATTGCTAAGGCATGGCTGGGTGAGAGATGAAAACGGACGGCCGCGTAGGTGGATCGTGGTGTGATATTAGTCCCCGTGTGAAATAGGTTCCCTCCGACTGAAAGGCTGCTGGGTTGAGGGTCTGGATGTCACAAGAGCAAATCCGTCAGCACTCGAAGCGCGAAGAACTGCAAGACTGGCTGCGGTTCATTCGCGGCGAGAGCCGCATTCTACGAGAGTACCCTCACCTTCTCTTTCAGCAAGTGGCCAACCACCCCGACTCGACCTTGCCGGCGCAAATGGCGCGGCAGCGGTTTGAGACGGGACTTGAAAAGCGCCCATGGCTTCGGTGGATCAACAAACCTGACAGCCTCGCGCAGTGCCTGATGACTCTGGAGGTCGGCAGCGAAGAGATTGGAGCCTGCGCGTTCTCGCGGGACGGAACGATGTTGGTGTCCGGCTCGGCCGATGGCCGAATCACCGTGTGGAACGCGCTCAACGGTGAACAGGTCGTAACCATGAGTGTCCGGCGTGACCGGAAAGCCGAAGACATACGCACTGCTCTGCTCTACTTGCGGGGACTCAGCGATGTGGGCGGCGTAAATCGGGACAACTGGATCACCGCCCTGGCCGTTTCACCCGACTCCAGTCTCATTATCTCCGGTGAAAAGGAAGGTTCGGTGAAGCTGTGGGACGCGACAGCCGGAGCCGAGATCGGCGAGCTTGGAAAACAAAGACACAGAGTGACGGTATGCGAGTTTTCGCCGGATGGGCGCTTTGCCGTCTCTGGCGGCGGGGACAGCGGTTTCCTGTTGAGGGCCCCGGTCAGTGAGCTGACGCTGTGGGAAGTTCAGAGCCGCACGGAGGTCTTCCGACTAACCGGGCACGAAAACCTGGTCAATTGCGGCGCGTTTTCTCGTGATGGTTCCCGCCTGGTTTCAGGATCTGATGACCAAACGCTTCGCGTATGGGATGTCACTTCCGGCCAGACATTGGTTACGCTTTCCGGGCACAACGGTCGTGTAGTCGGCTGCTGTTTCTCCAGTGACGGCCGCAGCATCATCTCGTTGGCAAACTCGTCGGGGCAAATTGAGATAAAAACCTGGAACTCAGAGACTGGCGCAGCGATAGCGAGCGTCAACGGGCCGCGTGGGCATATCTCTCATTGTGATTTCGCGCCCGACGGCGCCAGGGTGGTGGCGAGTTCCGACTCCCGGCTGTTCTTCATCGACTCTCGCACAGGCGCAGACCTCGCCAGTCCGGGTAGTCACTCTTGGCCGATCAGGGCTTGCGCTTATTCACCAACCGGCCGTGAAGTCGCCTCGTCGGCGGGAGAGTCCCCGCTGGGCGGTGAGCTTAAGTTGTGGGACGCAAGCGCACGCGGAATGACCGAGCGCCCCGAACGTGATCGAGGAGGAGTGTGGAGTTGCGCATCGAAGCTCGACGACTGGCGCGTTGTGAGGGTCCTCCCCGGCCCGAAGCTCGAAGTATGGCTTGAGAATAGAGGCCAGTTGCTTTCTTCGTTGGACGTCGGAGGGACTCGGATTTCGACTTGCGCTCTGTCGCCGAAGACGGACCACCTCGCTGCGAGCCTTGAGCCCGCATCAGAGCGCGGCTTCCACTCGCTTCGGATATGGAACGTGGACAGCGGACGGCAGGTAGCAAAACCTGCGCGCGTTCACGAAGAAGTGTCAGAGTGCGCGTTTTCGCCAGACGGTGGCCGCGTAGTCGTCGGGTCCCAGGGCCTCGAGCAGCCAGGAGCTGTACAGATCTGCAATGCCGGGACTGGCCGGATTTCACTTGCCCTTTCCAGGGTCGTGGGTCGCGTAAAGGCCTGTGCGTTCTCAGTCGATGGGAGAGACGTCTTTGTTTCCTCTGAAGCGCCCAAGCAGGTTTCAGTCGAGCTGGCAAAGCAACTCGCCCAAATTGGGTCGCCGCCGTCCTTCGAGCGAGATACGCATCTCGCGGTCTGGGACTCTCTCAACGGGACCAAGCTCGTTAGGTTCCACGGTTACAGTAGTCCAAACGCCAGGTGGGCGGTGTCTCCAGACGGCAGGCGCGTTGTTTCGGGCTATTTTGATCAGACCGTTAGAGCCTGGGACGTAGGCACGGCAACTCAGCTTGCGATTCATTCTCATCATTCGGACAAGCTAACAGACATACGCTACTCGCCGGACGGCCGCCACTTTGTGTCCACATCGGGCTCCGAGACGATCATGTGGAGATCGAGTAACGAGACGCGGGTGTGGACTGTGGAGCATCGAGACGAGAAGACCGAAGGTTGTTCTTTCACCAGCGACGGATCGTCTGTGGTCGGGGCCTTTCAGCAAGGTCGGATCACGGTTTGGGACGCGAGATCGGGGGAGGAGATCGCTAACTTCTTTGGAAGAGGTTACGCGAGGTTAGTCTTCTGCGGCGCCGACGCTTCTTTTGCGGTGCCTGAGGGCAAGACAGGATTGAACCTGCTCAGCCTGGCAAATCACAAGCCCGGTCCGCCCGTCACGACTGCGATCCGCTTGTGGCTGTCTCCACACTCGGGAAGGATGCTGAGGTTCTTCTCGGCAGCGCGAGGGGGAGTCTGGGATGACCAAATGACCGCTCAGTGCGCGTGGTGTAAGGAGCGGTTTCCCGTACCGGTGCGGGTCCTGGACGTGATCGCCGGAGTGACACGCGACGCCAATTTCGTGGCCGAGCGGTCGCCATGCGCCGCATTGCCTGACGAAGCCTGGGACGAGCCACACCTGCTCAGCGATTGCCCCCTCTGTCATCGGCCGCTGCGGTTTAACCCGTTCATCGTTGACACTCGGGCTGCCCCGCGGACCAGGGTTGTCGAGGACCAGTGAATCTGTCTACAGGTCGGTCAAACGAGATGTTTCAGTCGCGCGAGACACTTCGCAATCAGTTGCGCGACTGGCTGCTCTTCATTCGAGCAGAGGGTCACGTCTTTCAAAAATATCCTCAGTTGGTTTTCCAGCAGTTCAGAATTGCTTTCTAAAGCGGGTCTCGTTCCGCCGCCATGGCCATAGACACGAGTTGATCAACAAATATGCGGTGGGCTTCGTGCAGCATGACAAGAAAGCTATGCCGCTAACATAACGCTTCGCGTTTTGAGCCACGATCAATCGTTGAGTCTATGGTCGTCAGGAGCCAATCAACTCGGGAACTCAACGAACGCGATGCGAGGCAGCTTGATTTCTTTGGTTTTCGGTCATCGCATAGTGGCATAGTGCTCGCACTATGCAATGAGTTCTGACACGAGTCCGACCTGTGCGGCCAGGCAGCATGATCAACGGAGCCGTGAGCGATGCTTCTAACAAGGACAGTACAATGAAGTGGAAATATTACATTCCTCACGTTTGGGAGTCTCCTGAAAGCAGAACGGTTTGGGAGGATGTGTGGCTGTTGCCCGAAGATGGCAGCAACGAAGGCAAGTCATACTGGTTCACTCTCAACGCGCTTACGTTCGGCGCGGCTGGTATCGAGGGCGAGTATCCCGAGGACCCCGATGATCCACTCTGCGGGTTTGGCGGTTCCCAACTCGTACGAGAGATGAACCTTCGGCTGCTCGGCGACAGAGACTATTTCATAACTCCGCTGCTCGACATGGTTGCGCGAATCGACGACTTCAATATGCACGAGCTGCTCGAGTGGACGAAACTTTTCATCAGAGATCATTTCGGCGATCCTGAACCCGAGCTTGTGCAGGGCGACTACCAAGACTTCGGCGGCGCCAACCGCCATGCTTCGGAGATCGGCAGGATTAACGAGGCGTTCGACGCCGGGGTCCCCGAAGAGGACATTATCAATTATCGCCCGGGAGACGCCGGCGATCCTCGCGCTTGACGACGAAGCCCAACTCAACTGCTGCTGTTCTCAACCTCCCAACCTCAACTCCTCAACTCGGGCAGACGTTCAGGATCTTGCAGCTCGCGCTCGGTCCGGGTGACTCCGGGGTGGGTTTGGGAGCGTACGGATCCTTCATGCAAGGGGAGTCGTTTCAGCCGACTCATGCCTCCTGGATCTTTGAACACCTGTGAATCATTCATCATTCACCATCGCTTTCCAGGCTGCGGCGATGGGGCGCCAGTCGGCATTGATGGTAAAAGGATTGAGCTTGACGCTCTCGCCGCAGTGAGGGCATGGAATCACCGCGCCGAGCGCCGATGCGGCCACCTCAGACCACACCCGGCATAGCGGACAGCCAAAATGAATAGGTGCCTCCAGGGAATCCAACGGCTCCGGATTGTGTCGCCATGGGGTTATGACGATAGGACCGATGGATCTCAACTCATTTCTCTTTACCGAAGGCACTTCTGCGGCTGGAAGCGCCACATTCTCCGCTTTGGCTGACTCTGCTTCTGAAACATCAAATGGCCGTCGCTCCTCGTCACGCGATGTTGCGGTTAAGCCTACATCCGTCTTATCGACCGCATCAGATTCGCTGTCAGCAATGACGTACGTTTCCTGCGTGTACTCTGGTCCGGTTTCACTTTTCCTCACTTTCCAGGCTTCGGCGATGGGGCGCCAGTCGGCATTGATGGTAAAAGGATTGAGCTTGACGCGCTCGCCGCAGTGAGGGCATGGAATCACGGAGCCGAGCGCCGATGCGGCCCCCTCAGACCACACCCGGCACATCGGACAGCCAAAATGAAGGCGCGCCGACGAATCCGACGGTTGCGGATCGTGACGCCACGAGGTCACGATGAAGGGACCGAAGGAAACGTTGTGGAGCCGCAGAATCAAGAAGTGGCCCAAGCGGTCGGCCGCCGCTAGATTACCGCCCCTGGGGCTCCAAGCAGTAGCCTTGTCCGGGGCTTCGAGTTGATATTCGCAAATCTGTACTCCTGTCTGAGCATTCAGAAGCATCAGGCTACCCCAGGAAGCCGAAACGATGCTGCCATCGGGGGAAAAGGCGCACGCCGTCACGCGCCCGTGGCCCGCAAGGGTGGCCAATTCGGCTCCTGTCTGAGCATCCCAAAGTTTGAGAGTTCCATCCTCGGAACCTGAAACGATGCGGCTGCCATCGGGGGAAAAGGCGCACGCCACCACCTCCTCCGTGTGGCCCGAAAGGCTGGCCAGTTCGGTCCCTGTCTGAACATCCCAAAGCTTCAGGGTCCTATCCACGGAAGCCGAAACGATGCGTCTGCCGTCGGGGGAAAAGGTGCACGCGTTCACCCGTTGGATATAAGACGTTAACCACTCGTCGTAATAGCCTATAACGTCTGTGTGGCCCGCAAGCGTTGCTAAGCCGACTCCTGTCTGAGCATCCCAAATCTTCATATCCTCGGAAGCACCGGGAATCTCAGAAGATTGTTTAGTGATGTTGATGACCGCGCCGCGCGCGCGAGAAACGATGAGGCTGCCATCTGGGGAAAAGGCGCACGCCACCACCTCCTTCGTGTGGCCCGTAAGGCTGGCCACTTCGGTCCCTGTCTGAGCATCCCAAAGCTTCAGGGTCTTATCCTCGGAAGCCGAGACGATGCGGCGGCCGTCGGGGGAAAAGGCGCACGCCGTCACCTTGTTCGTGTGGCCCTTCAGGGTGCCCAGTTCAGCTCCTGTCTTAACATCCCAAACCTTCAGGGTTTCATCCCGAGAAGCCGAAACTATGCGGTTGCCATCGGGCGAAAAGGCGCACGCCGACACCCCATCTGTGTGGCGCGCAAGGGTCGCCAGTTCGGCTCCTGTCTTAGCATCCCAAAGCCTAAGGGTTCCATCGTCGGAGGCCGAAACGATGCGGCTGCCATCGGGGGAAATGGCGAACGCCTCCACGTCATATGTGTGG